>NZ_OY760916.1:2935000-3241684 GCF_963664075.1 uncultured Desulfobulbus sp.
ACGGTTTCAGTTTCTATTTCACTCCCCTCCCGGGGTTCTTTTCACCTTTCCCTCACGGTACTGGTTCACTATCGGTCACTAGGGAGTATTTAGCCTTGGAAGATGGTCCTCCCGGATTCCCACAAGGTTTCACGTGTCTCGTGGTACTCGGGGACACCCTAGGGTGAGTCAAGATTTCGCGTACTGGATTATCACCATCTATGATCGGCCTTTCCATACCGTTCCGCTATCCATTCTCAATCCCATATCGGGGCCCCACAACCCCTACAAGTAAACTTGTAGGTTTGGGCTATTCCGCGTTCGCTCGCCGCTACTAGCGGAATCTCAATTGATTTCTTTTCCTGAGGGTACTGAGATGTTTCACTTCCCCTCGTTCGCCTTCAGTACCTATGTATTCAGTACTGAATGACAGAGTATGAACTCTGCCGGGTTGCCCCATTCGGAAATCTCCGGGTCAAAGCCTGTTAACAGCTCACCGAAGCTTATCGCAGTTTTCCACGTCCTTCATCGCCTCCTAGTGCCAAGGCATCCGCCGTCAGCCCTTAGTAGCTTAACCATAAGTCTTTTATAAACTAAGTTAACTCTAAACGCTTAATTCTGTAGTACACCAACTGTGTTGTGCACAAAGCCTTGGCATTGCAAGCACCAGTTGGTATCTACGATTTAGATACCCTGCTATTCAATTGTCAAAGATCTATAAACTTTCTATGTTTTTAAAAGTTTAAAAGAAGAATGTGATCCAAAGGATCACATTCTTGTCTTAAGCTTCTAAAGACTGGTGGAGGTGAACGGGATCGAACCGATGACCTCCTGCGTGCAAGGCAGGCGCTCTCCCAGCTGAGCTACACCCCCAACCCTTACAAATCAAAGCTAAGCCTGGTGGGCCTAGGTGGACTTGAACCACCGACCTCACGCTTATCAGGCGTGCGCTCTAACCAAGCTGAGCTATAGGCCCAATGCCTTTGATCTCTCAAAACTGAACAGTATAGAGCGGGGTTGATCCCTTATGCAGTCATCGCTGCATCTATCCTTATAAAGGAGGTGATCCAGCCCCAGGTTCCCCTAGGGCTACCTTGTTACGACTTCACCCCAGTTACCAGCCATACCTTGGCAGCCTGCCCCCCCGAAGGGTTAGCTCAACTGCTTCTGGTACAACCGACTCCCGTGGTGTGACGGGCGGTGTGTACAAGGCCCGGGAACGTATTCACCGTGGCATGCTGATCCACGATTACTAGCGATTCCAACTTCATGGAGTCGAGTTGCAGACTCCAATCCGGACTGAGACATATTTTATGGGATTGGCTTCATTTCGCAATGTCGCTGCCCTTTGTATATGCCATTGTAGTACGTGTGTAGCCCTGGTCATAAAGGCCATGAGGACTTGACGTCATCCCCACCTTCCTCCGGTTTGACACCGGCAGTCCCTTTAGAGTGCCCAGCCGAACTGCTGGCAACTAAAGGCAAGGGTTGCGCTCGTTGCGGGACTTAACCCAACATCTCACGACACGAGCTGACGACAGCCATGCAGCACCTGTCTCCAAGCTCCTCCTAATGGAGGCACTCTCTAGTTTCCTAAAGATTCTCGGGATGTCAAGACCAGGTAAGGTTCTTCGCGTTGCATCGAATTAAACCACATACTCCACCGCTTGTGCGGGCCCCCGTCAATTCCTTTGAGTTTTAATCTTGCGACCGTACTCCCCAGGCGGTCAACTTAATGCGTTAGCTGCGACACAGAGGGGATCAACACCCCCTACATCTAGTTGACATCGTTTACGGCGTGGACTACCAGGGTATCTAATCCTGTTTGCTCCCCACGCTTTCGCGCCTCAGCGTCAGTACTCAGCCAGAAAGTCGCCTTCGCCACCGGTATTCCTCCCGATATCTACGAATTTCACCTCTACACCGGGAATTCCACTTTCCCCTCTGGTACTCAAGCCTGACAGTTTCAAATGCACTTCCACGGTTAAGCCGTGGGCTTTCACATCTGACTTACCAGGCCGCCTGCGCGCCCTTTACGCCCAGTGATTCCGAACAACGCTTGCACCCTCCGTATTACCGCGGCTGCTGGCACGGAGTTAGCCGGTGCTTCCTTTAGAGGTACCGTCAAACATAGCAGGTATTAGCTACTATGCACTTCTTTCCTCTTGACAGAGCTTTACGACCCGAGGGCCTTCCTCACTCACGCGGCGTCGCTGCGTCAGGGTTTCCCCCATTGCGCAATATTCCTCACTGCTGCCTCCCGTAGGAGTCTGGCCCGTGTTCCAGTGCCAGTGTGGCGGATCATCCTCTCAGACCCGCTAACCATCGTTGCCTTGGTAGGCCATTACCCCACCAACAAGCTAATGGTACGCAGACCCCTCTTAATGCGATAGCTTGAAACAGAGGCCACCTTTACTTACCAATCTTATAAAAAGTAAGACTATCCGGTATTAGTCAGCCTTTCGGCTGGTTATTCCAGACATCAAGACAGGTTATCTACGCGTTACTCACCCGTGCGCCACTCTACTGAGGTTCCGAAGAACCCGTTCGCGTTCGACTTGCATGTGTTAAGCACGCCGCCAGCGTTCGTTCTGAGCCAGGATCAAACTCTCCAGTTTAATATCCTGACCAATCACAAATGATTGGTGCTAATCAATCAAAAAACCAAAATTACTTGGCCCGCTCTTACTGTTCAGTTTTCAAAGATCAAAAGCGCTTGCGTTCCCGCAAGCTGCATGAAACAGTGTATCATGTTTTCGAAACGCTGTCAACCATTTTTTTATTTGGTCTCAAGCGTTTCCGTCGCTGCGTCAGTGCTGCTCGGCAGCGGCGAGGCGCCAATTAACCATGAATCGAAAACGATGGCAAGTTCTTTTTGTGCTCTAGGGACGCCTCTTTTTTGCGTTCCGCAGAGGCCGATCCCGAAAACAACACTGAGTTATGGACATAGTACAACCAGCCGGTGAAAGCCTCAATACATCTTTTACACAGCGAACACTGAGCCCACTTACAAGTGGTGTAACGACGGAGTCAGTGTTTAGTCCTGCATATGACTCATGAAAAGCTAACATTCGGCTATCCCCCTGCCATGAGTCACTGTACTGGACCAGTAAAATCCCGTCTTGCCAGCAGAATATATAATACCATCAGAAGCACGTAATCCTGCAGTAGGAAGTTTAAGTGGCGAAGCAAAAGCACCTACAGAATTATTGCTCCCCCAGGAACTACGTTCAAGATCAAGCTCTGTTTCTGTCGGCAACCTGAAACCTGATGGACAGGGATTGTTGACACCGGCCCCCCCTGCCAAAGACTGTCGTTTTGCGGGACTCGCCAATCTAAAGGAGCATTTGTTGTCGTGATGAATTTTCCATGGCCAGGACTATCTGAAATACTCAGAGTGGAGGTTGTTTCGCTATCACGTTTCTCTCATGTCCATCCGAACCACGTCCCCATTGATAGAGATTGCCGTATGCCTCTTTATCATCGTAACTTGTGGCGACACGGGAGGCACCCAGGTTGTGATCCATCCACACCCGGCCTGTGGGCGAGGTTACTGTACCAACCTCAAACGCTTCACCACCTTCCGTGGTGCCCTGGAGCAACAAATTGATCACCGATTGAAGCGCCGCTCCACTCTCTGATATGGAAGGTTCCTCAGGCTTCTCTTGCACGTCCGGAGTAAAATTGATCCAGGTCAAGGCTCTTGCACGAGCATTCCCATCACCGGAAACACCTTGAAATTTAATCACGCCGACTCTTTGAGCCCACCACTCATCCCAGACCTGATCCATCACACCTGTTGCGGTGAAACGCAGATGCAGGCAGTCGGTAAAGGTTCCAGCCGGGACAGTTACATCCGCCACCTCCAGCAAAGACACCTGCATGTGCACATTGCCAATTAAACTTCCATTGAAGTAGGCTGGTTCCGAATCGGAATTAACCTCCCCCTGCATAATGGTTTCACCAAAATTGAGCCCACCATCAACACGAATAGACTCCCCTCCATCATCATGCCCCCAAAGATGAACACCTCCAGTTGTGGTAACATACTCATTCCACTTGTTTTTTGAGCTAAACTCATGATCATTAACAGCTGTGCCATAATCATTTTGAAAATCAATAACAGTCGTTGCATAGGGAGTCGCACTCGCCCCATCCGTGTACGAGGTAATTGTTTTTTGAGTGGAGACTATTTGAATCTTTGTATCACTGGACAGACCGTCCCAATCAGTACCTGAATATATCCAGGTGGTCCCTTCCACCAAAGGCCCCCTATACGCAGACAAGGTATACCTCTCTCCCGCAAAAATAGCGGTGTCCCCACAGACGAGACCTATTAAAGAGAAAATACAGATGATGTTTCTCATACCTGAACGCCGTGCCATGACACTCCCTCCACAATGATTTTATAGGGGATAGAGGGGATTTAATGCCTCAATCCCGCAAAACCTCCCCCCTTGAGTCGAAGCTGGGTGCACATATCGCAAACAGGTACAATGTGTAGCACAAGAGAGACAAATCGCAATATTATTTCACAATTACAGGACAATAAACATCCCCCCTCAAGAGATTGGGTAAATTTCCCCAGACACCCTCATGGTATACTTACTCAAAAGTGTGTCTACATGGATAAATACGCAGAAGCCAATTTATCTTATGCTTACCTCTGAACCTCAGCTATAGGTTACAAACAGCGAGCCCCCTCACATGCGTTCGGTATGACATCGGTATTGCGGACACAGCGAGGGCGTTCTGCACCTCCCAGGAGTCATATCGATCAGAGGGAAAGAACTCGATTTTTCATGATGAGCTTTGGTGGTAATCATTTTTTATTTAATCTCCCTCTCTAAAATTTCCCTCTAGATTAATTCAAAGCATTGCATCTGTTTCGCCTAATCTAGCATTGACCTGGTACAGGAAAAATAGGGATTATCCCTCTGCGGAGGGGCCGGTCTGGATTATCTCTATGGTGGGCTTCGGTACCGGTAAAACCACGACTCCGGTTCCTGCCAAGGGCGACTGGTTAATCATCTGCGCTTGTACACGGACGATGGAAGGGATTCCCCGGAGCAGTTGTTCGATCTTGAACGACGAGTATCAGATGAGTTGCTTTTTAGAGTTCCCCAGTGAAGGGAAACGGGAGGAAAAGGAAAACGGGCTGCCCCATGGACTGCTCTTTTCCCTCTTTCAGATGATCAGCGAAGACGAGGCTCTCCAGTATCAGGTGGGATTTTTTCCCAGACGAGGACCAGTTACCAGATGACCGGTCTCATTTTAAGTCCACGCAAAAGCTGGTTCCCCCAAGCACCGCAGATACACATCGCGGCACTATGCAGCATCATCCTGCTCACAACAGATACAGGGCCAACTCGAACTTGTTTTGAGCAGGCATCCCAGAGAAACTTGCAGCATCAATGAGCTTTCTGCACCTGCACGGAAATAACCACATCAGCAGCATCCGCAAAACGAAAACGCAGCATACATGAAGTGCCCACAACCATCGGTTTATTAGGATCAAAAAGCATCAGATGAAACCCTCCGGGCTGTAAGATAACCTTTTCACCAGCTGCCACAGCTAAACTGTCAATGGCCATCATGTGCATCTTGCCCTGTTGCCTGAAACTCTTGTGTATTTCCACTGAGCCAAAATCAGGGCTGGTCACTTCAAGCAGCTTTACCATCTTCGTTCCTGTATTCTCAAACACCATATAAGCCGCACAAACGCGAGCCCGTGGTGGAGCTTCGCGTATCCAAGGGTCATGAATCAATATATCTCCAGCCATTGCTCGAGTATGTGCGCAGGCCAGCAGAACCAGCGACATCACGACCAATACAATTTTATTCATGCGATCCTCCCTTAATTCCTGATCAGTTGTTTATAGATTATAAGTAATCGTGAGGGCTGAAAGGGCTGGGTAAGCATGGCCCCAACCTGCCCTTCTGGATTAATTATAAGAATATGTGAAGAATGAATGACAGAATATTTGGGTTCCTGCGGATGGTGCAGCACATCTTTATAAATGTTTTTTCCATCCGCTGACGCATAGCGATAATAAAGCCCAAGTACCTCGACGAGTTGAAAAAGGTGATCTGGTGTTCCTGTTACGCCTATAAATTCAGGTCGATAAAAAGTGACGTAATCAGCAAGAATCTCGGGGGTATCCCGAAAAGGGTCAACACTGAGGAACAAGACCTCAGGCGTTGCCTGCACGTCAGGATCTTTTTCCATCAAGTCGTAAAAGTCAGCCATTTTGGCAAGGGTCATCGGACAGACATCAGGACAGTAGGTGAAGCCGATGGAGACAATACTCCAATGCCCTTTGAGGTTTTGATGGGTGAAGGGCTGACCATGATGGTCAACCAGGCTGAAGGCTGGAATCTGCATCGGGGGAGTGTACATTGTTCCTTCCCCTGGGTTCAGATGAATAACGGAAGAGAGTTCCATGAGCCGAAAAAGAAACGAGCCCATAAAAACGGCTAGACAGACAAGAAAAATGATGAGCGACTTTTTTTTACTTCTCCAGATTTGCATGCAGTTGCACCTCGCTTAAAGAGGACAGCTATCTCAGGTGGCCATCTTATTTCAGTGGAGGATACGAAATATTGTATTTCTTCATTTTACGCCAGAGCGTGGTTTTATCAATCCCCAGGTGATCTGCGGTTTTTTTTCTGTGGCCGTTGTAGCGATGCAGCGCCGCAACGATGGTACTGGCCTCGGCGTTGGACAGAGGGTTCGCCTCGGCGGTTTCATCCTGCTCGACCACGGTTTCAATGACCGAATGCCGCACTTCCTCGGGCAGGCTCTCAATATCAATGACCGTGTCCCGACACATCACAAAACAGTGCTCTATGATATTTTCCAGCTCACGGACATTCCCAGGAAAATCATACTGCATCAGAATGTTGAGCACAGCCGGACAGACCCCCTGGATATTGGTCCTTTTAGACTTCCTGAATTTATTGATAAAATGCTGCACCAAAAGAGGAATATCTTCTCTGCGCTCACTGAAAGGCGGCAGGGAGATATGAATGATATTGAGACGAAAAAAGAGGTCACTGCGAAAAGCGTTGTTCTCAATCATCTGCCTCAGATTTCTGTTGGTGGCCGAAACGACCCGGGCGTTAGTTTTGACGGGTGCCGTTGAGCCCAGGGGTTCAAATTCATTTTCCTGAAGTACCCGCAGCAATTTGGCCTGCAACGCTGGCGAAATATCCCCAATTTCATCAAGAAAGATGGTGCCGTTTTCAGCCAGGGCGAATTTTCCGGGTTTGTCTTTCACCGCCCCGGTAAAGGCGCCTTTTTTATAGCCAAAAAGCTCTGATTCCAGCAGGGCATCGGGCAGGGCCGCACAGTTGAGGGCGATAAAGGGGCCTTTTTTATGGCTTAAGTCGTGAATTGCCCGGGCGAAGAGTTCTTTTCCCGAGCCGCTCTCCCCTTCTATGAGCACCGTGCTGTCACTTTTGGCTATGGCGGGCAGGGTCGCAAAAATCTTCTGAATTTTATGATTTTTACTGATGATATTGTGAAAATTATACTTGGATGCGATCTTCTTCCGCTGACAGGCCAGGCTTGAAATATCCCTGAAGGTTTCTACCCCCCCGATCATCTGATTTTTGCTGTCGCGCAGAACTGAGGTGCTCACAGCGACCTGGACATCATCGCCGTCTACATCCTTAATCGTATACTTCTGATTAAAAATATCCTTACCGGTTTCAATGGATTTATTCAAAGCGCAATCGGCAATGCAGATATTGGCACGAAACACATTATAGCACTTCATGCCAATGGCTTCTTCGCGATCAAAGCCGGTGATAATTTCGGCGGCCCGGTTAAAAGAGGTAATCTCGAATTTATGGTTCACCGTAAATGCACCATCCGCTATGGATTCAAGTATATTGCGACTGAACGAATCCGGGGACTCCTCATGGGAGCCCTTGCATTTTTCCTGCGGATTCTGGTGCTGATTCTTTTTGTCCACGGCACTCTTACGAATAGTTGGCCTCGGTTGTTGTCGTACAAGTGTGGAATTGTCGCCTCGCCCAAGGGTGCTTCTATTAGAAATTGATGCGGAGCCTTTGTCAACAGTCGGTGTTTCCATTCTGGAACTCCATACGGTGTGTACGACCAGGTATCCCTTCAACTAACAAAAGCACATCCGTGCTTTCAAATCGGGGGAATAGCCTGGTCAGTTACGGCTAGCCAGCAAACTTGACTTACAAATTAATGATGCTCCTCATACCCTGTCACCATCGCTTTAAAATGCGCCAACGGGCTGCTGCCCAGCGTCGACAGATAACAGTGAACAATCATGAACGAGATAAAAAAGAAAGAAAGAAGAACGTGAATCGTATCGATAATTTTAATACCGCCGAGCAGATTAATATATTCTTCATATCCTGCAATCTTCCAGAGGAAAATTCCTGTAATTATTTGAGCAGGAAGAATGAACATCATTATCAGCAGGTATGCCTGTTGTTGCAAGGGATTAAACTTATTTGCCGGGGTCATTGTGTGTGGATTGGGAGCACCTTTAAAAATTCCATACCCGTAATAGAGCGCCTGGGTCATCATCTGAGGAATGAGTTTTTGAAAATCAGGGATATATATGCGAATCTTCCCTGTACTGAAATAAAAACCAAGCCAGATAAAGTAATTTGCCACAACAACCAGCCCAATGTAGTTATGCAGGGTGATGGCATGATTCAAGGTCATGATATTGATACTCTCTGCATAGCGTATTTGTATACCGGTACAAATCAACAAGACAAAACCGGCGGCATTGATCCAGTGCCAAAAACGAACCGGTGCTGGGTGCACGTATACCATATTTTCTCTGTGCGGCATGGTGTAGCCTCCATTAATATACATAATTTCGATTTGTTATTTATTATCAGCGGCATGTTTCCTGCGCCAGGGAATCGTCAACAGACGCATGGTTAAGTGGCCAAGCACAACCAGGACTCCACCGGCAACAATGATCAGGCCGATCTTATCCAGAAGCTTGATGCGTGTGCCGCCAAGGAGATAAAAATGACTGACGTAATAGCTTTCCAAAACACTGCGATCGACCTTGTGATGGACAATACCACCATCAGGATTTGGAAAGACTATATTAACCTCATTGAAATAGGACGAGTTGGAAGAGTGACACTGGCCGCACTCTTTCTGTGCCCCCTGTTTGACTATGCCATGGGCCGAGGCATCGATGGCGGCTACCAGCTCTGCGTGAAGTACCGTCCGAATGTTTTTCAGTTTCAGCCTGAGCATGAGATCATCGAATTCACCTTGATTCACTGCTCCGTCTTTATCCGTATCTACGGTTGCCATGAAATCTTTGGCGCTCACACCAATTTTTTCCATTAAGGAGTCTGTCTGATCGTAGGTTCCGGTGGCCAGATCAAAAAATCGCAGATGGGTGTGGCGTGGAGCATTGGGAGAATGGCAGACGACGCAGTCAACATTGGCAAAATGAGACTCCTTGGATGGCAGCCAATCATGCGACTGATATGGGTTATGGCACTTCAGGCAGACATAATCCATCCGCTCGGAAACCGACGCCGAGGCCATCTGCTTCACATTGTGATATCCATGACAGGCATAACAGGTCATGCTGATCCCCTTGGTCCGCATGGCCATATGCACGCTGTCTTTGAACTCAACAGCTGATTCTTCATGACACATTGCACACTGCACTGGTTGCAGGGTTGCAGCATGGGGAAGATCTTCATCCCAGTTCAACGCCTCAATATCAGTGTGACAATCAACACAGGTGATGCCGTTGGCATTATGCACCGAATGGTTAAAGGCATCCTCATCGACATAGAGGGATTTGGTCAACTCCACCTGTAAAATGTTGTCAGTACTCTTTTTTGTCAGCGTCTCGTCGCTGTGGCACTCCATACATTCGCTGTTTTCAACAGCCAACACCTGCAAAGGCCAGAGCGTACATGCCGCCAACAGACATGCTCCCAACAAACGTGTTACCGAGTGTATCGATTTCATTGCACCTCCATGAGATTTCATCAAAGTTTTTTATCTTATTGGCATACGTACTTTTAAAAGATCGAAGGTTAGCTTGACCTCGTTGTGTCATTTAGGTTGCCCCTCCCATGTATGGGCAGGCGCCCTTCTCCCCACAGAAGACCAAACCGGATTGCTTCTATCTATTTATTGGTTTCCTTCCACACATGAACTCGTCGCTGAAATGTGCGTAATTTGCTCTGCCCAAATTTCCCCGGATACTTTTCCTGTAAGTATCTAAACAACTCCGAAGCAGTCAACTGAGGGTCCTCTTTCAACTTCGGGACAATCTCTTGGGACCAGACCCCTGTAAAATCATCAGGATGAGTTCTCCAGTGTCGTTGATTTCTGGCGGCAAGCGTAAAGGTTCCATTTTCAATGCGACGCCCTGTTCGCTCGGAGATGCCCGCAATGGCAGCTGCTGTTCGCTGTGTTTTCCCTTTTCTTCGTTCCTCTTTGTAGACCTGCACCTGCTTTCCGTTTACGTGTTTTCCAGACACCGGAAGCCTCCTCAATTACGCCTCAGTAGTCCAGAGCCCTTTGGGAAAAATCGGCCTTACTAATTGCCGGACACCGGACTCTATAATTGACATTCCATTGGACACAAAACTTCACAGAACATATAGCAGCTGGCGTGCCATTGTTATAAATTGAATAATTACAGAAAGTTATAGCAATGGAGACGAATAGAGGTTGCAACTCTGCAACCAATTTTCAGGGAGTAGATTGCAGATCTGCAATCAGGTAAAGAACTGAAACATTGGGTAGTTATGCATCCCCCCTTCGCTCCTTGGCATGGACAAAAAAGGGGCCAGAGAGCACACCGTCTTTTCAATGACTGTATGTTCTGGCCCCTATTTCTGCAGAAACGCGACTACAGATTGGTCAACTGGTGTCCGTCCAGAAATGAGGATTTTTGTTCAAGTTCAGGTACCCCCCGACTCCGAGGCATGCGAAAAATTCTATCGCAAGCATATAGATGATATTCCGATGATAAAATTAGCATAACAAGGTAAGCGAAGACTCCGGGAAATTGGGAAAAAGACCGTTTCCTGGGGGGGGCACTAACGGGGGGACGGTGCACGTGATAGAGGATTTTACTGAGTCAACATAAACGCATAACGCCGTCAATGTCGGTTGAACATGAAAGTGTACCATAAAAAAAAAAGAACATTCTTCACCATGATTGCGGTGAAAAATGTTCTGTTCTTCGTTGAGATAAAGAAGAATAGAGAGCTCGTCTCTATTACATTGCCATGACGGGCACTTTGGCCTCGGTGGCATGGAGTTTTTCATCAATAGAGTGACCGATTATGCCATAGGCATAGGCAAAGAGAAGTCCATTCACCAAATTCACCATACAGAGCTGCGAACCGGTCATTAAGGTATTAAACTCCAGCATGCCGCTTCCCAGAAGACAGATATAGCCCACCGAGCCGTGTACCAGGTTTCCCACAAGACCGACGAGACCAACAAGTTTTCCCAAGACTGGAATATAGGTCATCTGCAACAGGCCGAAACTCACCGGAGCTACCACCGCACCAAAGGCGATACCGTTCCACATCCACCTGTTTCGCATGTTGAAATTCTTAGTCAGATGCAGGCTTGACAGAGGAATAATTGCTAGAAAAATTAACCATTGGCTCATGATACGTCTCCTTTCAAGTGTATGATGTGAAAATGCTTATAGGGGACTCCCTTGGACTCAAATAACCGTCATCAGTTTGACGGTGTTGTTTTCATCATCTGCCCTTTAATAGCATCTAGCGTGCCTGCTCGAGGGAATCTGGCCAGGCTTCTTTGGAGAAGTAATAATTTATAGCCTAATAACAGCTTGTTACTAGCTAACTCAAATCACAACCATCCGTCACAGCTTTTATCCGTCTAGCCTCGTTGTTTAATTTTGAGATTGCAAAACTGCAATGTGGTCACAGATACACATACAATGGGCTGCTTCCCCTTGACTGATTTTTCCAGGAAACCAAAAACTCTTTTCCCCTTCCCTCAGAGAAGGAAAGATACTTTTTGAGCTCTAACCGGCTATTCCCAGGTAAAAAGAGAAAAATCACCCTCATGAATCGCGAAACAAAAAAAGATGCATGCGATTGACACTCTGCCATGGAGGCATGTTTTGTGCTTCAGGAGGCGGGATACCTGAAAAAATCAGGTTAAATGGGGTGAAGAGACGTTGTAGAAGTTCCCACATATGAACGGTTACGAATTTTTACAGAATAAGTCACAATTCAGTAGACTTTTTGTGCAAAATCAACAAGTAGTTCTCATACACTTAAAAAAACGAGCGTTTAAGAAAGGAGGAATGCTATGAAAAAATCACTGATTTATGCTGCTCTTCTCACCCTGTGCTGTGCGCCCTGTGTCGTCAGCCTTGCCCAGGCCTCAGATAACGGCCCGGCTGAAATCACGCTGGAATCAACCATTGATGGAAGTAAAACCCCTAAACCCTCTGCTTTTCCTCATGGGAAGCACCAAGCGCTTCAGGAATGTTCCGTCTGTCATCATGGCAAAGATGCCGATGGTAAAAAGGTCGACTATGTGGAAGGACAAAAAATTGAAAAATGCGAGACCTGTCATAACACCAAAGAAGCGACAATGGCTGCAGCAGTGAATACCTTTAAGAAAGCCGCGCATAAACAGTGTAAGACCTGTCATAAAAATAAAGACCCCAAACTGGCCAAATGTAGTGTCTGTCATAAGTAATTCCATGACGATGGGGTAAAAGCAATTCCAGAAAGAGGTACATGTGTCGTAGATTGTGCGTTCTGTCGCGGGCATGGCCCGTTCCTACAAGTCCGAGGTTCCCCAGAGGCTGTAGGAGCGGGCCATGCCCGCGACAGGCTGAAGCGTCATAGGTGAATCATGGAATCTTCAGAAAAAACCGCCTGGCTATCCATTCTCACCAACACTCTGCTTGTCGGCATCAAGACAGCAGTTGCCCTTGCTTCTGGGAGTGTGGCGGTTGTTGCCGATACCATCCACTCGCTCACCGACGTTGTTTCCGCTGTGGTCATCCTCATCGGCATCAAAATAGCCAGGCGTCCGGCCCGTGGTTTTCCCTACGGACTATATAAAGTTGAGAATCTCGTTGCTCTCCTCACCTCGATTCTTATTCTCTTCGCTGGCTATGAAATCCTGAAAGCCGTCTTCTTTGGGGAAAACCGTCCCCTGCCTGAAAACATTCCTCTCTCCATTATCGGTCTCTGCGCCACACTGATCATCACCTGGCTTTTTTCCCGCTATGAGTTAAAAAAAGGCGAAGAGACGGGATCACCAAGTCTCATTGCCGACGCACGCCATGTTTGGACCGACATGCTTTCCACGCTTGTCATTCTCGCCGCCTTTATAGGCAGCGCTTTGGGATTTGGACTGGACACCTTCGCGGCAGTGATTGTGGTCATTTGTATTGTCCGCTCGGCCATGACCATCTTAATCGATTCGGTACGGGTACTGCTCGATGCCTCGCTTGACTTTGCAACCATCACCACCATTCGGGAAACCGTACTCGCTGATCCCCGTGTGGTAAAGATTAAGCAGCTCTGGGCGAGAAATGCTGGGCGCTACAAGTTTGTAGAACTGGATCTTGTGCTGCGCATCAATGACCTGGAACGCGGGCACCGCGTCACAGAGGAGATAGAAAACAGGGTTAAACTGGAAATTCCCCAGGTGGATCGGGTGCTGATTCATTTCCAGCCCCAGGGAAAAACGAAAGAGATACTTGCCCTACCCCTCTGTGCAGACCGCCAAACCATTTCAGCGCACTTTGGCGAAGCGCCTTTTTTCCGTCTGGTCACCCTGCAAAAGCCTCTCAACACCATCACAGAAGACCGGCGAGTAGAGAATCCCTATCTGGGAGAAAAAAAGGCCAAGGGCATCAAAGTGGCTCAATGGCTCCTGGAGAACGGGGTAACGACCCTGCTCTCTCTGCAGGACCAGTCAGGGAAAGGACCGGGGTTTGTTTTCGGCAACAGTGGAGCTGAAATTCTCCTCACTCAGAAAACTGATGCCGATAGTGCCATAGAGCAAAGAGTGGCGAACAAGGGAGAAACTCCGTGAGTCTGAGATCTCCCTAGTTTCCAAGAGGATGGGCACGGGTTATCGGGGGAACGCCCCGTTATTGATATCAATACAGGTTCCGTTAATATATTCCGGGCAGTCTGTTGCCAGCCAGAAGATGGCTGCAGCCACCTCCTGGGGATAGGCAAAACGGCCGGTGTAGACGGCACTTTTGATCGCCTTTTTCCTGGGCTCTGGAATGGTAGCCAGCATTTCAGTTTCAACGGGTCCAGGAGCGACCGCATTCACCACAATACCATCCGGGCCCAAAATTTTGGCAAAGCTCTTGGTAAGATTGATCATGCCAGCCTTGGTGATGCCATACCACACATCAGGATGACCGATCTCGCCCGCAATAGAGGCATTATTGATGATCCGCCCAGCGCCATTGGCCACCATTTTTTTTGCAACTGCGGTAATCAGGGCCACGGGGGCCTCGAGATTCACCTTAAGAATCTGCTGCACCTTTTCCGGGGGATAGGCATCATAGGGGAGCGCGTACATAATGCCTGCATTGTTCACCAGAACATCAATATCAGGCAATGAGGCCACTAACTGCGGAATGCCCGCAATATCAGCTAAATCGTATTCCACGGTTTTGACGGCTGCCGTGTCCTTCAACGGAAAATCGGAGAAATCTCGTGCCACAACGACCACATCGTAGCCGGCATCAACGAATAATTTGGTGGTATCAAGGCCTATGCCCTTGTTGCCCCCTGTAATCAGGACTGTTTTCTTCTTGTTCATACTGTTCTCGATTGTTTGCTTTTTTTATCAGAAAGAAGATGAGAAAGAGAAAACATTATACCGGCTCAAGAATTTTCAAGGTCATTTTTTCAACAAGCTCTGCAACCTGATCCTTGTATCTGAGCATATGCGGAGCAGATAGATACCAAAAATCAGCCCTATCCTCAAAGAACTCTCTTGCATTTCAAGACGACTGGTCATATAGTAAGTGAACTATGAAACAGCGAGACGAACATAAACAGCACATCATTCGCAAAGGCCTCAAGGCCCTCTACCAGAAAGGCTACAACGCTACCGGTGTACAGGAAATTGCCAATGCGGCCGAGATCCCGAAAGGTTCTTTTTATAACTATTTTAAAAATAAGGAAGATTTTGCCGTAGAGGCGATGCGCCTTTTCACCACGCGAGAGATGGAGCAGATGCAACAGGTCTTGGCCGATGCAAGCATCCCCCCGCTTGAACGGGTAAAACGACTCTACCAGAATAAAATCGACTATCTCTCCATCAAGGGGGGCTTTTCCCTTGGCTGCTTTCTTTGCAATATCACCCTGGAAATGGCGGATGTCAGTGAAACCATTGCCCAAGAGGCGACTCGCTGTTTCAAAAACGAGTATGCTCCCCTGCTTGACTGTTTGACTCAGGCCCAGGAGGAAGGAGCCCTGGCAGTGGAGACCGATCTTGAACAGCTCGTCAGTATGATACGAAATAGTTGGCTTGGTGCCTTGGTCATCATGAAAGCGAATAAATCAGCCCAGCCACTCCATGAATTTCAGACACACCTTGAGGGAATTTTAGGGAACGCTGCCAGGTCCTAAAGTTGGCTAACCTGCATTTCTGCTGAGAAATTCGGACCAGCCCAAATTCGCTCTGTAGGTCGGCAAGTGGTTTGTCGTTAAACAAGACGACTGGTCATATAAATATTTTCCCCTTACCTTGTTACGTATACAAGGTCTTATGCAATCTGGGGCGAGTAAAAACGCCCTTTCCAGGCAATCACGCCTCAACAAGACGACTGGTCACCTATAAACCAGTTAAGGAGCATGTCATGGAAAACACCATCTTCAAAGCTATGGTTGTTACAGAGACGGCAGACAAACAATTTATTCGAGAAATACGGGAAAAGAGCATCGCTGATCTCCCGGCCGGCGATATCCTCATCAAAGTGCATTACTCCTCGCTCAACTACAAGGATGCCCTTTCCGCCTCGGGGAATAAAGGCGTCACCAGAAAATACCCCCATACCCCAGGTGTTGATGCCGCAGGGATCGTAGTGGAGAGCAATGACAGCAAATTCAAACCGGGGGATGCAGTGGTGGTTACCGGATACGACCTGGGCATGAACACCTCCGGTGGCTATGAAGAATACATTCGGGTGCCTGCCCATTGGGTGGTGCCCCTGCCGGAAAACCTCAGCCTTCGCGAGAGTATGATCTATGGAACCGCGGGTTTCACCGCCGCGCTTTCCTGTTACAAACTCATCAACAACGGAGTTACTCCGGAAATGGGACCGGTTTTGGTGACCGGAGCAACCGGTGGGGTCGGAAGTATCGCGGTCTCTATTCTGGTGAAGAGCGGTTATGAAGTGGTCGCGGTGAACGGTATTGTCGATGAGACAGAATACCTGCTCAGCCTTGGGGCCAAAGAGGTTATTTCCATCGAGGAAGCAGACGATACAAGCGGGAGACCTCTGCTCAAACCTCGTTGGGCTGGAGCCATTGACACTGTCGCGGGCAATATTCTGGCGACAGCCATCAAAACAACAAAATACGGCGGTTCAGTGACCTGTTGCGGTAACGTGGGTTCAGCAGAGCTGTCCTCTTCTATTTACCCCTTTATCCTCAACGGTGTCAGCCTTCTCGGGATTGACTCGGTCAACTGCCCGGTGGATCTGCGCCTTAAGGTTTGGAATAAGGTCGCCAGTGAGTGGAAGCTTGATCGTCTTGAGCAAATCACCACCGAATTGGAGTCACTGGAAGCACTGGATGAGCGCATTGGCCTCATTTTAGAGGGGAAGAACAAAGGGCGTGCCATCGTCAAGGTTGCCTGAACTAGTGTCCATCCATAAACGGTCTTTTTGCCCAATTTCGGCGTTATGCTCAAAATTGTATCCTCGGAATATCATCTATATGCCTGCGGTAAAATTTTTCGCATGCCTCGGAGTCGGGGCTTACCTGAACATGAACAAAAATCCTCGTTTCTAGACGGACACGAACTAGATTTTTCGAACTCCACTTGAGCAAACAAAGGACTGCCAGGGGCACGACACTATCATGGGTGTGCCCCTTTTTTCATCTTTTTATCACTTTCTTGGCGGGCATCAACCAGGGGAGCCAGACACGGGGAGAAACGGAGTAAAATTGCCAAGAGCAGGATCCCTGTTGAACATGGGCACGTATTGCACTATATCTTGTCACTGAATCTTGATAAATTCGTAAAAAGTCGGAAGCCGAAAAATCACACATCGTGAAATCAGTATGTGACGAAGCGCAGAACGTCATTCTCGGGGCTTTCTACGAGAACGACAATCCTCAATGATTCCGAAGATTTTTTTTTGTGCTTTTAAAGAAGGAACTCATCCCCATGCCAAGCTCGTCCCGTCCCTGCATTCAGGATCGTATCAAAATCCTCATTCAACAACTGCTTCCCAAACAGGCCTTAACCGTGTTCGCCGGGAAGATGGCGGCGATGAAACTCGGAGGTTTGACCACTGCATTTATTGGCTGGTATGCACGCCATTACGGGGTACAACTCGAAGAAGCACAGGAATCAGATCCGAGCAGGTACGCCTGTTTTCAAGATTTTTTCACCCGCCCTATCCGCCCGGAGCTGCGCCCTGTTGCCGAGACCGATTTCGTCTGCCCGGTCGACGGTTGCATTAATCAATGTGGCCCCATTGAAGGCCATCAGATTTTTCAAGCTAAGGGACAGAGTTATTCCATTGCCGCCCTCCTCGGTGGCACGGAGAAAAGTGCCGAAGCATTTGCCCAGGGCAGCTTTGCCACCCTCTACCTCAGCCCCGGCGACTATCACCGCATCCACATGCCCTGCGATGGCCGCTTGAAACTGATGACCCACATTCCTGGCAAGCTCTATACCGTCAACCCGACCACCGCCAACAATATTCCCAATCTCTTTGCCCGCAACGAACGGGTGGTCTGTCTCTTTGAGTCCTCCTTCGGACCTTTTGCCATGGTCCTGGTCGGTGCCACCATTGTTGGCAGCATGACCACCATCTGGCATGGAGTGGTCAACGCAGAGCGCCCGGCAACTGTGCGTCAATGGCCCTACCAACAGGATGCCGTGGTGCTTAAAAAAGGCGAGGAGATGGGCCACTTTTCTCTGGGCTCGACGGTTATTCTGCTTTTTCCCAAAAACACTCTTGCCTTGAATCCCCAATGGAGAGAAGGACGAACGATACGCATGGGAGAATCGATGGGAAATCTGCTCAGCTAGGTATGCGCCGATCAGATCCCCTGCCCCCCTCTTGGGACAGCTCCCCAATCCTGGCGCATCAAGCACAGATAACGCTTGCTGGGATTTCCTCTCCCAGCTTGCCCCTAAAACCACATTGTGGTTTTCCATAAATACCGCCCGTATCCATTGAAATAACCTATTTGACTTATCCTCCGTCTCCTTTTAACCAGAAATACTCAACGCCCATGCTCTATGCGCGTTGGGATAAAGGAGCCACCAGTCGTACACTGGTGTTACAGTTCCACGCCACCCGGCAGGAAGTTATCAAAAAGGATTTTCCCACCAAGCAAGCCACCTGGAACCCACAAGATTATGCCCTCTACCTGGCCCCGACCAGCCTGGGACCGATTGATGGCGAGGTGCAGGCTCTGGCTGAAAAATCATTTCACCTACAAACAATAATCTGCTTGCAGGATGCAAACGGCTTCAGGAGATATTTTTTCAACCTCCTCTTGCCTCAAGGACCTTCCGCATACAACCGAAAAAGGACTGCCATATCGGCGGTCCTTTTTTATTGATCCCGTCAGGAACACGAGGATATAGTGGAGTACTATGGCAATAAAATACATCGAAATCATCGCTTCAGCCGACAGTGACAAAACTATCCAAGCCCTTGCCGAACGGGTGAAAGCAGTTGATTTTCGACAGGGAGAGGCTTGTGAGGACAGCATGCAGCAAACGCGGATGCTGGTCGAAGAGGAAAATCTCCAATTGGCCTTGGATGCCCTGCAAAATGTATTAGGCGCCCAGCCAACGGCGCGCATTGTGGTCCTGGCGGTTGAGGCCTCGTTGCCCAAGGATGAGGAAGAAGAGGAAGAGCCGAAAGACTCGGTCACGGCAGCCCGGGAACTCCTCTACGAACAGGTAGAACGGGGAGCTCGTCTCGATTCCAACTTTGCCCTCTTAGTCATTCTCTCCACAATCGTTGCCGCCATTGGTCTCATTGAAAATAATATTGCCGTGGTCATTGGTGCCATGGTTATTGCTCCGCTGCTGGGCCCCAACCTGGCGCTGAGTTTGGGGACAGCTCTTGGCGACGTTCCTCTGATGCGAAAATCTGCCCAAAGTCTGCTGGTCGGCGTTGCCCTGGCGGTGATTCTCTCCGCGCCCTTTGGCTATTTCTGGCCAGGGGAGCTCAACAGTACCGCCCTTGTGGAACGCACGACGGCCTCGCTGGACTCCATTGCGCTTGCCCTCGCCTCGGGAGCGGCAGCAGCACTTTCCCTGACGACGGGACTCTCCGGTGTGCTGGTTGGAGTGATGGTGGCGGTTGCCCTCCTACCACCCGCAGCAACTTTTGGCATCATGCTCGGCGATGGACACCCGGAACTTGCCGCCGGGGCGGGACTACTCCTGGCGGTCAATATTGTTTCCATCAACCTGGCGAGCAAGGTAGTGTTTATCCTCAAAGGGATTCACCCACGAACCTGGATGGAAAAAAAACAGGCCGCAAAAGCCATGCGCCGTTATGTAGTTGCCTGGGTACTGACCTTACTTGTTTTACTGGTTCTTATATATATTCGCCGCTCCTGAACGCTTTTTTCCTTATCTCCGGCATCTGTCGGCAGCAGCAAGCTCTGCCAAAAAACAACAAATATTGATGCAACACCTGCATATCTCTTTCACTTTCATTGTCACTTTCACAAAAACTTAACAATTGATTATCACAGAACATTTTAAATATCACCTGACAGCCTACAAATAATCACAGTCAGCAACCCCCTGTAAAAGGGAGCTCTCCAAGCAGAGCAGTTGGTTTTGGAAGAAATTGAACGATTTGTTGGGGAGCAAAACTAAAACAGCCACTCGTGGTATCGATGATACCCTTCATACAACAACAAAAGGCCCTGCACATCGTGCAGGGCCTTTTGTTGTTGTATTGCTCTTTTCTAAATCCAAGGTTCAGGTCTTTGTTAGAGGGGTTGCTGGGCGTGCAACTTCACCCAGTCCACAAACCTATCCATCCACCCCTGAAGAAACACACGGCTCTCAGGACCGATATTCCCCTCGGCATCAAAGAGCCCTTCTTGAGCATGAATAAAGGCTTCCGGTTGCCCCAGGGTCGGCATATCCAGTGCGGCAAGAATAGTCCGCAGATGCTGCTGGGCAAGCGCCGTCCCCATGGCACCAATGGAGACACCAACAACCCCGGCAGGTTTTCCGCCCCAGACACTTTCCCCATACGGCCTCGAGCCATGATCAAGCGCATTTTTCAGGACACCGGGAATGGAACGATTATATTCCGGGGTAACAAACAAAACGGCCTGGGATTTCTGGATGATTGCTTTAAACGCATTGGCCGCCTCAGGAGGATGGACATCCTCATCCTGATTATACAGGGGCAAGGTACCAATGGGGGCAAAGGTAAAGGAGACATCTTCTGGGGCCAACTTCACAAGCGCATCAGCAAAGGCCTGATTGAGAGATTCCTTACGCAAACTTCCGACAACGACGGCTACCTGATATTTTTTCATATGAGTATCCCTTTTTGACTGATGGGAATCTTGAATAATTGCTTTTTCTTTCAATCCCGGCGTCACGCTTAAAATTTTATCCTCGGAATATCATCTATATGCCTGCGGTAAAATTTTGCGCAATCCTTGGCCTTGATTGAAAAATCTAATTATTCAAGACACCCTGATATTTTAGAGTTTGCTAAACTGCATTACATTATTCAACATAGGAGATTATGCCTGTAGATTTCGTCTGTTGACTCCCTGACCGCCAGCCCCCAAAGCAAACCATAATGGTGCCAGGGAACGCAGCGAGGATTGTTCGATGAACCCGGGGGGCCCTCGGTCATCCAGAATACCAGCCCTCTCCTCTTCCGCCAGGTGCCTGAGTGCCCATCGAGCAAGAGACTCAAGCTCTCCAAGCTCTATTTTTTGCTCCGAAATCCCAACGTTTCTCTGAGCCGGGGATTGCGAATGATCCACTGCGACAATCAGCACATTTTCCTCTCTGAGCTCACTCAGTGCCCGCCCCATGCTCCAATAGTCGTGAGGGGTATGCTCTTGCGGCAGGCTCAGCTGGACAAGGGGAAAATAGAGCTCTGGAAAAAGAGCCTGCAGCCGTGCCAGCACAGAGGGATCGATTTCCCTGCGGCTGGTCAACTCTACCTGCTGCTCTTTCCGCTTCATGAGTTCCACGATAATTCGAGCCAGTTCCGGACTTCCCATGGACGAAAAGCGCAGAGTTTCTTTCTGACCATCCGTCTTCCTCTGCTCCTGCCATGAAAAATAGGTCGAATCTTCTGCAACCTCAAGCACAGAGGAAGAGCCAAATCCATGTACCAACACCAGCGCATCTGGTCGGGATAACTCCTGGGTTTGCTGCTTAAAAGAGGAATACACGCCAGACAGGCCCTTGGCCTCACTGAACTGAGCTGCCCCTAGAGCTGTAATGAAAAGACTCGGCTGGAACATACTCTTCCTCCATGAAGAAACGCCTATAACAAGAGTCGCTCCCTCCTGAAACAGGTTAACGCTGTGAGTTGCTCTTGACTTGCACAGTAATATTGGATTATTTGCAAATCAATTAGGCACAACAGCACACAGGAGATGCAAAAATGCACGCTAAGGGATGGGATGATTATCTCTACTTTCTGAAAGTCGCAAGTTGCGGCACTATTAAGGGTGCCTCCCAGGAGTTGGGGGTCAATTACTCCTCGGTGTTCCGTCGCATCAATGCGCTTGAGGAAAAACTGGAAGTTCGCCTTTTTGAACGGCTGAAATCAGGCTACCGGCTGACCCAGGCCGGTGAGGATATCCTTGAGCGGGTGCAGCAGGTCGAAGAACACATGGATGCCATTGAACGGCTGATTCAGGGCAAGGATGTGCATTTAAGAGGGACCATACACATATCGACCACCGACACCATCGGATATTACTGGCTTCCTCCCTATATTCGACGTTTTAAAGAGCTCTATCCTGATATCATTCTGGATGTGGATATCAAGACCCGTTTTACCAGCCTGAGCAAACGCGAAGCGGATATAGTCCTGCCTGCGGTCAATAACCAACCCGACTACATGGTCGGTAAAAAACTGGCACCGATCCATGTTCGTCTCTACGCCTCACAGTCGTATATCGCGCAACACGGTGCTCCGAAAACACCGGCGGATATATTTGACCATCGGATTCTTTTACCCAATGAATCACTGGCCGGACTCCCTGCCAATAAATGGCTTCGCCAGCACGCGGACGAAGAAAAGACTGCAGCCTGCAGCGATAAGCTCAGCGGGCTCTATCACCTGGCCCTCCAGGATATGGGGCTCACTGTTTTACCCCACTATCTGGGAGGGGCAGATCCCAGGCTTGTCGAATTGATGCCCTTGCCCGCAGAATGCAACCATCATATCTGGATTCTCACCCATCCCGATATTCGCTTCACTGCCCGGGTGAAAGCCTTTATGCAGTTCATGTACAAGGAAACTGAAGGTGCCTATGCTCAAGACTCACCTTAAGGTGCCCGGTCACCGCCCCCCCACCATTGCCAAGAAGAGGGGGATGAAGTATTTTTGTATCTTTCGTTTATTTCTCAACCCCGAATCTCTCCTGCATTCATGCTATACACTCCCAAACAATCACCGGGCGTTACCGAATACATCCAAGCCCTGAAAGGCTCGCCCCGCTTTGGTCCCCAGGTGGTCCATCACCAAGAGCTGCGCAGCAGCAGTTCACGGTTTGGGAAACTCAAGTCTCCGCTGCCCCCCTCATTGCAGAGGGCTCTCACCAACTCTGGCTACAAACAGTTTTTCAGCCATCAACAGGAGGCCATTGATCGCATTCGCGCAGGCGAAGATGTGATTGTCGCCACCCCCACAGCCAGTGGTAAAAGTCTTATTTACAATGTGCCCGTGCTCGAACGCGTGCTTGAGGATAATTCCACCCGTGCGCTGTATCTCTTCCCCTTAAAAGCACTTGCCCAAGACCAACTGCGCTGGATCAACGAATTTACCCAACATATCCCAGAACTTGATCAGCATATCGCCCTTATCTGTGACGGCGACACCTCGGATTACAAACGACGCAAGATGCGGGAAAAGCCCCCCAACATCCTTATAACCAACCCCGACATGCTTCATCTCTCCATGCTCGGTTATAACGATAACTGGTCACAGCTTTGGCAGGGGCTGCGCTATATCATTATCGATGAGGTGCATACCTACCGCGGAGTTTTTGGCAGCCATATGGCCTGGGTTATGCGACGGCTGATTCGTATCTGCGCAAAATTTGGCGTCAGCCCCCAATTTATTCTTTCCTCAGCTACCGTGGGGAATCCCGGCGAGTTAGCCCAGGCGTTGATCAACCGGGAGGTTTCCGTGGTCAGCGAGTCCGGTGCTCCCCGTGGTCAACGTCACTTCATCATGATCGATCCCATCGATTCAGCTGCTGCTGCCGCCTGTCAGATGTTGGAGGCCGCCCTAAAACGAGGACTGCGCACCATCGTCTATACCCAGGCGCGTAAAATGACCGAGCTGATCTATATCTGGACCCGGGATCGACTTGGGGATATGCGCGACAAGCTCACCTCCTACCGAGCCGGATTTCTGCCGGAAGAACGGCGGGAGATCGAGGGACGACTCACCAGCGGCAACCTTCTAGGAGTGATCTCTACCTCAGCCCTGGAGCTGGGAATAGACATCGGCAGCCTGGACATCTGCATTATGGTGGGCTACCCGGGGACCATCATGGCCACCTGGCAACGTGGAGGTCGAGTGGGACGACGTCAACGGGACTCACTTATCATCATGGTGGGGCAGGAAGACGCACTGGACCAGTATTTTCTGCGCCATCCCCAGGATTTTTTTGAGCGGGAGGTGGAGTCCGCGGTGCTCAACCCAGACAACCCGGTAATTGCCCGGAAGCATCTGCTCTGTGCGGCGACCGAGTATCCGCTGACAGCGGATGAATCCGTGGTCAATACCCCAGCCGCCCAGGCGGCGATTACAGAGCTGGTCGCTCAGGCAGAACTGCTGCTTGGCTCCGATGGTCGCACCTGGTTCTCCGGCCGCAAGTATCCACACCGAGAGGTGGACCTTCGAGGCAGCGGCCGCTCCTTCACCATTCGTGAATCAGGCACAAAAAATGGTGTCCTGGGTCAGATCGATGGCAACCGCGCTCTCAAAGAATGCCACCCCGGTGCCATCTACCTGCACCGCGGAGAAACCTACCTCATAGGGCAGCTTGATCTGGAAGCCCACGAAGTCATCGCCTCTCGAAAACAGGTCAACTATTTTACCCGTACCCTGGGGACCAAGGAGACGGAGATTCTCGCCACTCTGGCCCTGATCGAACACCAGGCCACCGATGAATATCCCAGTTACCGGCTTGGGCTGGGCCGACTCAAGGTGACCGATCAGGTCACGGGCTTTCAGCGACGCCTGGTCAGCGGGCACCGGGTGATCTCAACCCAGCCACTGGATCTGCCTCCAACCGTCTTTGAGACCGAGGGATTATGGATAGAAATCCCACCCCTTCTCCAGCAACAGCTCGAAAAATCATTGCTCCACTTCATGGGTGGGATTCATGCCCTGGAACATGCGGCTATCGGCATCTTTCCCCTGCTCGTGCTCTGCGATCGCAACGATATCGGTGGTATCTCGTATCCCTTGCACCCCCAACTGGAAAAACCGGCCGTTTTCATTTACGACGGTCAGCCCGGAGGGGTGGGCCTTTCCCGTGAGGCCTTTCACCAGGCAGGAGAACTCCTCGCCAGCACCCTGGCGGCCATTGCCTCCTGCCCCTGTGAGACAGGATGCCCTTCCTGCGTCCACTCACCGAAATGCGGATCGGGGAACCGGCCCATCGATAAGGAAGCCGCTCACCAACTCCTTCTTGGCCTGGGCTCCCAGCTCCCCACTCACTGCTTCAAACGTATCGAGGTCGAACCAACTACAGACCAGGAGGCCCCTCCGGAGACCGAGGAAAACCTAAAGGCCTCCGAACCGGCCGCCAGGCTTCCGAAACGATACGGTGTTTTTGACATCGAAACCCAAAAATCGGCGGCCGAGGTCGGCGGATGGAACAAGGCGGAGAAGATGCTGGTCTCGGTGGCGGTGGTTTATGATGCCGAACTCGATGAGTATCTGGTCTTTCGAGAGGGCGAGGTCAACGAGTTGATTGCGCATCTTCAGGGGCTTGAGCTGGTGGTGGGCTTTAACAATAAACGCTTTGATAACCAGGTGCTCTATGGCTACGCCGAACATAATCTGGCAGCCCACCCGACCCTCGATATTTTGGAGGTGGTAAAAAATCAACTGGGGTATCGTCTCAGCCTCAACAACCTGGCTGAAAACACCCTGGGAGTACAGAAATCGGCGGATGGCTTAATGGCACTCAAATGGTACCGCCAGGGCCGTATCGACAAGATAATTACCTACTGCACCAAAGACGTTGAAGTCACCCGGGACCTGTTTCTCTTTGGCCTTGAAAACGGCTACCTGCTCTTTAAAAACAAGTCGGGTTCCCTGGTACGTTGCCCTGTGGATTTTTCCTCGGCTCTGGATCTATACAGCGAGCAATCCGGCCCGAAAAAAGCTCTCCTATCGTGAGAAGAAACACTCCTGCTCCCCTTGTCCGCTTTCCCTTTTTTTATTTGCTGATCTTTTCTTTGCATCCACCCGCCACTTCCCCCTATAATAACTTACACTTCAATCGGTGGCAGTTGCTGCTCTCAGCGCAACATCGGCAGCTCCCCAACTGATACAGTTGTACTTTTTTGATTTGTCACCTGGAAGAAATCTGACGAACCGATGAGTGCTCACGGATAGAAAGAACACCTTCACTGTTCTCGGGCTTTTCGGCGAGGAACCATTGCATGAAACAAAGCACCCTCAGTAAAATCTCAGCACAGCTGGTTGAGAAACTGGCGCAACTCGCACGCCAGGCTCGCGCTCTTGCAGGGGCCTCATTATCCGTTTTCCCAAACCACATTTTCACCTCGAATGCACAAGGGGAACAGACAGCCCAAGCCAGCGACCAGCGCCAGCACCCCCGGGTTGCACTGCGCAATACCACGGTCCACGTAACCGATGGCTGCCTCTTTGCCACTGCGCTTCTGGAGAATATCTCCCCGAGCGGACTCTGCATCTGCAACCTTCCCGAGCAACTCTACAAAAATGCGGGCAAACTGACCGTCTTTTCCAGCGATGATCCAGGGTTGCCGGTCCTGCAAATTGAACCACGCTGGCAAAGGACAAACTGGCGCGGCAAGACCATTGGTGCAGTCATCCTCAACGCCACCGATGCCTGGCGACTTTTTTTCGTACATACCGCCGGACAATTCACCTGAGCACCTACCAAGGAACAGGGAGCAAACCAATGGACGCCATGAGCAATGCAACCTGTGATTGTATTCTTCAAAGAGATGATTATTTTTTCTCTATAACGATCTGATCCTGCCGTATCCTGCTTAACGTTCTCTCCCCTTGCAACTGGAGGTAACCTGTGAGTAACTGGAAGCGGATAATTATCGCCATTAACGATTCCCAGCCCTCTCTTGACGCCGTTGCCTATGTCGGCGGTATCGCTGGCCACCAAGAAGGCATGCATCTCTGCCTGCTGCACGTTTTTCCCAAACCACCACCCGATCATTTCCGCACGGATGGCTCATCTGAGACCTACGCGGACAAACAGATCCAAGATTCGAAAGCACTCTTTGCCCGGGCCCAGGAAGTACTTCTCCGCCATGGGGTCCCCTCTCAGGCAATAAGCACTCGCAGTGTCATCGCCACCGGCCAATCGATCAGCGAGGCTATCCTCGATCTCCAGGAAAAAGAAGCTTTCGGCACCATCGTTGTAGGAAAACGCGGTATCACCAGAGCTGAGGAGTTTCTTTTCGGCTCTATTTCCAATGCCCTCATACATAATGGCCGAGACATCGCAGTCTGGGTGATTGGCTAATGAACAGCTACAGCGATATCTCCGTTCTCTCGGAGCAGGCACGGAAGACTCTTTCCACGCACCGGGTCACCCGCTCCATGCGTCGTCCCTCGCGGGTCTACACCGACACCAGCGATTTCACCACGATCGATTACGGTGATGTCATTCGGGTAGAAAACCGAAGTTTTCTCATCACCTCCTACACCAAAGAAGGACGTTTTGGGGTTGATGAACAGATCAAGCCCTGGGTTCCCAAGGTGGTCGACCTGGAAACCATGGCCCATTACATCCTTAAACTCGAGTTTGAAGAGAGCTTTGCTATTCGCCTGGGACGTTTTTCCGTCACCTGCTACCGCAGCCCCCAAAAAGAGGCTCATATTCTAGAGCTGGTCCAGGGCCGCCCTCACTTCATGCAGGGGGAGACGCTGAGGGATGAGGCGGGAAATCTGGTCCGCGTTCTCACCCCGATTTCTGGCAAGCGGCTCGATAAGGTGATCCACAGCGAGAGCAGCCATGAGGACTATTTTCACCAGGAATTACCCGAAATTCTTGACCGGTTCATGGGCTGCCTGCAGGGAATCGCCTTTCTGCATCAGCACGGGTTTCGCCACGGAGATATTCGCCGCGATCATATCTTTGTCGACCGGCAGACCGGCCTCTACTCCTGGATCGACTATGATTACGATTTTCATCTTCCTGAAAAACCCTTTGCCCTGGATCTCTACGAACTGGGCAACGTGCTGATCTACCTCGTGGGGCGGGGGGACTACCATGCCCGTGAAATTCTAGCTGACCCGTCCCTGGGACAGACGACGCTTAATCTGCTTACCCCCCAGGATTATTCTCTGCTGACGCACAACCGTGTCGTCAACCTGCAAAAACTTTTCCCCTACATTCCCGATACCCTCAACAATATCCTGCTTCATTTTGCCGCTGGCACAGAAGTCTTTTACGAGCAGGTCGATGAGATGGTCACCGATCTGCACCATGCCCTCACTCACTGGTCACAGTGAGCAGTACACAGTCGCTCGGCCCATATCTGATAAAGGTTTCCATAATTGAACAGGGATGTTATATTGGCCGGCTACACGCAAAAATCGTCGGTTTAAGCAGCAGATGACCGGCGCACTTTTCCTTTTTCTCAACCAGTCAACCAACCGGTGTCTCGGGCAGCTTGCTGTTTCTCTGGAGGACTGACAACGCAACCACTATGGATAAACAACTCGAACAACTCGACATACCACTGGTCCGCAAGCGTATTGACGAAATCGATGATACCATTCTTGCGCTTCTCAAAGAGCGCCTTGATTGTGCCAAAAATATCGGTCTTCTCAAAAGCGAGACCAATCGGGCAAAATGGGATCCCCAGCGCGAACTGGAAATTTATGACCGGCTGCGCAAGTACAACAACGATGTGTTTCCCTACAAGGCCCTCCACTCCATCTTTCACGAAATCATCACCACTTGCCGTCTGTCCCAGCGGAAAGCCACCGTCGCTTATCTTGGGCCGGAGGCCACTTTTACCCACCTAGCGGGTGTGAAATATTTTGGGCAGAGTGCTGAATATCTGCCGATGGAATCCATTGCCGAGGTTTTTGAAGAGGTTGAGAAAGAGCGGGTTGAGTATGGTATTGTCCCGGTGGAGAACTCCATCGAAGGTGCCGTCACCTACTCTCTTGATGCCTTCATGCGCTTCAAGGTCCAGATCTGTGGTGAAATTCAGCTGCCCATCACCCATAACCTGGTTTGCCGTTCCGGCAACATGGAAGATATTCAAACCGTCGCCTCCCACTCTCAGCCTCTGGCCCAGTGCCGCTACTGGTTGCGCAAACACATGCCCAAGATTCCGACCCTGGAGGTATTCTCCACCGGAGCCGCTGCCCAGATGGCCGCAGACAACCCCAATATAGGTGCCATCGCCAGCAGCCTGGCTATTTCCACCTACGATCTCCAGGTGGTTGTTCGCGGAATTGAAGATCACCAGGGCAATACGACCCGTTTTCTTGTTCTGGGACCGAAATCACCTAAAAAGAGCGGACGCGACAAGACCTCGGTACTGCTTGGTCTGATCAACCGCCCGGGCGCGCTCAATGAGATTCTAACTATTCTCTCCGCCAAAAACATCGATCTGGCGAAGATCGAGTCCCGGCCAACCAAGGATAAACGCTGGAAATATATGTTCTTCCTCGATATGGTCGGCCACATTGAAGATCCGGCAATCCATGAGGCCTGTAACATTCTCAAGCAGATCTGCGCCTACTACGAACTCCTGGGTTCCTACCCGCGGGCTGATGATATCAACCTTACTGGTTCTGCCTCCTGATCTCTTTTAACTCGTATCCCATATGTGTGCTCTTTTAAGCTGCCAGGAGCTTTCCAAGGCTTTTGGCGCCCAAAGTCTCTTCGCCGGCGTCACCTTCATGGTCGACGCCGGCGATCGTGTCGGCCTGATTGGACCTAACGGTTCAGGCAAATCCACCCTGCTGAAAATCCTCTGTGGCATGGAGTCTCCTGATGAGGGCTCGGTCTTTACCCAGAAACTGATTCGCCTGAGCTATGTTGCCCAGGAGGACTGCTTTGATGAAGAGGCCAGTTGCCTGGATAACCTCTCCCGGGCGGTCCGTGCAGACGCGGTCGATGCGGCCGAACAGTACAACCGGGTGCACGCCCTGCTGAGCCGGGGCGGGTTTACTGATCCGGAGCAGAAGGTACGCGAGCTTTCCGGTGGCTGGCGCAAACGACTCTCTCTCTGTCGGGCCCTGGTCACCCGGCCGGAAGTGCTGGTGATGGACGAGCCCACCAACCATCTGGATATTGAGGGGATACTCTGGCTGGAAAAACTGCTGGCAGCCAACCTTCCTGAAAGTCCCAGAGCCTTTCTCCTGGTCAGTCATGACCGCCGTTTTCTTGAAAACACCGTCAACCGTGTGATCGAACTGGCCCCGGTTTATCCGGAGGGATCGTTTCAGATCCAGGGCACTTACAGCGATTTTCTAGAAAAGCGAGCAGACTATCTGGAACAACGGCAGACCCTGGAAGAACGACTCTCCAACAAGATGCGACGAGAAACCGAATGGTTGCGCCGTGGCCCCAAAGCCCGAGCCACCAAAGCACGTTACCGCATCGAGGAGGCGGGACGACTTCAGGAGGAACTCGGAGAGGTGCGCAGCCGCAACCGCAGTGTGGGACAGATGGGCATCGCCTTTGAAGGAACCCAACGCAAAACCCAAAAGCTACTCACCGGTAAGGGGTTGGCGAAATCTTTTGAGACCCCACTCTTTAAAGACCTGGACATCAACCTCTCCCCCGGAACCCGCCTGGGACTCCTCGGCAGAAACGGCAGCGGCAAGTCCACCCTGATGCAGCTGTTGGCCGCAGCTGGCTCGGACAATGGGCCCAAACCTGATTCAGGTACTCTCGCTGCGGCTGATGGTCTGCGCATCATCAGCTTTGATCAGCGCCGGGAGCAGCTGGATACAGACGAAACTCTACGCCGGGCGCTCGCCCCAGAGGGGGATAGTGTTCTCTACCAGGGAAGAAGCCTGCATGTGGTTTCCTGGGCTAAACGCTTTCTTTTTCGTCCGGATCAGCTCGATACTCCGGTCAACCGACTCTCCGGCGGTGAACAGGCTCGTATTCTCATCGCCCGCCTCATGCTCCAGCCCGCTGATGTGCTGCTCTTGGATGAGCCCACCAACGATCTGGATATTCCCTCACTCGATGTGCTTGAAGAGAGCCTCAGCGAATTCCCCGGAGCCCTGGTGCTGGTGACCCATGATCGCTTCCTCCTGGAGACCGTCTGTAATCAGGTTCTTGGTTTTAACGGTCGGGGCAAGGCTGAATACTTTGCCGATTACGAGCAGTGGCTTGCCATGATGCAGGAGATGGGGCGCAAGGAGACGGCCGCAACCAAAACCTCCAACGTCTCCAAAGAAAAAGCGAACGCCAAACCCAAATCCGGCAAGCTCTCCTATATGGATCAGCGGGAATACGATCAGATCGAGGAAAATATTCTTGGTCTGGAAGAACGGCTGGAAGAGGTTCAACAGCTGATGGCCGATCCAGAAGTAATGGCCAATGCCGAAGATTTAGAGCAACACTGGCAGGAGCAGCAGGAACTGCAAAGCGAAATTGACCGCCTCTACGATCGCTGGGACGAGTTGGAGCAACTGAAACAAGAGGGCTGAGCAAACGGCACGAAGAAGTAAGAATACATTTTTTCTTCCCCCTGACTTCTAAAAGCGACCAATTTTGATACACTGCTACCGAGGAAGAGCTTGACCAGCGGTTCGATCCCTTTTATATCGTGAAAAATTTCGGAAAATGAGGTGCAGATCCCACTCCGCGTAAAAAAGGATTTGGGATCCCCCCCAATAGGCTTTGATTTCCGTTTGAGGAGGCTTGAGTCAATGGTAGAGAATGCGGAAGACAATATCACAAAGGGCAACGGAGAGACAGTACTAGTTGTGGATGACGAGCCACTTCAACGTGAGATTGCGACCCAGATTCTCGATGCTTTGGGGTATACCCCCCTCGCTCTTTCCTCAGGGGAAGCGGCTGTTGAGTACATGCAGAGCCACGAGGTTGATTTGATCCTTTTAGATATGATCATGGGAACCGGCATCAACGGTCGAGAGACCTATGCCCGTATCATAGAACAGCACCCTGGTCAGAAAGCCTTGATCGTCAGCGGTTTTTCAGAAAATGAAGAGGTCCACGCCGCCCTGCGTCTCGGCGTCCACGCCTATCTGCAAAAGCCCTATGCCATCAGCAGTTTAAGTAAGGCTGTAGTTTCCGCCCTGCAGGCAAGCTGATCTTTCTCTCTGGAGCAGAGGCATTGTCTCCTCTGAAATCCCGTTGACACCCCTGGGTATTTTCACTATAGACACGCCCATTATTGTCGTTTTTGAACGAATTTTGTTGCTTCTCCTGAATGCTCACAGGCTCAGGATGACCAGAGTTTTTTTGTAATGCGCCTACCTTACCATGAAAGGGCGCAACCATTTCCCGGACTCTTCGGGCAACCCATTTCAAAGGATACTGCCATGCTCCGCAAACATCTGCTGCTTCTGCTCAGCGTTCTCATTTTATGCAGCACCCCTGCCCTGGCTGCCAAAAGACTGGTAAACGGAATCGATGCAAACTTTCCTCCCTTTGCCTTTATCGATAAGACCGGTGCTCCCAGTGGGTTTGATGTGGAAGCAATGAACTGGATCGCTCAAGATATGGGCGTTGAGGTAAAGCATGAGCCCATCGAATGGGACGGCATTATCACCAGCCTGCTCACTAAAAAAATCGATATCATCGCCTCAGGCATGTCCATTACCGCTGACCGTGCCAAGCAGGTTGACTTCACCATCCCCTACTGGATCATCAAACAGGTGATGGTCATCAAAAAAGATGGGCCCCTGAGCGTGAATGACGTTCTCACCGGCAAGAAAATTCTTGGTGTTCAGAACGGGACCTCAGAGGCCAAATGGCTCAAGGCACAGGCCAAAGAGAAAGGATACAACTACACCCTGCGCTATTACAACTCTTCGCCGCTGGCTATTGAAGACGTTCTCAACGGACGGATCGATGCGGCCGCCATGGATGATGCTCCGGCCAATGATGCCGCCTCCAAAAAGCCGGTCAAAGTTATAGGCACCTTTGGTATGGACGATGAAGAGTTTGGTTATGCCGTACGCAAAGGTGACGCCAAATTGCTTGAGCAGGTCAATGCCAGCCTGAAAAAACTGATGGCCTCACCGGAGTGGGATACACTGAAAGCAAAGTATGAATTAGGCAAATAATCTGTTTCTCTAGATTCTATGTGTTGTTGGTTGAGCGGGCGGAGTCAGACAGACTCCGCCCGTGCCATTTCGGCTTCCGCCAACATGAAACGAACCACCTTGTCCCTATCTCTTTTGACGCCCTGTTGATTGATCATGCCTGACTTTGTTTCTGTCATCCTTGACTCCTTGCCCTACCTCCTACTGGGTTCCCTCAACACCGCCGGAATCGTTGTGGCGGCCATGCTGCTGGGACTGGTCTTAGGCGTTGGCCTTGCCGTAGGTCTTGTCTATGGAAACCGACCGATACGCTGGCTTTTTGGCCTCTATGTCTGGTTTTTTCGGGGTGTCCCGGTGCTGGTGCTGCTTTTCCTGTTTTACTTCGGCCTCTTCACCTTTCTCAATCTGCCGATCAACGCCTTCTTTGCCATGGCGGTGGTGCTTGGCATGACCACCGGCGCCTACCAAGCGAACATCTTTAAAGGGGCTATGCTCTCGCTGCCTCGTGGACAATTCAATGCGGCCAGTGCTCTGGGGATGACCAATGCTCAGGCAATCCGCTCAATCATTTTGCCCCAGATTCTTCGCATCTCCATTCCGGCCTGGTCCAACGAATACTCGATTATTTTAAAAGATTCTGCCCTGGCCTTTGTTATTGGTGCCCCTGAAATCATGGCACGCACCCAATTCGTGGCTTCACGCACCTATCAGCATCTGCCCCTCTACATTACTGCCGGTCTGCTGTATTTTCTGCTCACCTGGTTGGGCGTGAAGGGGTTGCGTCAACTGGAAAGGCGGGTTCGCATTCCCGGCTACACCCAACACGGTATGTAATGAGTACAACAAACACACCCATTCTTCGGGTCGAGAATATCAGTAAATGTTTTGGTGATGCCTGCATCCTCAAAGGAGTCAGCCTGACCCTCTACAAGGGAGAGATCAAGGTGCTCATCGGTCCATCCGGTGGCGGCAAATCCACCCTGCTGCAATGCATCAATGCCTTGGTTACCCCGGATAAGGGAGAGATCTTTTTGGAAGGCAATCCCGTTGACCTCAGCCGCAAGACCGACCTCTACCGACTGCGCCAGGAGGTGGGTATGATCTTTCAGGATTTCAACCTCTTTGATCACCTCTCGGCAATGGACAATATCACCATTGCCCTGCGCAAGGTAAAACAGATCTCCAAGAAAGCGGCCCGCGAGCGGGCTCAGCTTGAGTTGGAACAGGTAGGGCTGGGCGACAAGGGGCATCTCTATCCGGCGCAGCTCTCCGGTGGCCAGAAACAGCGAGTCGCCATTGCCCGGGCCCTGGCCATGGATCCGCAGGCGCTTCTGCTCGATGAGCCCACCTCCGCGCTTGATCCGGAGTTGATCGGCGAGGTGATTACCGTTATTCGCAACCTGGCAGCTAAAGGTATGACCATGATTATGGCCACCCACCAGATCAGCCTGATCTCTACCATTGCCGATGATATCCTCTTTATGGAACAGGGGACCATCGTTGAACAGGGCTCTCCGGAACACCTCCTCTCCCCCGGGTCAGGTTCGAAGAGCCAAGGATTCTGTGATCGTCTCAACGATCTGGCTGACGGTGGCTGCTGATGTTTGAGCTCTCCCCCTTTTATCAGGACCTGTTCGACGCTCTCAACAGTGGGCTGGTCATGAGTGTGGCTTTAATCGTCCCCTCAGCTCTGGGCGGTGTGCTCATTGGAATTACGGTGGGTGCGCTGCGGGTCTTTGCCGCCCCCTGGGTACGAAAAATTGGCGATGGCTATGCGGCCCTCTTTCGGGGAACACCGTTGGTGGTCCAGCTCTTCATGCTCTATTACGGACTGCCGAATCTGAAAATCTATCTTTCCCCCTACATGGCGGCCGTGATCGGCTTCATGCTCTGCTCCGGTGCCTACCAGTCCGAATATGTGCGGGGTGCCCTGCTCTCCATCAAACGAGGCCAGTACCTCGGTGCCCAGGCTCTTGGTTTTACCACCTTTCAGACCGTCTTTCACATCATCGTCCCCCAGGCTATCCGACGTGCCCTCCACGGCTGCGGCAACGAGATCATCTACCTCATCAAGTATTCTTCGCTGGCCTACATCGTCACCTGCATGGAGCTTACTGGCCAGGGCAAAACCATTGCCACCGAATATTTTCGTTTTACCGAGGTCTTCGCCATAATCGGCCTCTACTACCTGCTGCTGGTGACCGTTGCCCTGTTTCTTTTGAAAAAAGTCGAACAGCACCTTGCAGTGCCAGGCTTTGGCCGCTAACCCTGAATAAGGTTACAACGGGTAAGCCCTGACTGACTCTGTGAATACTATCCCCAGCCTTTTCTTCTCTATCGTTTTTTGACCTGCCTATGGATCCCTATACGCCCATTACCGCTGAAATCCGCGCTCTGCTTGCTCAAGAGCTCAGCCCCGGTGCCATCATTGAAGATCCCAAGGAGATTGCCGAAGCCGCCTTCGACGGCTCCAAGCTCAACTATCCCCCCGAGTTGCTGGTGCGTGCACACACGGTTGCCGATGTGCAGACGCTGCTGCGCCTGGCCAACCAGTATCATTTTCCTGTCATCCCCCGTGGCGGAGGATCTGGTCTCGCTGGGGCCTGTCTGGCCGATCAGGGAGGAGTCGTTCTCTCCACTCGCGGCTTACAAGCTCTACGCTCCATTGATCCGGCCAACTTTACCATGGAGGTCGAGGCGGGCATGATCAGTCAGGATGTCCGGACAGCGGCTGCCGAGCACAAACTCTACTACCCACCCGATCCTGCGGGGATGGAGCTGTCAACCATCGGCGGCAATGCAGCTACCGATGCCGGGGGACCGGCCTGCGTCAAATACGGGACGACCAGGGATTATATTCTTGGTCTGGAGGCGGTGCTCCCAAACGGCGAACTCATCACCACCGGCGTCTGCACCCGCAAAGGTGTTGTCGGCTATGACCTGACCAACCTGCTGGTGGGCTCGGAAGGAACCCTGGGTATTATCACGGCTCTGACGCTCAAACTGCTTCCCCAGCCACCGGCCACGGTGAGCGCGCTCTGTGCCTTTGATTCCATGACCTCAGCCATGCGCGGAGTGGCCCGCATCATGGCCGAAGGCCACCTGCCCAGCGCCATTGAATTTCTTGATAACCGCTGTCTGGAGCTTATAGGTGAGATGCTGCCTTTCTCCCTGCCTCCGGGAAAACCTTCTTTGCTGTTGATTGAGCTCGATGGTCCCCAGGCACAGATTGAGGCAGAACTCGATCAGGTCTTGCTTCTGGCCCGGGAAGAAGGTGCCTTTGAAACCTTGGGTGCGGGCTCAGAAGAGCAGCGCCAGCAGATCTGGAATGTACGCCGCCAGGTGAGCCTGCGGATTCGGGACCAGGCGCCCTTTGTTATCTCTGAAGATGTGGCCGTGCCCTTAAGTGCCATTGCCCGGCTGGTTGATGTGCTCCCCACCTATGAACAAAAGTACGGGCTTGAGATCTTCGCCTTTGGCCATGCCGGTGATGGAAACATTCATCTCAACATCACCAGCCAGCACCCGGAAAAAAAGATGACGATCATGGAAGGAGTTCGAGCCCTGCTTGAGCTCGTTCTTTCGTTGAAAGGAACCATCTCAGGTGAGCACGGTATCGGTCTGGCTAAACGCGAGTTTATCACGATGGAACTTTCCGCCTCCTCGATAGCCCTGCAAAAGGAAATCAAAAAACTCTTTGATCCCAACCTGATCCTCAATCCAGGGAAGATCTTTCCATGAAACAGCCACAGTTGAGCAGCCGTGTCTCCACCATTGCAGTTTCCGCGACCAAGGCCATGGCAGCCAAGGCCGCTCCGCTTAGAAATGTGGTCAGCCTGGGGCAGGGCGTCCCTTCTTTTGCAACGCCTCCCCAGGTTATAGAGAAGATCGCTCATCTGCTCAGCTCCACCCCGGCTTGCGGCAAGTACACCCTGCAAAACGGCATGGCGGACCTGCGGGAAAAAATTGCGGCCAACCTCTTAAAGGAACAGGGGCTCAGCGTTGATCCGCAAGAGGAGATCTGTATCACCGTCGGGGCCATGGAGGGGCTGCTCGCCACTTTGATGAGCCTGGTTGATCCGGGAGATGAGGTTATCCTCCCCACTCCAAGCTATGCCTCGTATATTGAGCAGGTACAACTCTGTGGAGGGCTGCCGGTCTATGCCCCCCTGCGTGCTGACTGGTCCATTGATCTGGAAACGATTGAGGCGGCCATCACCCCCCGGACCCGGGCACTGATGCTCTGTAATCCGGGGAACCCCACAGGCAATGTCATCCCCAACGAGACAGTCACAGCCCTGGCCGACCTGGCGGTGGCGCATAACTTCGTGCTGATCCTCGATGCCACCTACGACTATCTGGTCTATGACCATGAAGCGATCTGCAATCCTTTCAAACTCAGCCCCTACCGCAACCATCTGGCCTGCGTGAGCTCGTTTTCCAAGAAATACGGCCTCACCGGCTGGCGGGTGGGCTATGTGCTTGCCGCACCTCACCTGATGGAGGGCATCATGAAGGTCCACGATGCGACCACCATCTGCGCACCGACACCGTCACAGTTTGCGGCCCTAGCGGCTCTTGATCTTACGGGTGATTGGCTGGAGAACTGCTTGAAAAAACTGAAACTTCGAAAGGAACTCTGCTGCCAGCGGTTGGACGCACTGGCCGAGTTTTTTGACTATGTCCCCCCGCAGGGAGCCTTTTATGTGATGGGCCGCTACCGCTTCAGCAAGGAACCATCCCACAGGGTTGCCGAGAGCCTGCTCACAAAAGCGGGAGTGATTACCATCCCAGGAGCCTCCTACGGCCCTGGGGGCGGGGGACACCTGCGCCTCTCCTTTGGCGGAGAGGAGGACGAGATCAATGCGGCCTTTGACCGCATTGCATCCTACCTTTCGTAACGACTGGTGGGCAGAAAACAGCGCTCGGCCCACCCTACAGTAAGCGCGCATCGCCTTCATCTGATTCAGGGATACATGCTCAGCTGAGCTTTCGTGGTGATCAAATAAAAAACTGCTCAGCCACCGATGCGCGACATCCGCCCGTGGCAGTCGCCGCCGGATTGCTGCATCCGCTCGGTGAGTTGATGGCCGCGTGGTTTGTTGCGAATAGCCTCGATCATGGCAGCCTGAATATCCTCGTCTGTGGCCTGGTTACGCAGGATGGCTCGCAGGTCGACCTCCTCGTCATGGAGCAGACAGGAACGCAGGGTTCCGGCTGAGGTCAGGCGCAACCGGTTACAGCGATCACAGAAATGATGGCTCAGCGGACTGATAAAGCCCAGCGAACCAGGAGCATCTTCTCCTAAGCGAAAGACCTTGGCCGGCCCGTCGGCCCGTCCCTTCTGCATGGGGACCAGTTCGCCGAGGGCGCTGACCCGTTCCATGATCTCATCCGTGCTGATATAGGTATCTTTGTTCCAGCGGCTGGAAGCCCCGATGGGCATGAACTCGATAAAGCGCATCTGCAGGGGCAGCTGCTGAGAGAGTCGGGCAAAATCCAGGATCTCGTCGTCGTTGATATGGCGCATGGCGACCATGTTCACCTTGACCGGTGAAAAACCAAGGGCCAGCACCTTCTCGATGCCCTGCCAGACCTTGGCAAAGCAGTCAACGCCGGTAATTTCCTGCACCCGTTGGGGTTTGAGCGAATCCAGGCTGATATTGACCTTGCTGACACCGGCATCAAGGAGCTCCTGGGCGCATTCGGCCAAGAGCACACCATTGGTGGTAATGCGGACATCGTCAAGCCCGTCGATGCGCATCATGTCACGAATGAAGTCCAGCACTCTGCGTCGCACCAGGGGTTCGCCGCCGGTAAGGCGGACCTTGGTGATCCCCATATCAACGGCCACACGCACCACGCGCAGCAGTTCCTCATAGGTGAGGAGATCTTGATGGTTCAGCTTGGTCAGGGTACCAGAAGACTCGTCTTCAGTGACACAGTAGATGCATCTGAGGTTACATCGATCAGTCAGACTCAAACGCAGGTAAGAAATGGATCTGGAAAATAAATCAGTCAGACTTTTTCCTGGGGGTGGAAAACTGGAATTTTTATCTTTCATTGTGTATGCTACTTGCGACAAAAAAGGGCCGTAATTAGGATCGCCTGGAAATACAAACACACAACACGACGTCTCCCGCCTCGTAAATCGCTGAAATCATTGCTGCAGATAAGTTCTCTGTTGCTTTTTACAAGGCCAGAACAGGCAAAAAACCTGGAAGACAACGTCTAAAGCTCAATAACGTACTGATGTGCAAAGTGATCGACAAGATCATCTTATAAACTAGTGTTCATTCAGAAATGAGGATTTTTGTTCAAGTTCAAGGCATGCGAAAAATTTTACCGCAGGCATATAGATAATATTCCGAGGATAAAATTTTGAGCATAACGCCGAAATTGGGCAAAAAGACCGTTTCTGGATGGGCACTAATAACAGCCTCCGGCGATTCTTTATTACTGATACCACTAGAGAGGACTGATTGCAACTAACTGCCCTATGTTAATTCTTGCCATTGAAAGCTCCTGCGACGATACGGCGGCGGCCGTAGTGGAACCCGAATTCCGGGTCCACTCTTCGATCATCAGCAGCCAAAACGAAATTCACGCCCGCTTTGGGGGCATTGTTCCCGAGCTGGCCTCACGCCGCCATATTGAAATGGTTCGTCCTGTCGTCGACCAGGCTCTTGCCCAGGCAGGCGTCAGCTTACATGATATCGACCTCATCGCCGCCACCCAGGGCCCAGGACTGGTGGGCTCGCTTCTGGTGGGATTTACCTTTGCCAAATCGCTGGCCCTGGTACGAGATCTTCCCTGTGTGGGGGTGGACCATATGGCCGCCCACCTGCTCTCCTGCCTGCTGGAAGAACGCCGCCCGGATTTTCCCTACACCGCTTTGATTGTCTCCGGCGGCAACACCTCCCTGTTCAGCGTGACCTCGCCCCTTGATTTTCAGCGCCTGGGCCGGACCCGGGACGATGCCGCAGGGGAGGCCTTTGATAAGGTCGCCAAAATGCTTGATCTCGGATACCCGGGGGGCCCGATAATCTCCAAGCTCGCTCTTCAGGGAGATCCCAAAGCGATCCGCTTTCCCCGGGCCCGTCTGGGGGAAGACAGCCTCGATTTCAGCTTCAGTGGCCTGAAAACTTCCGTGGCGACCTACATCGCCAAACAACAGAAGCTGGGCCAGGAGCTCGCCATTCACGATATCTGCGCCTCATTTCAGGAGGCCGTAGTTGAAGTGCTGGTCGATAAAACCCTTGCAGCAACGCAGACAACAGGCCATAAATCTATTGTTATTGGAGGCGGGGTCGCCGCCAATCCCAGATTACGCGAACTGCTTCAGAGTCGCTGTGACGAGCAAGGGATTTCGTTGTTCATGCCCTCGACCTGTTACTGTACAGATAACGCCGCCATGATTGGTGCGGCCGGTTATCATCAATTTCTCGCTGGTCGACTGGTTAACGCCGACAGCGATGCCTATTCCCGCTCACCCCTGAATTAATTTTATGGCGCATCAACCGACAAAATCTTTACTCAAGCGCCAGGGACTGGCTCCGCAAAAAAAACTGGGCCAAAACTTCCTTGTCCATGAGCGCACCCCCAAACGTATTGTTGACCTCTGCGGCCTTGCCCCGACAGATACGGTACTCGAGGTTGGCGTGGGACTCGGAGCCCTGACCCGTCCCCTTGCTGCAGCCTGCGCCCGGGTCATTGGCCTGGAGGCCGACTCCGGGATAATTCGTCTCCACCAGCAAGAACAGGATCTGCCCGCCAATGTGGAACTGATCCATGGGGATGTCCTTAAAGTTGACTTCGCCTCTCTGGTCGAACCGGGAGAACGGCTGAAAATCGTCACCAACCTGCCCTATTCTATCTCCAGCCCCTTTCTCTTCCGTCTCATTGAGCAGAAAGAGCTGGTCGAGTTTGCGGTGGTCATGCTCCAAAAAGAACTGGCCCAACGATTGGCGGCCAAGCCCGGCACCAAGGAGTATGGCGCCCCCACAGTCCTGCTGGCCGCCTGTGCAACCGTGGTGCCTCTGCTCTCGGTGCATCCAGCGGAATTTCATCCCCAGCCCAAAGTGGACTCTTTGGTGATTCGTCTGAATTTCCACCCCCAGCCTGCCAGCGTGACGGCACTGGGTGTATTTAACCGTAATCTTTTTACCCGTATTGTCCATGCAGCCTTTGGCCAACGCCGTAAAACCCTTCTTAACGGGCTTGCAAGTGGACGACTCCTCAGCGATAAATCCGAACTGATCCGCGCCATCGAGGTGGCAGGTATCAGTCCCGCAATTCGAGCCGAGAAACTCAGCCCTCAGGAGTTTGTCGAACTGACCCATGCTTTGGATCAGGCCGGAGCAGCCATCCCACAAACCACCTGATGACGATGAGGCACCCATGAGCGAAGAAAAAGCCGCACCACCACAGATCAGCCCCTACGTTTTTCCAATCCTGCTGCTCGGATTTGGTCTCTGGTGTGGATATGATGGCTGGCTGACCACCGACCCGGAGATGCTTGAACACCAGACCTTTAACCGAATTGCCGCCGGAGTTCTCCTGCTTTGGGGGCTTGTCGACCTTGTTCGAACCCATAAAAGGGAAAAAGCCTACAAGGCGCAAGAACAACTCAGGGAGAGTTCGGCAGACTCCACTGAAGATTGAGGGCTGTGTCCATGATCACCAACCGGCAACTGATTCTGCCCTATGCAGCTCCCTACCTCGCCTATGTGGGGATTGCCTCCATCCCGGAACATGTATTGCCCATGGAGGTGAGCTATTCCCTCAGGCTCATTGCGGTCCCCCTTCTACTTTTTTGGGGCTGGCGCTGGTACTGCCCCATTCTGGGGCCACGTCCGCTCTGGGGCTCCGTGATTACGGGATCCATTGCCGGAATTGTCGGCCTGATTCTTTGGATTGTCCTGCTTGCTCCCTTTACCTCGCCTGAAGAAACTGAGCCTTGGTCTCTTGTCGCTTTTCTTTTTCGTCTGCTCAGTGCCGGACTTGTTGTCCCCATTTTTGAAGAGTTGATGATGCGAGGATTTGTGTTTCGCCTGGCTCTGCAGTGGGACCAACTCCGAAAAAAAGGCTCAAAGGACCCTCTCCACACGGCCCTTGATGAACACAACATCAATGAGATCAAACCTGGCGCCTGGTCCTGGGCTGCAGTGCTCTTCTCAACCCTGGCATTTACCTCTGGCCACACCACCCAGGAATGGCCTGCAGCAGTCGCTTATGGACTGCTCATGACTTTTTTATGGGTTTGGCGAAAAGACCTCATCGCCTGCATCACGGCCCACGCGATCACAAATATCACCCTGGCTTGGTTCGTCTATGCAACCGGCTCTTGGCAATACTGGTAAAGTAGCGTACAAGAGACTATGGTCAGTTGCATGCAGGCACACCACCTCATGCCTCGATTAATCCGTTTTCGTCCTACCGTTCCGGGAACATGAGCCTTAAACGTATTGCCCGATTTTACACCCTTCGTTTCAAACGCCTGCAAGGCTCCCCCCATTCGCTTGCCTTGGGGGCAGCCATTGGATCTGCCGTTGGAGCCACCCCCACTCTCCCCTTCCACAATATCCTCATCCTTGCCTTTACCCTCAGCTCGCGCTCCAATCCCATTGCGGGGATTCTTTCCGCCAATGTGGTCAGCAATCCGCTCACCTTTGGACCGCAGTATTACCTGGCCTGGGAGATAGGCGACTTTCTTTTACCCGGCCGCCTCAGCTGGGAGAAAATCAGCAACACACTGAACCTGATCAAGCACCAGGGATTGCTGGAGAGCCTCTCCACACTGCGCGATATGGGGGGAGATACGGTGCTGGTCATGCTGACGGGTGGCTTGGTTTTGGCAATCCCCAGTGGCCTGATCACCTATTTTTTCGTGTACCGTTTTTTCATTAGGCTCAGAGCACGGCGACAAAAAAAGCACCTGCTCAACAATTAAGATGCATAACTTCGTCTATCATAACCCAACCAAGATTCTCTTTGGTCAGAAAACACTCAGCGCCCTTGGCCCGGAGACAGCCGCCTGGGGAAGAAAAGCGCTGTTTGTTTACGGAAAAAAAAGCTGCAAACAAAGCGGGCTCTACGACAGGGTTCTTCAGTTGCTCCACGAGACCGATATCACCGTGATTGAACATGGAGGCGTCCAGTCCAATCCCCTGCTCTCCCATGTTCGTTTAGGGATAGAACGAGCCAAGAACGAAGGCATTGAGGTTGTTGTTGCTGTGGGTGGTGGATCTGTTTTGGACACGGCCAAGGCCATTGCCGCAGGTAGCGTGGTACCCCATGATGTCTGGAAATTTTTCACCGGCAAAAAAGGAGTAAAAGGAACACTTCCGGTAGTGACCGTGCCCACCCTGGCGGCTTCGGGCTCAGAGATGAATTCGGGGATGGTCCTGACCAATAACCAAACCCGGGAAAAATTTGGTTTTGGCCACCGGCTGCTCTTTCCTAAAGTTTCCATCTTAGATCCAGAGCTGACCTTTTCCGTCCCCCCTGATTTTACCGCCTATGGAGCTGTGGACGCCTTGAGTCATGTACTGGAATTTTACCTCACCACCCAGGAACGAGAAACCCGTGTCCAGGACAGGTTGATGGAAGGGTTGATGGAAAATGCCATCTCCGGGTGTAACCGCTGCCTGAACAATCCCCGGGATTACAACGCCCGTGCCGATCTCATGTGGACCTCTGCCCTGGCACTCAACGGACTTACGGCCTCAGGTCTTGGCCGAGTTGGTTTTCCCATGCACCTGATCGAACATTCCATGAGTGCACTCTATGATGTTGCCCACGGAGCCGGACTTGCCGTGGTCATGCTGGGATGGCTTCGAGCCCATGTTGAGTCCCATGCTGCTCGGATCGCAGAACTCGGCCACCGAGTCTTCCAGATCAGAGAAGAAAACGAATTCTCTACTGCCCAGCAAACCATTAGATCACTTCATGATTGGCTCCTGGCCATCGGGGTCCCCACCACTCTGGAAGAACTGGGCATAGATCCTCTGGAGATTGAACACCTTGCAGAAAACACGCAGGGTCTTGCTCGAGTCTGGCGCCTGCGCGAATACAGCCCACAACGGGTGGCTGCAATTCTAGGGTTCTGTACCAACAAATATCCCCTGAATCCGTGACGTCATAGGCGAGTCTACGGATTCAGGGAAAAAAACTCTTTCCCCATGACAATCCAGGGCTCTTGCGGTACATTGCCTCATACTTGCACCACAAATGAGGCTTTTACCAGGATGGCTAGAGGCAGCATTTTCATATGTTCCAAGCATTTTTTTCATTGCTGAAGAACGTTTTACCAGTCTATCCTGCCAGCCCCCAACACAGGTTATACATCTAACTATGAAAGACAATGTCCCAGCTGGACAGGTTGTGCCGGCAGATTGGCTCAGTCATTTTGACCGCTATCTGATCAGCGAAGGCACCCACGAGCGTGCCTACGAAAAACTTGGTTCGCACCTCATCCGTTTTGGTCAGGACACTGGTGTCGTCTTTGCAGTCTGGGCACCCAACGCTCGCCAGGTCGCTTTAGTTGGTGATTTCAATCACTGGGATGGAAATAGCCACCCCATGTCCCCTTCAGACAGTGGTATCTGGACCATTTTTCTGCCTGGTCTCTCTGAATTTTCTGTTTATAAATACCGTATTACTAGCCAATCGGGTGAAGAACAAGACAAGGCCGATCCCTACGGATTTGCCATGGAAGAGCGGCCTCGCACCGGTTCTGTCGTGGCCGACCTTGACCGCTATCAGTGGCAGGACCAAGCCTGGCTCGCCGGACGCAAAGATCGTCAGGCTTTAAATGCGCCTATTTCCATTTATGAGGTCCACTTGGGCTCTTGGCGCAAGGTTGCCGACAAACAATGGGGAACACGCTATCTCAGCTATAAGGAGCTGGCCGCAACCCTGATTCCCTATGTGGTGGATATGGGATACACCCATATCGAGCTGCTGCCCATCGCAGAACATCCTTTTGATGGCTCCTGGGGCTACCAGGTGCTGGGCTTCTATGCCCCAACCTCACGCTTCGGTGCCCCGGAAGATTTCATGCACTTCGTGGATCAGTGCCACGCTGCAGGCCTAGGGGTGATTCTTGACTGGGTCCCAGCCCATTTTCCCAAGGACGGTGCCGGGCTCAATCAGTTTGACGGAACCCAGCTCTACGCCCATGCCAACCCCCTCCAGGGCGAGCACCAGGACTGGGGTACCATGATTTTCAACTACGCCCGCAATGAGGTTCGCTCATTTCTGATCTCAAATGCCCTGTTCTGGATCGACAAATACCATATCGATGGCCTGCGGGTGGATGCAGTGGCCTCCATGCTTTATTTGGACTACTCCCGTGAAGATGGTCAATGGATTCCCAATGAATATGGTGGCCGGGAAAACCTTGCCGCGATTACCTTTCTCCAGAAAGTCAACGAGGTGGTCCACGGACTCTTTCCAGGTGTCCTGACCATAGCCGAAGAATCCACCTCCTGGCCCATGGTCAGTCGCCCCACCTATCTTGGTGGACTTGGTTTCAGCCTCAAATGGAACATGGGCTGGATGCACGACACCCTGGGCTACATGGCAAAAGATCCGCTCTACCGCCGCTTTCACCACAACCAAATGACCTTTGGCATGCTCTACGCCTTTCAGGAAAACTTTGTTTTACCTATCAGCCACGACGAGGTGGTGCATGGCAAGGGCTCTTTGCTAGGCAAAATGAGCGGTGATGAATGGCAGAAGTTTGCCAACCTTCGTGCCTATCTCGCCTTCATGTGGGGGTATTCCGGGAAAAAACTCCTTTTTATGGGCTGTGAATTTGGCCAGTGGCAGGAATGGAATCACGACACCGGCCTGGAGTGGGAAGCCCTCAATGCCCCGACGCATCTTGGTGTCCAACGCCTGGTCCGGGATCTCAACCTGGTCTATCGCCATGAACCCGCGCTCTATCAGGTCGATTTTGAGTGGAACGGTTTCCAATGGATTGATGCCAATGATACTGATAACTCGGTGTTCTCCTTTATTCGCTACTCGGAAGATCGTACGCAGCATGTCATTATTATCACCAATCTGACCCCTGTTGTCCGTCGGGGATATCGAATTGGTGTTCCCCACAGTGGTAACTACATAGAACTGATCAATTCAGATCTCGAAATTTATGGTGGCAGTGGCGTGGATAATGGAACCAATCTCATGAGTCAAAATATCGCAAGTCATACCTACGATCAAAGCCTGTCGCTCACCCTGCCGCCGCTGGCAACACTTATTCTCCAACCACATCAGGAGTAAACGATGCCTTCCACGGCACTAGTAATTCGCTGCTGACACAAAGGTTTTATTTGTCCCTTTTTTATTCTTTTCCTAGACTTTAACTTACCACACAAGCTATGAAAACCCGTCTCATACTCGTCTCCATTGCTGGTGTTGCCGCCTATGTAGTGCTCGCCAATTTCAACAGTAAAGTGATCGAAGAGTCCAGTCTCTCCGAACAGAAACTTCCGGCGATTACGCATTCACAAACTGTGGAGAAACCGACTGACCTCGAAATAAAAACAGACGCACAGGCTACAGCCCCTACAGAAGCACCTGCCCCAGTACCGCAAGAGGTGATTACCGAGCCCGAAACTGCAGAATCCACCCCGCAGCTTGAGCATCAGGAACAAACGCCCGTGTCGGCACCTGTTGTCGTCGAGGCAGAAGACATCATTGACGCTGAGGTATTGGAAAAAGCTCCGGTCCCGGCCGCCCCAGTAGCGGAAAAGCTGGAAGCAAGTGAAAGCGGGCAAGAGACCGACATTGAGACCGCACCAGGCTTAGCGAAAGAAGTAAAGATACTTAAACAGCTTCCAGAACACCCAACCGCCAGTATTACCGGTCTCAAAGAGGAACTCGCTGCGGCTCAGGCAAAACAGGAAGCAACTGAGCAAGAACTGACTGTGCTTCAGGAAAATATTCAAACCAAAGAACAAGAACTTCAAAAGATCCAAAACGAGAAACAGGCAAGGGATGCGGCGCTCAAAGAGAAAACCGCTGAATTAGACAATACCCTCTACAAACTCCAGGCTCTTCGTCAGGAGGCAAATGCCCAGCCCCAGGCGACGTCCACTATCCAGATGTTACTGGAGGAGCGCTCGCGAGAACTCGCAACCTTAAAAGAAAGTGCAGCCGCGCAACTTGCCGCTGCTCAGAAACAGCTTGCTGCTCTCAAAAAAAATAACGGCGAAAAGATCGCTACCTTGCAAGCGGAGAAACAGCAGCTTGAAGAGCAGCTGGCTCACCTTGAAGAAAAAAGCGAGGCCGAAGCAACATCCGTTGTAGAATCATACGCTGCAACCCAAAAGGCTGTTGTTGAAAAAGAACAACAAATCCAGCAGCTGAGTTCGGAGACGCTTCCCCTTGAAGAACAGCTGCAGCGCCTGAAGCTGCAACTGCAGGCTGCCTCCAGAAAACAGGCTTCAACTGAAGGCCAGGTACAAGAACTGGAGCAGGCCCTTCAGGAGAAAGAAGGAACTATCAGCTCTTTGACAACGCAGGCTCAGCAACTCCAAGAGGAGCTTACTCAGTCCACCAACAAGCTTGCAGCCGTCGATAGAGAGCAGGATAAGTCCACACAGAATCTACGCGCTCTCAATGATCAGCTGAGTGCTAAAGAACAGGAACTGGCCTCTCTACAGGCAACACAAAACAAGCTAGAGGAAAAACTGAAGACAACCCAAGGAACGCTTGAGGCAGCAACGGTCACACGCACGGAAAATGAGAAAACCATCGGTGCTCTCCAAGGGGATATAGCTGCTCGAGAAACAACAATCCAGGAAATGCAGGCGTCAGCCAAAGCACTCACCTTTGAGTTGAAAAAGACCGCAGCCCGCCTGGATGCTGTAACCTCCCAACAGGAGCAAACAGACAGCACTGCAAACGGTCTTCAACAACAGCTTTTAGCCAAAGAGCAAAAGCTTGCCGAGATGTCGGTTACCCTGGAGGAGCTGCAGGGAGAGTTGAACACCTCTAAGGATTTGCTCCAGGCACTAAAGGCCAAGCAGGAAGCAACCACAACCCAAGTACAAACCCTTGAGCAACAGGGTAAGGAGCTGCAACAGCAACTGACCGCTGCCCAGGCCGCCAATGCGACACTTCAAGATGAACTCAAAGCAGCGCATGATACCCTCCGGACAGCATCAGAACAGCAGGCCGCAGACCAGGAGATTCGACAGCAGCTTGAAGCCCGTGTTGAGGAAAATCAGCAAAAATTCAATACTCTCCAGGCAGTTAAAGAATCCCTGCAAAAGGATTATGACACGGCAATAGGTGAGTTGCTGGATGCGAACACCAAGCTGGCTGAGGCCAACACGGCAGTAGCGACCTCACAAGAGAACTTGGCGCAGCAAAAAAATCAGATGGCGACGATGACAGCGCAGCGCCAGGAGGTAGAAAGCAAGCTGGCTGAGACCTCTGCACAGCTGGCACAACAAATGAAATTGTTGGCAGCCAGTACCAAACAAATCGAAGAACTGCAACAGACTATCGCAACCAAAACGACAGATATTGAGCAGCTCCAGGCAAGCTCAACTGACACCCAGGCCAAGCTTGCAGCTACCCAGGAACAACTGGTTGCTCTGCAGAGAGTGCAGGAAGAGAGTCTTCAGAATATTGCCGAACTCAAAGATACGCTTGCTCAAAAGGAAGAATCCATTGCAGCCATGGTGACTGAGCGTCAGAAACTGCAGGACAAACTGGCGGCAAGCGCGCTGCAGTTGGAGGAAGCACAGAACCAACAGCTGCAAACTGCACAGAGTGTGAGTGAGCTGCAAACACAAGCCTCGACTCAGGTAGAAAAAATTTCTGCAATGAACGATGCGGCTCAAGCACTTGAAAATCAGCTCAACGCAGCCACCGAGCAACTTCTGGCAGTCCAGGCAAAGCAAGAGGAGAGTCAGGTCCAGATCGCCAACTTAACTCAAGCGCTGCACACCAAAGAGGAAAAGCTCACCTCACTCCAAGAGCAGACAAGCACCCTTGAGGCTGACATTGCCGATAAAGAGGCACAAATCGGAGCGCTTACCCCAGAGATCTCTGCGTTAGAGACAAAGGTTGACCGACTCCAGCAGGAGGTAACTGCAGCTCATGAGCAGCAGGCTGAAACTGAGGCAAAGCTGACCCAATCACAAACAGCACTCGCGGAAAAAGAGGCAGAGCGTACAGCGCTGATCAAAGAAAAAGCTTTGTTACAGAGTTCGCTTGAGGTCACGACCACAGCTCTGAAAGAAACGCAGAATGTGATTGAAGGCCTGCGCCAAAAGGTGGAGGAACAATCTCAAGCCCTTACAAAGCTCCAGCTAAACCTGGATGACAAGGTTGCTGAAATCGAGACGTTGAAACAACAATCAGCAGCCGACATTGAAGAACTACAAGGCCAGATAGCCGCCCTCAACGAGCAGAAAACTCAGCAGGAAGCTGTGCTTCAGGAGAAGATCGAAGCTCTTGATGCAGCCCGGGCCCAGGTGGCGAGCCTGGAGGAGGAGGTTGGCAAACATCCCCAGGCGCTTGCCCAGATGCAGGAAAAAATTGATGGTAAGGCAGCTGAAATTAAGCAACTTCAAGTAAGTAACGGCGAGCGGCAACAGGCCCTTGAAGCGGCTCAGGCTCAGCTTGCTCAGGTCCAGGAACAGGTACGCACCCTTCAGGACAATCTCAACGCCACCAAAAATCAACTGGCCACCGCCCTTGTCAAGCAAGAGGAAGCCAAGGTGGTCGCAGCCAAGCTCAATGCTGCCCATGATACTAATATCGGGCTCACCAGTCAGCTAACTGCTTTGCGGGACGAAAATAGACGCCTCTTACAGTACAAAAAAACCTATGACCTCAATGAAGAGGCAGTTGCCAGTGCCACCAAGCTGAAACAAAAGGTTCTTTCCCTCCAGGGAAAAATTGCTGATTTGAACAATGAGCTGATCGAAAAAGACAGTGCATTGCGTAAAGCCTCCCACGAAAATCAGCAAATGGGTGCATTGCAGGAACAACTCAACGCACTCACCACCCAGGTGGAAGCGGGCAATACGTCCCTTGCCGAGGTGCAGGCACAAAAATCTGAGCTAGAAACGCAGCTCGCAGCGGCACAGGCAGAAATAACTGCAAGTGAAGAACTCAAAGCAGCGCTTGAGGAAAAATCCTCGGCTCTGCAAGAGGCTCAAGCCAAACTGGCAGGAGAAGGGAATGGTGAAGCCGAGCAACTGGCCTCGCTTCAGGCCCAGCTTGCAGAAAGCGAGGCCACCAAAAAGGCTGCTCAGGAAAAAATTATTCAAAACGAAGCAGCTGTGGCCGAGTTGACAACCAACCTGGATACTAACAAAGAGCAATTGATGGCCCTCCAGGCAGAACTGACCGGTGCTCAGCAAACCATTCAGGACCTGCAAACCAAAGCCTTAGTGGCAATGCCTTCTGGTAAGGTTGCAGGCCTTGAGCAACAGGTGGCAACGCTGGAGACACAAATTTCCGAACTAACAACCACAAGCAAAGAGATGCACACAGAGCTTGAAGCAGCTAAAACGCTGGCTGAAAGCAAATCGACTGCCGCCGAAGCTGCAAATCAAAAAGTCGAGGAACTGCTGGCGGCCAATGAGCAGCTGCGCCTCCAGCTTGCGCAACAGGCCAGCCAGGAAGAAGCAATCGAGCAGCAAGAGGAGAAAGCTGGAGCCGAAGCCCAAGAGGCTGCAGAAAACGTCCCGGAAGCAACTGTTGCAGACACCACTCCCGAGCCTGAGGAGGCACCGGCTCCTGTGATCGCTGATGCCGACCAGGATGGCGTTGCCGACGCTGTTGATCTCTGCCCGGAAAGCGCTGTGGGAACTCCAGTCAACGCACTGGGGTGCCCGAAAGGTACAGGTATCGTCATCGAAGGTGTGACCTTCCCCTCAGGAACGACGGTTTTCTCCGAAGCATCCAAAAAACCGCTTGATCGCGTGGTTGAAGCCCTTAAAGCCGTACCGAGCCTGAAGGTTGAGGTAGCGGGCTATACCGACTCTGCAGGCAACGCCAAGTACAACCTCTACCTCAGTAAACAACGCTCCCAGGCTGTAGCCAACTACTTCAGCAGCAACGGTATTGCCAAGGATCGGATGGTGGTCACTGGTTATGGCCAGGATAATCCCATTGCCGACAACGGTACCGCCGCCGGACGTCGGCAAAACCGCCGGGTTGAACTCCATACTCTGGCGCAGTAACGGAGTCCCTGGGGTTGTATTTTCGGGAATTTTCCCGAGATCGTTTACAAGGTGAAGTATGTGATGAAAAGGGCCTGTACTCTTGCGAGTATAGGCCCTTTTATGTTTGGCGGTTGAGAGGAACACAAACAAGCAAAAGCTCGATGCTGGCCAGCCGGCTGGTTACAACAAGCCGTTTTCACGGTGGCATAAACTGCATCCCCACCCCCCACCTCAACTCATTCAAAGGTGAAACGAGCCAGCATCTTATGTAACTGATCTGCCCGCTCCTTCAACTCCTTAGACTGTTGTTCAATCTCCCGACTGTTATCAGAAATATGTGAAGTGGTCTGGTTAATATCACCGATTCGCGCAGTAATCTCTTCGATGACCACGTTACCATCACTGATATTTTGGTTCACCGCCTCAATCCCCTCTGAGGTCTTGCCGATACTCCCAGAAATTTCCTGCGTCGCCACAGACTGTTCCTCAATGGCAGAGGCAATGGAGACTATGATTTCGTTGATATCGTTAATAACAGTGGCCACAGTCTTGATCTGGTCAACAGAACTTGTGGTTGTGGTTTGAACTCCGCTAATTTTAGCCTTGATCTCTGAAGTTGCGTTGGCGGTCTGTGCAGCAAGATCCTTAATTTCATTTGCTACAACAGCAAAGCCTTTACCAGCCTCGCCTGCCCGGGCCGCCTCAATGGTGGCATTCAGTGCCAACAAATTGGTCTGCTCCGATATTTCGGTGATCGTTTCAGTGACCGCACTAATGGCGTGGGCAGCCTGACCAAGTTCCTCCATTTGGTTTGACGTTTGAGAAGCTTGACTCACCGCATTTTCAGATATCATCCTCGCTTTTTCTGAATTAGCGGCAATCTCATGAATGGTTGCCGCCATTTCTTCCACAGCGGCGGCCATCATCGAGGCATTGCTGGTGGTCTCCTCCATGGCTTCTGCAACATTATTGAAGTTGTTGCGCATTTCTTCGGAGGAAAGCGCGACAGCATTAGCTCGCGCGCTGGTATCTCCCGTGTTTTCAGCGAGTTTGGTCGCAACACTGAGCAGGGTATTGGATGTACTATCCACCCCCTGAGCATTGGAAAAGGCATCCTTGATCAACACCTGCAGTTTATCCAAAAAGACATTGAACCAAGTCGCCAGTTCTCCAAGCTCATCTTTAGAGAAAATGGTCAACCGCTTGGTCAGATCTCCCTCTCCCTCGGCAATGTCCTTGAGCCCGGCGACAATTTCGGCAATGGGTTTGGTAACTTTCAACGAGACCAAGGCAGCAAGGAGCACAACCACCAGCATGGCAACAGAGGTAATCAGAATGACGGTAATGACGGTAGATTTGGCTGTACCCGCTAGTTCATCCTCTTCGATTAGTCCGACAATAACCCAATCCGTTGTAGAGGAGTGCAGCGAATTAACCCGATATTCTTTATTCCGCAGGGTCAGTTTATACTCCGCATGATTGGTATTCACTGCCTCTTTGAGCTCGCTTAAGCCAACATCGTCCAGAAGCTTATTATTGTTTGCCTGCTGGGCCGGATCAGCCAAAACCAGCCCGGTTTTGTGGAGCAGCATGACATAGCCGGTGTCACCGATATGAATATCACTGATAATCTCTGTAATTTTACTGCTGGTGACATCAATCGCCATAACCCCGCGGACCTTGCCGGAACTGTCCGTAAAGGTCCTGGCATTGGAGACGATGAGGGATTTATTGACGGCATCTTCATAGGGGTTTGTTCTGATAATACCGCCCTTGTTGGCCATGGCCTTGGTATACCAGGGACGTTTTCGAGGATCGTAATTATCGGATATCGAAGTCTCCGGCCACTGGATGTACCCGCCATCCTCGGTCCCCATGTAGACATAGAGCGTTCCTGGGTGCGTTTGGGCGTAATTATCAAATTCCTGGTAGATCTGCTGTTCTATGCCCCCATTTTTAGACGGGGTCATGGTATTTTGTTTTTTATCAAAATAGGTGCGTATACTGGTATCGGCACTGCGAACCAGATGATGCTGGGCAAACATATCGATGTTGCGATCAAGATCATCATAAAACAGATTCAGCGTGTGATTCACCAGGGCCATCTGGTGTTTGAGCGTCTTGTCAAACTGCTCATAGACCGAGTTGTTGATCAGGTAGGCAACGGCAACGACTATGGGGACGGAGGTAATCAGGATGAGCAGAACGGAATAAACAATGAGCTTTGCCTTAAGAGAGGTAATTTTCATAGGGGCTACCAGTCTTTTGAGGTTGTCCAGAACAGAGGTTTTTTTCTACTGTTTTATGGTATCACGGAACAGCCCAAGCCCCAAAGCCTTCTCTTCATCCACCTATTTTTTAGAGGATAACCTACCGATTATTTGCCCTATTTGCCTCCCTTGTCCCCGGGCAAGACAGCCCCTTCTTCTAGCTTTCCACAAAAAAGACCGCACTCGGTTGAATGCGGTCTTTTTTGTGACGATTTAGCGTCAGGCTTTTGCAGGGGGGCCTGACTCAGAGAAATTCCACCAGCACCAGATTGATCAAGCCAAGGACAAAACCGAGGAATGCTCCGAAAAGATTAATATATTTGAACTGTTCCTCCATAATGGAGAGCAGCAATTTTTCAAGTTGCAAAAGATCGAGACCGTCGATTTTCTCCATCACCAGACGTTTGATATTGAGCGATTCCACCACTCCGGGAACTTCCTGAAGCAGCATACGGCTGATGGTTAAAGAGAGGGCGTTATTAAAGCCCTGGCGCACTCCTCCGGGCACCACATGGTAGAGCATGCCTATAGGCCGCCTGATCAAGGCATCAACCATGGAGCCCAGCATGGTGTTCACCAGACGCTGGGTTTTATGGGAACGTAGCAGAGCCAGGATCTCGCCACTGAATACTTCTCGAAGCTGGGCCCCCTGCTCCTTCCCAAAAAATTTCTCCCCCAGTTCGGCGCAGTGCATCTGGCCATTATCAATCAGATCTTCCATGCTCACATGAACCATGGCACTAATATTATTGAGCGCCCCATCCTGTTGCATGAGCGCAAGCATCTGCCCTGCGGCTCCACGACAAAAATCGTTTAACTGCTCATCACTGACATTTTCCAAAAGTTCAGAGAGCGGTTTGTGCATCAGCTCGTCAATGGAATTATCCAGGGCTTGGTGTAACCGGGCCTGGATTTCGGGGCTGGAAAGCCAGACGACCAGATCCTCCTCTTTACCCACCAGGTACTCACCCACCTTATCTTCCAACGACTCCTTTTCCAGAAAACCACGAGCCATGGCACCCATCGGCCCCAGGGAATTCAGAAAATGATCAACCCCTTTGAGTACCCCAGAAATCACCTGGTCACGGATCAAGGGGTCTGCCACCTGATGCCCCATGCTCGCAAGAATTTTGGCTGCATGGGTACGGGCAAATGATTTGACCAGCCCAACGACCTCCTCAGGAACCAGATCAGCCAATGTTTTTCCCTGGGCCGCTGATTTACGGATTCCCTGAGCCAGCGTATCGCCCAACCAGAGACCGACCTGCGGTCCGCCCAGGAGATCACGCAGAATCTCGTTGAACACCAGATAAATTTCACGACGGTTTTCCGGCGCCAGCAGGTCATTGATCTCACGGCTGGCCATGGCATCAAGGCGGGCATCAATGGATTCCCGTAACTGCTGCTCAAACTGCTCGGTTGCCAGATAACGGTTGATTCCGTCACTCAGCTGGTACTTGATCGTTTTTACACCAATTTTGAAGTAGGCCTTGAAACGACGGGGGATCTCCTCGCCAATGGGCCCCAGATCGCGCATCATGATTTCACGGACACGACGATCGACCAGATCTGCCAGATGCTCTTGAAAAGGTTCCTCAGAAATAGCAGCACCTATATCCTTGCTGGTCAGCAGATGCTGCCCCACCATTGCACCAATATTTTCTGCCAGTTCATGACGTTTTGAGGGGATAACCCCCGGAGTCATGGGCACCTGTATGCCAAAGACAAACCAGGGTTCCAGCGGGCGAAACAACATTCGAATGGCAACTCTATTGGTCAGATACCCGATGAAGGCACCTATACAGGGATGGGCGACGGCGGTCAGCAGGGAAGCATCAAAGGCAAGCACGTGGTAGGTCCTGTGGTTTAAGTTTTACGAGCAAGTTGACAAGGCTATAGAGAGTAACTCCTGGGGGTGACTGATCAAATGGGCAGCACCGGCCTCTTTCAGTTCATCAGCCCCGCGAAATCCCCAGAGAACCCCAACTGAATCCATACCTGCAGCGCGAGCCGTATGCATGTCAATGGAGGTATCTCCAACGTACAGTACTTCCTGCGGAGTACATCCTAGGTGTTCAGCAGCTTGCAGGGCACCTGCCGGATCAGGTTTTTTGGCAACTCCTTCACGCTGACCAAAAATCGGCCGAAACGGCCATTGAGGAAGCATTTTCTCCACACAGAGCAGCGTAAAATCATGGGGTTTATTGGAAAGAATAGCTACCTGCACACCTGCTTCCACCAGCTGGCTCAACATCTCGGGCACCCCCGTGTAAGGTGCTGTGCTATCATGCCAGGTCTTGGAGTAAATGCGTTCAAAGATTCTCATTGCCGCCGTAACCGTCTCTGGCTGACGTTGGTTTTCAGGGAGAATCCTCTCCATTAAAGTTGCAAGCCCCGCTCCGACAAAATAACGGTAGGCATTAACTGGATGCGTAGGGAGAGAAAGCTCTGCAAGAACGCTGTTACCTGCATGAGCCAAATCTTCCAGGGTATTGAGTAAGGTCCCATCCAGATCAAACAGGACCGCTTTGTACGGCATGATAAAACTCCTTAAAAATCGTGGCAGCCGCAGGGGCATTACCATCTATTGACTCTGGGTTGTCTTGAACAACGAGTAAAGACTATACCCCTGGCCCTTCTCCCTCGTAAATGATTTTATCCCTGGAATATTCCGGACCAGGATGAAATCCATGATGCAGCTGTGTTTTTTCTGTACATCATCCATGAATGGGATACACTTGAAAAAATTAATTGTTTAAAATATATATCAACCGATAGCCTTTGCAACAACAGGACTTTTATTCGCCCTACCACTGTTCAAAGAACAGTGAGTCGAGGAGGTCGTCACGCAGCATTCACACCGCTCACGTCCCCTGGCACAAGGCACTTTTTCCAAAAGTAATCAATAAAGGGCCTGAGACTCTCCATACTTTGGGTGAAGACAGGCTTTCTTTTTCACCTTTAATGGTACCTGAATGCCCAGCACAACGATTCCGCCTGATGTAATGATCGACCTGATCAAGGTCTCCAAAACCTACCCTCCTGAGGTTCAGGCGCTCGTAGATGTCTCCTTGAGTATCAACCGTGGCGAGATTGTATATCTCACAGGCATGAGTGGTGCTGGTAAAACCACCCTGTTACGCCTGATCAGCCGTATGGAAAAACCCAGCAAAGGGATGATTGATGTAGCGGGTTTTGACCTGGCCAAACTACCCCAACGAAAAATGCACCTCCTGCGCCGCAAAATCGGTATGGCCTACCAGGACTTTAAACTCCTTCAGGACCGAACTGTGGCAGATAATATTGCCATCGCCATGGAGGTACTCTACACCCCCAAAAAGACCATTGAACGAAGGACGCGTGAACTTCTGGAGCAGCTGAATTTAAGCCACAAATATGCGACCCGAGCGGGTGAACTCTCCCGTGGCGAACAACAGCGGGTAACCATTGCCAGGGCCGTGGCCAACGTTCCGGACATTATTCTTGCCGACGAGCCCACGGGAAACCTGGATGGGGAAACAACCGCCCGGGTAATGGATCTCTTTTACCGACTCAATCGCAAAGGCTCCACCTTACTCATAGCCACCCACGACACACGGCTCTACCGCCAAGACAGGGACCGGGTGATTGAACTGCGCTTTGGCCGCCAGCAATCGGCTGTTCAGCCCCGTGTCTTCGAGGCAGAAGAGGAACATGAGTTCGCCGAGTTCCAGGAAGGGGTGTAATCATGCGCTTTCTTGCTGTCACCTTTGGACATACCATACGAAACATGCTGCTGACCTGGAAATCGCAGTGCATGACCCTGTTTACAGTTTCGCTATCGGTATTAATTTTTTCCTTTTTTTATCTGGTTTACACCAATGCCCTGCAGGTCAGCGCCTCGCTTGATGATGACTTACGGTTGATCGTTTACCTGGACGAGGAACCCTCACCACCTATGCAGGCTCAGTACCGCTCAAAAATTCTTAAATTTGATCAGGTAGAGAAGATCGAGTTTGTCAGTAGCCATGATGCCTACCAACGATTTGAACGAGCACTGGGAACAAATGCGGACGTGCTCACCGGTGTACCGGAAGATTTTCTGCCCCCTTCTATCGAGGTTTATCCCATTCGTTCGCTGGACAGCCTCTCACGGATAAAACGGTTCTCCGATTATCTCCAGACCTTGCCAGGTGTCCTCAAAGTACAGTACGGCCAAGAGTGGATTGATCGCTTCCATTCCTTTATTCAACTGATTCGAGTGGTCATCATCCTCTCGGGTGCATTGCTTGTCATGACCACTACCTTTATGGTGGCACACACTATCCGCCTCACCTTGGTTTCCAGACAGCAGGAGCTGGAACTACTTCGCCTGGTAGGCGCCACCAACAACTACATTCGCACGCCCTTTCTCTTTGAAGGAGCCCTGCAGGGGCTGATTGGGGCGGCAAGTGGAATGGGGGCACTCCTCCTGTTATACAACTGGATCAAACTTCAGTTTGCCGGACCATCTACAACGCCCCTCCCATTCACCTTCTTAAGCTGGCCGGTTATCGGGCTTCTGGTCGGCCTGGCAACACTGCTCTGTATCCTCGGCAGTTTTTCGGCCATTCGACGATTCACTCGCTTGTAAACCAAGATGAAACGGATCTTTTGTACAACCCTCTGTCTGCTGTTTCTTTCCCCGTGGTGCCTAGCACAGCCGACAAGGCAGCAGGATGCCATCTCCATCGGCAAACTGCGTTTTGGCATCCATGACCAGGAAATGCTCATTCGCCAGAGTAAAGAACAGGAACAGCAAGTACGCGGAGACCTTACCCGTCTTACCCATGAGGTACAATCCCACCAGGAAAAGATTGAGACGCTCAAAGCCAAAATCGGCCAGCAACAGCAAATCCTCAAAGCAAAGGAACAGGAGATGATCAGCCTGATGCGCCAAAACGAAAGCCTGCGCAGCAGCCTGATCAAACGGCTCAAAGCATATTATCTCTCAGGACAACAAGGCCTTTTCACCTATGCTTTTTCCGGGCAAACCCTACCAGAGATGCTAATAAGCCAGGAGGCCTTCGCCTCTCTGGTCACCTATGACCAAGAACTTTTCAGTGAATATCGCGCCAGTATCACAGAAATCAAGCGTGTAACGGAGGCTAAAAGCCTGGAAAAAGCCATGCTGGAAAAATTCCTGGAAGATACCGACCAGGAAACGCAGGAACTGAAGGCCACCGTCAAGCAAAAAGATGCACTGATGGAACGGGTTCGTGCTCAGAAAGGGCTTTATGTCTTGGCTCTACGAGAAATGCGCAAAGCCGAGCGTGAACTCGCTGACTCTTTGCAGCACCATCAGCCGCAGCTAACCGTCGCATTGCAGGGGAGCTTTCTTGAGAACAAGGGGTTGCTCCCACCGCCCCTCTGGGGAGAGGTCGTCCGAGGTTTTCACCAGTCTGGAGAAAATGGAGAGACTACCTTTGCCAACGGCATAACCATTAAAACTCCTGCCAAAAGTGAAGTCTTTGCCATCTTTGGTGGTACAATCCTTTTCGCCGGGCCCATGCGAGGATACGGCAAGATGATCATTATCGATCATCACCAGCAATATTATTCTGTCTCTGCACGGCTTGGAGAAATCTCGGTACAGGTTGGCGATACTGTTTCTCAGGGGCAGCTGCTCGGAAGAACAAATGCTGAAAGTTATCGTCCGGCAGGGGAGTTCTACTTTGAAATTCGTCGGGATGCCCTTGCCGAGAATCCCTTACACTGGCTTTCTCCTGAGAGCCTCTCTCTTCCCTGAAAATCATAATGGCAAGACCTGATCTGCAATGAATAACCGTTGCCTCTGCGAAAAAATATCGTTAACCTAGTTGATATTTGGAAATAATTCCCCCTTATCCCCTAACTTCATTCATCCTCAACAGAGTTTTTTGCACCTGCCTTTCCTGCCCACATCACTAGTGAGAGGTGCTCTATGTACGCAGACCGCCGAGCCCCCATCCAACATCAATACAAGCAAAAGGTCTAGCTAGGCACATGCAATATCGCGTTTTCCATATCATGACACGGTCGTTTTTTTCCATCTTTCTCTGCTGTTGCCTGTGGTGCACTTCCGTTGTTGCTGACACCGACAAACAAGAGCGGGACTTCTATCGAGACCTGGAGACCTTTGCCAACGTCCTCACGCTCATTCAGCAGTATTATGTGGATGAGGTGGACTCCGGCAAGGTGCTGACCGGTGCCATCAACGGCATGCTCAGTTCCCTGGATCCACACTCGGCTTACATGACGGCTGAAGATTTTCGTGCCCTGGAAGAGGAGACGTCGGGCAGCTTCACCGGAATCGGTATTGAGATTTCAATCCGAGATGGCGTGCTGACTGCCGTTACGCCCATTGAAGGCACACCAGCCGACAAACAGGGCATTCAGCCTGGGGACCAGATCGTTCGCATCAACGGCAAACTGACCAAAACCATGACCCTGATGGAAGCGGTGAAGATGCTGCGGGGAGAGGTTGGAACGCAGGTGACAATTACCATCCACCGAAAACAGTGGAAAACCCCTAAAGATTACATCTTGACCCGAGAAGCCATCCCTTTAGTCTCGGTAAACTCCATGGTGCTGGAACCCGGCTACGGGTATATTCGCATCTCCAACTTTCAGAGTTCGACCACGCAGGATGTCGTCGCGGCTCTTGAAGGACTACGCAAAAATGGACATCTCCTGGGGCTGATCCTCGATCTGCGCAACAACCCTGGTGGGCTGCTTGACCAGGCGGTAAACGTCTCCGATCTCTTCTTAGATAAAGGCGTAATTGTGACCACAAAGGGACGATTCAAGGAAGAACAAATGGTCTTTGAGGCCCATCCGACCGGGGGGCACAACACCTTCTCCATGGTCGTACTGGTCAACAGTGGTAGCGCCAGCGGCTCAGAAATTGTGGCTGGAGCCCTGCAGGATCACAAACGAGCTATCATTCTTGGTACGACCACCTTTGGCAAGGGCTCGGTCCAGACCGTCCTGCCTCTTCCTGAAGGAGCTGGGCTACGCCTGACGACGGCCAAGTATTATACCCCGTCAGGCGATTCTATTCAGGCCACTGGCATAAAACCGGATATGATCGTTCCTCTGGTGCCCGTGATCTCTGAAAATGAAGACAAGCCTGAGACCGGGCCCATCGCCACCATAACCATTCGGGAAAAGGATCTGCCCAATCACCTCAACAACGAAACCCTGGCACCGGGCTATCGGGCTCCCAAAGAAAAAGAAATGGGGAATCAGGAAGAAAATTTTCAACGGGTGGATGAAATCGAACAGTTCAGCAAACGTCTGGAACAGGATAACCAGCTGCGCACTGCGCTGATTATCCTTAAAAGCCTCGACTTTGCCGCAGACCAGGCTACAGAGTAATCAGGCTAAACCCAAATCCCTTAGAATATTCTGATTTGAGCTCCAGTTCTTGCGCACCTTGATCCAGAGGTGCAGCTGAACCTTACAGCCGAGCAGATGTTCAATATCAGCGGTGGACTGCTTGCGAATCGTGGCCAGCATCCGCCCTTTCTGCCCCACAAGAATACCTTTTTGTGAGCTGCGCTCCACCATGATAGTGGCATGGATCACCACCGGTTCACCTTCATCGAACTGATCAATGACCACGGCGGTTGAATAAGGGACCTCATCCCGAGTCAGCAAAAAAACTTTTTCTCGAATGATCTCAGAGGCTATAAATCGCTCGGTGGCGTCGGTGGGGAGATCATCAGGATAGTACTGGGGCCCCTCGGGCAGATGCTTGACCAGTTCCTGGGTCAAGGTGTCCACGGCGCTGCCCTCGAGGGCGGATATGGGCACAATGGCGCTGAAGGGATGCAGGTTGCCGTACCACTCCATCACCGGCAAGAGCTGGGCTGGTGCAAGCAGGTCCACCTTATTCAGGGCCAGGACCACCGGGGTCTGCACCTTGTCCAGATACTTTTTGTACTCCTCTGCCCGCTGCTCCAGCTTCTTGGGCGGCATATCGGTTGCATCGACCAGAAATAAAACCACGTCCGCCTCGGCCAGGCTCTCCATGGCCACTCGCACCATCTGCCGGTTCATTTCTTCCCGCGCATTATGTAAGCCCGGCGTATCGAGTAAAATCATCTGATACTGCTCGCCAGTGACGATCCCCATAATGCGATTGCGGGTGGTCTGCGGCTTGGGAGTCACTATGGCAATTTTCAATTGTAACAGATGGTTAAGCAGTGTTGACTTTCCGGCGTTAGGTGGCCCGATGATCGCTGTCACTCCGGAACGGTGGCTGGTCGTCTTCAAAATAAATGCATACCTCGTGGGGCTTTCGGGGGAAATTCCCCGAAGAAATTAATGACAAAGGTGTGGAATCCTGCTATCCACTGTAGCTTACCCTATTACAATGACCTCTCTATTGCGCAAAGTAAAGTACCAATGATCTCCTCCGGCAGCATTATCGAATTTATTGACGGTGGCAAGTTCCTTTGTGGCTTCGTTACCGACGTTGCCGAAAAGAAGATCCACCTCGTGAGCCAGAACGGCCGCGAGATGCATCTAGCCGCCTCCCGTGTTCTCTCGGTTTCTAAAACACTCCAGGCAAAACCAGAGAGCCGTGAAGCCACTAGTCAGCTTTTACAACAGTGTTGGCAGAATCGGGCAGAACTCACACAAACCATTGACCTGGCCGAACTCTGGGAAATAGTCCATGAGGATGCCAATGAAGACCTCCCTCCAGAACTGCTGGCTGATCTTTTGTATGGCAGTGATGCCACCGATGACCAGCGAGCTGCCTTTCTGCGGGCGGTATTCACAGACCCCCTCTATTTTAAATTTAAAAACGGCCTCATAGCCACCCATACTCCGGAGCAGGTTGAACAACTCCTGCTGCAAAGACAGCGAGAGGCTGAAAAAGCCCAGCTGCTTGAGCAGTCGGTGCTCGGATTCAAAGCACTCAACCAGGGAAAACGGATTGGGGAAGATCAGTGGCCAGAACAAAAACAATGTTTTGCCTGGTTACAGGAATCTGTACTTCTTGGCAGTGACGCAGCTGAAGATAAATTTATTCGTCAATGCTTGAAGAGAGCTGGACTCACCTCCCCCCATGCAGGTTTTGAGCTCTTAGTGAAAGCTGGCATCTGGGATCGCGATGAAAACCTCTCCCTGCTTCGCTCCGATCAGCCCCTTGAATTTGCCCAAGAGGCTCAAAGCGAAGCCGACAACCTGCAAGAGGCAACTCTTGAGGAGCTGCTGGCTGATCCCAAACGCAAAGATTTACGAGACCTCAACATCCTCACTATTGATGGCGCCTTTACCCGAGATTTTGATGACGCTGTCCATGTGACCCATAAAGAGGGTGGCCTGATCGAGGTGGGCATTCACATAACTGACGTAAGCTATTACATCTCGCCCAAAAGTGCGCTCTTTGGCGAGGCCAGGGAACGGGCTACCTCTATTTATTTCCCTGAAGGGCAGATTCCCATGTTGCCCAAAAACCTTTCCCTTGATCTCTGCAGCCTGATTCAAGGAAAAGTTCGCCCTGCCATCAGCTTTCTGATTAATTTTGATGCACAGGGAACCCTGTTGCGCAGTTCCATCGTCCCCTCCATAATTGAGGTCAAACGCCAGCTGAGTTACCGCGACGCCGATGGTCTCATTGATAAAGATCCAGATCTCAAAGCCCTGAACACCCTGCGCCAACAACTTCGCCAGCAACGAGTTGACCGAGGCGCCCTGCTGCTCTCCCTCCCTGATGTCAATGTGGATATTCGAGATCGACAAAATATTCAGGTCTATCTTTCCCCGGTGGATACGCCCTCGCGCAACCTGATTTCCGAGCTGATGATCCTGGCAAACGGCCTTGCTGCAGCCTACTTTGCCAACCAGGAAGCTCCTGGATTATTTCGCTCACAGCCTCCGCCCCGCAGACGCATTATCTCGGGGGTCCAAAATTCTTTGACCGATATCGCCTATCAACGACGATTTCTCTCACGGGGTGAGCTGACCTCCCACCCGAAGCCCCATAGTGGCCTGGGGTTAAACAGTTACACCACCATTACCTCTCCTATCCGCCGTTTTCTTGACCTGGTGATGCAACACCAGCTCAGTAACATGATCCATGGTCGTGGTATTCTTTTTTCAGGTGAGGAATGCAAAACTTTTGCCGGGATCATTCAACAAAAACTTGGCCGTGCCAATGGACTGCGCCAACAACGGCACCGCTACTGGATCCTGCGTTATCTGGCACCTAAAGAGGGACAACGATTGGGAGCACTGGTGGTCGGCGTGGGCCCCAAACGGGTCAATCTCCTGCTCTGCGACTGTCTTTTTGATGTGGATCTGCCTCCTAATCCCTCCTTTCCGGTGGATCCTGGAGACACGGTCCGTATTCGCCTCTCCCGGGTTCGTCCGCAAGACAATCTCCTTCGGATCGAATGGTAAAGACTCCTTGATTCCCTTGTTTTGTGCTATCCATAGCCCTATGCTTCCTGAATACTTGCAGATTGCTGGTGGCGGCAGGTGCAGCCAATGAGGCCCCAGGCGAACGAGGCCTCCTCTATCCAGTCATGGACAAATCCTTGGCGATCAGGTATATGCTCTAAAATGTTCTTACTGCAGAGTGAGAAAGCATGGTTATGACTAAATCATGGGTACGTCCATACAATCTTTGAAGGATGTGCGCTGCACGTCCTTGTATTCTGCAATGAAACAACGACAACTACCTCTTCTGCTTCTCTGTGGCTTGCTCCTACTCATTCATCCTGGAATGGCTTGGTCTGCACAGGAGATCAATCCGGAAATTAAAGATATTATTGTCACCACCTCCGATGTCAACCTCCTCCTGTTTGCCACTGTCAAAAATGGATTTACTCCGCAGATGGTACAGGAAGCTCAAGTCGGAACCCCTATCGTTTTTACCTACAAGCTCGAGCTTTTAAAGACCTCGACCCATTGGTTGGATACCTCTTTGGTGGAAACTGCGGTGACCCACACCCTCACCTACGATCAAGCGACTAAGAAATATACAATCAGCTTTTCCAATGAGCCTGATCGAGTGGAAATAACCTCCGATCTGGATGAGGCACAACGCCTGATGACAGAGCTCAACGGCGTCAAAGTCATCGCCCTCTCCCGCCTTATCCCCGATGCCCCATACGCTATTCAGTTCAAGGTGGTTCTCAAAAAAGGATCACTTCCTTTGGGCATGCAGAAGGTGCTCCCCTTTTCTTCACTGTGGAACTTTGAAACTGACTGGCGCACGATCGAATTCAGATACTGATTCCCAGGCGCTCAATCGATGCTGACTGCGGAACAGAGAAAGAAAAAACAACGACTGATCCGTATCGTCATTGGCTGCTGTCTCCTCCTTATCCCTCTTTTGGGGTATGTCCAACGAGGTCTCCTCAGCGGTGAGTTTACCCTGCCTCTTTCCAGTACAGTTCTCATTTTTGCCCTGATCAATATCAATGGGTTACTGCTGCTGTTAATGCTCTACCTGGTTCTGCGTAACCTGGTGGAACTCATCTTTGAACGCAAACAACACCTGCTGGGATCCCGCCTGCGTACCCGGCTGGTAATCAGCTTTGTTTCTTTATCCCTTATCCCCACCGTTATCCTCTTTTTCGTGGCTCTGCGCTTTGTTTCCACCTCCATGGACTACTGGTTCAATGCCCGGGTGGAAGATTCCCTTCAGGCCTCTTTGCAGTTGGCACAAAAGACTCTCCATGCCAACCAGGAGCAGGTTCAGTTTTTAGGTAAACACTTTGCCAACCTGCTGGAAGATAATATGGTTGATCTCAACAACCAGGCCGCTCTTGAACGCTACTTCCAAAAAATTATGAACGATGAGAGCGCCACTCCCCTTGATAACCTGATGCTCTTAAATGCACGCCATGAACAGGTCCTGGCTATCCGGGGGGCACGCCTGCAACAGATCTCCTACCCGCCACTCCCATCGGAGGCACTGCGCCAGAGTGCCGTAACGACCAAATCAAAACAGTAACCCGGCGTACCACCATCGGTGAGTTGATTCAGGCCATAGTTCCGGTGGCTGTTCACCACGAGACCAGCCAAACCTGGTTTCTCATTGCCAGTCTTCTCATCCCATCAGCTCAGCTGGAGACCATGCAGACCATTACTGAGGGGATCATGGGCTATCAGCAGATGATTATGCTCAAAGCACCAATCAAGTTTAGCCTGATCATCATGTTGCTGATCATTACCCTCTTAATTCTTTTTGGTGCGATCTGGTTTGGTTTTTACATTGCCCGGGGCCTCACCGGTCCAATCAATAAACTGGCCGAAGCTACACAGCGGGTAGCCGATGGCGACATGGAATTCATTGTCGAAAAAGAAGCAGACGATGAGATGGGCATGCTGGTTGATTCCTTCAACTTCATGACTGCCAAGATCCTGGCTTCGAACCGGCAACTGGCTCAGACGCACCGTGCGCTGGAATCGAGCACCGAGATCTCAGAACAGCGTCGCCGCTACCTGGAAACCATTCTCAAAAACGTCGCTGCCGGGGTTATTGCTCTGGATGAGAACAACCGAATAACCACAATCAATCGCTTTGCCGAAGAGTTACTGGCCATTGAACCGGCATCCTTTCTTGGCCAGGATTTCCATGACGCCCTACCCCGCCAACACGGCCTCATCGTGGAAAGTTTTCTCAATGATCTCCTTAAAAGCGGCAAGACATCGATTGAGCGCCATCTGCGGATAACCATTCGTCGAGGCGAGACGCTCTCACTCCAGGTCAACGTTACCCGGCTTATCGATGAACGGCAGCAGCCCATAGGCTTTGTTTTCGTCTTTGACGATCTCACCAACCTGGAAAAGGCCCAGCACCTGGCCGCCTGGCAGGAGGTTGCCCGCCGCATTGCCCATGAGATTAAAAACCCGCTCACCCCAATTCAACTCTCCGCCCAGCGACTCAGAAAACGATATCTGGAGAGCATGGGAGAGAATCGAGAGGTCTTTGACCAGTGCACCACGACCATCGTCAACCAGGTCGAAGAGATCAAAAACCTGGTCAGTGAATTCTCTGATTTTGCCCGCATGCCACAGCTTCGAAAGGAGCGTACTGACCTTGCGCGATTGATTGGAGAAATAGTCCTGCTCTATCAGGAAGCGCACAAGCATCTCATGATCAGCTCCGAATTGCACACTAAGGTACCGCCTTTTCTTTTTGATGCAGTCCAGATAAAGCGGGTTCTCATTAACCTCTTAGATAATGCGGTCTCTGTCCTGTCGCAGGAGGGAATGATTACGGTCCGTCTGAGATTGAGCAAGGATAGCAAATCGGCTCGACTGGAGGTGGCGGATAATGGCCCAGGTATGAGTGATGAAGTCAAACTCCGGGTGTTTGAACCGTATTACTCCAACCGTAAAACCGGTACCGGCCTCGGACTCGCCATTGCCCAGACCATTATTCATGAACATGGTGGTGACATCCGCGTGAGTGACAACTATCCATCGGGTGCGGTGTTTGCGGTTGAGCTGCCGCTGGAGACCTGATAGTATACATCCTGAATCCGCGATAAACATGTCCCAGCCTGACAGCACTGCCGCCCCCTACCTTCTGCGATAACGCCTGCATGCCTGAAACTATCCTCATCATTGACGACGAAAAAGCTATTTGTGAAAGCCTGGCCGGAATTTTATCCGACGAGGGATTCAATCCCCTGGTGACCCATTCCGCCGAAGAGGGCTTACATATCCTTGATGAGAAGGATATCCATCTCGTTTTACTTGATATCTGGCTTCCGGGAATGGACGGGCTTGAAGCCTTAGAGGTGATCAAACAGCGCTTCAGCCTACCGGTTATCATGATTTCCGGTCATGGGTCCATCGAGACCGCGGTCCAGGCGACCCGTATCGGAGCCTTTGACTTCATAGAAAAACCACTCTCCTACGACAACACCCTGCTTGCAATTCGCAAGGGATTACAACTTGCCCGGCTGGAGCGGGACAATCAGGTCCTGCGGGAAAGCAGGCCGGTGCTTAAACGGATTACCGGGGACAGCCCGCAGGTTGATATGCTCCGTCAACAGATCGAACGAGTGGCTCCCACGGATGCCTGGGTCCTGATTCGTGGTGGTCACGGGACCGGTAAGGAACTGGTGGCTCAGACCATCCACCGCCATTCCCTTCGGGCCAAACACCCCATGGTTGCGGTGAACTGTGCGGCTATCCCTGAAGAGCTGATCGAGTCAGAGCTTTTTGGTCACATGAAAGGGGCTTTTACCGGCGCCACAGAAACCAAAAAAGGCAAGTTTGATCTGGCAAACGGCTCTACTCTCTTTTTGGACGAAATCGGAGATATGAGCCTGAAAAGCCAGGCCAAAGTGCTGCGGATTCTCCAGGAGCAGCGTTTTGAAAGGGTGGGTGGCTCGCGTACCATCGAGGTGGACGTTCGCGTGCTGGCTGCGACCAACAAAGACCTGGAAGAAGAAATCGAGCTGGGGAATTTCCGCGCCGATCTTTTTTACCGGCTCAATGTGGTCCCGATTACGGTACCAGACTTACGGGACCGGCAAGAGGATATCCCTCTTTTAGTCGCTGACTTTGTTCGACAATTCAGCAAAAAAGGCATCAGTCTCAAAGACTTCACCCCCGAAGCGCTGTTGCTGTTGCAGCAACATCACTGGCCCGGTAATGTCCGCGAGCTACGCAATCTGGTTGAACGGTTGGTGATTATGACCCCAACAGAGCTCATTGATGCTGAAGATGTCGCCCTCTTTCTTGGTTCACCGACAAGGCCGGCAGCCCCTTCCCCCGGACTCCAGCCCGCTTATAATGAGCTCCCCTTTAAAGAGGCCAGGCGACGGTTTGAAACCGATTATCTCAGTGCCAAGCTGCAGGAGAACGAGGGAAACATCTCCAAAACTGCAGAGCAGATCGGCATGGAGCGCAGCCATCTCCATAAAAAATTGAAAGCCCTGGATATCGCCAAATAACCTGATCCTCCGGGACTCCCCATTACCGAGGGAAGCAAATTCCCCCTCTGACAACATATTTTTCACACGAGGTCTTCTATGGTTTTTCCAGAATATCGTCCGCGTCGTATGCGACAAAATGAAACCTTACGCGCCATGATTCGCGAAACACGTCTGGCTCCCGAGCAGATGATGTACCCTCTTTTTGTCCTGCCGGGCAAGGGTATCCGCGAAGAGGTCAGCTCGATGCCGGGAGTCTTTCGTCTCTCCATTGACCAGCTGGCCAAAGAGGCCAAGGAATGTCTTTCCTTGGGTGTTCGCTCCGTCATTCTCTTTGGGCTTCCCGAAAAAAAAGATGCGCTGGGCTCCGGAGCCTATGCCAAGAACGGTATCATCCAACAGGCGATTCGCGAACTGAAAAACAAGGTTCCGGAGATGACTGTGGCCACCGATGTCTGCCTCTGTGAATACACGGACCACGGCCACTGCGGCTGCCTGGTCGGGGAAACCGTGGATAATGACGCCACCCTGGAACTGCTGAGCAAGACTGCCCTCTCCCACGCCCAGGCTGGAGCCGACATGGTGGCGCCCTCGGACATGATGGATGGCCGCATCAGTGAGATTCGGGCTGTACTCGATGAAAGCTCCTTTCACATGGTGCCGATCATGTCCTATGCGGTGAAATATGCCTCCGCCTTTTATGGACCTTTTCGGGATGCGGCCGAGTGCGCACCGCAGTTTGGCGATCGCCGCTCCTATCAGATGGATCCGGCCAACAGCCGAGAGGCCTTGCGTGAAGCCACACTGGATGTAGAAGAGGGTGCGGATATTCTCATGGTTAAACCAGCGCTTTCCTATCTGGATATCATCAGCCGTCTTCATGACGAATTTGACCTGCCGGTTGCCGCCTATCAGGTGAGTGGTGAATACGCCATGATTCAGGCCGCCGCAGAAAAAGGCTGGATTGATGGTCCCAAAGTAATGGCAGAGAGCCTGCTCTCCATCCGCCGTGCCGGTGCCGACATCATCCTCACTTACTTTGCCAAAGAGATGGCAAAACTGCTTCGAGCATAAATACAATGATGCCCATCCCGGCTTCCTGATGAAACAACAAAAATGGCCGGTTGGAATACTCCAACCGGCCATTTTTGTTTTACGGGTATTCTCTTACAGGTCCCTCCCCCTTCCCTCTTCGTACCAGGAACAACCTGCGCCCGGCATACAAGCTCAGGACCGCCACCAGCCCGCCGCATACATCAGCTGCAACATCCCCAACACTGACTGAACGTCCGGGAATAAAGGATTGATGATACTCGTCAAGCAGACCGTACAGCAGACAGAGAATCAGGGTGGATCCCGCAAGCGGAAGAAAATGATCCTTCCAGAACGGTTTAAGCCCTAACAGGTAGGCACTCCCCAAGGTAGCATAGGCCAGTGCATGGAGCAGTTTATCCGAGTTATAAAAATCAGGGAGTTGGAGTGCACTCCCCGGTTGATGCGAGAAATAAAAAATAACGCCCATAACCCCAACAAGCGGAATCATTCGAACGCACCAGCGCATGGCTCTTCCCATCAGGCACCACTCTCCTCTACCTGAGTAACATGCATTTGGGTCAACATTTCCTGCGGGAAACGCTTATGCAGGCGTCTAATCGCCGCATGAATCTGCTGGCACGGGGCTTGGGGCAGCGTTGTTTCACTCTTATCGCTGTAATCTGTGAGGACAAGCTCCCGATTTTTTAAAACAAAGGTATGCGAGAAATTGATTTCAATGGTTTCGGGATTCTCGTCAATGGGGACCTCCAACGGGTTCCCTTCCCGGGCGATCTGGACCGCATCACTCTCTGTTGCCTCAAGCATCCAGGCATCGCCTGCTGTGTCGGAATAGAAAAGAAACACGCCAAGTTCATGAAAGCCAGCTTTTTGGGAGGCAGCCTGGGCCTGCAGCTTTTCAATGGTCGCTATCAGCGAAACCTTCATCTGGCTGGCTGGACTTTGCGATACAGCCCCCACCCGCTCAGCCGGCAGACAACAATGCTTATATTTTTTTCCTGAACCGCAAGGACATGGGTGATTTCGTCCAATTTTTCCCATAAAGACGTAACCTCATTCAATTAGAATTGGGGAGCTATCGAGAAAACGCAGAGACTGTGATTTCTCTGATTAAAAGACAAGAAAAGAGTGGCTTAATCCACCGGATGAAGGACGGAATTCTCCAGCATCCCTGTACGTACGGGAACCAGCCAATACTCGTCACTCTGGCCACGAATGGCCTCTGAGAGTTCGTCGCTCACCCAGTGGGAATCCTCCACCAGGTTATAAAAAACTGAATCGATTCCAATAAACCCATCGAGCAGATGGGTCAGGGTGTGGAGAATTTTCGTCGCGTACCCCTGTTTAATGAAGAGCAGATCTTCCAGGCTGGTTGCCCCCTCCTCTTTGAGATGCTCAAGCATACGCCTTGCGAAAACATCATTGGCAACCAATCCCATGCCCAACGTATCCCAAAATTTCTCATGCTCTTTGCCCAGGACCTCTTCCGCCTGCACAAAAAACTCTGCATAGGATATAAGCTGGTTACCAGAGAGATAGCGTTCCACATGCAGGGCAGCCAGCTCCGCTGAAGCAGCCCGAACTAAAAAATAATGGGAAATGGGATATTCCATAGGGAGTATATTTTTCTCCAATTAATGCAAAATATTCATGAGCAATTCAGGCTGCATTGCATCAAGCAGTGGCCAGGGCCACCGCACGAACATAATTAAGGCAGTTAACATCCTGAACACCTGCGTAGCCCATGTCCATGTTCACATACCAACTTTCGTGCCGTCCATGCTGGTCACAGCTCCAGAACCAATGGACCGGCAAAAGATCATCGTCGGGGAACGGTGCCAGATCGCCGTCGGCCAGCAGACTGAGCAATTCATTGACCGTGGGCAGCCGCCAGCTACGTATACCATGGGCACATTGCTCGTTCAGCTGCTGGACATAGGTTGCGGCCTCTTTCCAACTCACTGGATAACGACTGGTTTCACGGGTCCAGATCAGCTTGGTGGTGGCATCATGAATCAAGAATGGCCCCAACTCCAAGCGATTGCACACCGGTTCAAGCGGTCGGTACTGCGGGTTCACGCCAAAGAGGTTTCTTGCTTTGGAGCGACAGACATTCGCCGGTTCAGAACGTATCTCTACCACTGAGCCTTGTTGCGCTTCAAGCGAACAGGCCCCCGATGGGGTTGGCGCGCCGAGCTTGAGCTGCTCAAAGGCTGCCAGCATTTCCTGACTGGACTGAAAGCGATCCTCGGGTTTCCATTGCAAGGCCCTGGTGAAAAAATCATCCCAGACCCTATCGTAGCGGGGATTGACCAGAGAGAGGGAAAAGCTCTGCATCCCTGGCAACTGCCCTGTTAGCATCCGATACAAGAGGACTGCTACAGAATAGAGGTCAGCCCGTCCATCCACCTGGTTGGGATCCTTACGTTGCTCCGGCGGCGTGTAATATGGCGAGCCGACCTGCATATTGTCCGGCCCCGAAAAACTGACCCCTTGCACCAGCGCCATACCAAAATCACAGATTTTGATGGTATCGTCATCGGTCACCAGAATATTCTGTGGTTTGATATCCCGGTGGACAATCTGATTGTGATGCAAAAAATCAAGGGCGGCTAAGATCTGTCGCCCATACTGCAGCACCTTTTCTGCACCAATAATCCGTGAAGGATCCTCAAGGACATAGGTTTCCCCGATCATCTCTCCAAGATTATTGCAGATATAATCCATGACGAAATAGAGGCCCCCTGCACTATCTCGATCAAAATCATGGGCGGTCACTAAAAAAGGTTGGTTGAAAGCGGCCATGGTACGGGCTTCAAAGGTGAAGATATCTTCCAGTTTTTCCAGACCGACGATATCTTCGAGCAACTCCCCGGGTTGAAGCAGCTTGATGGCCACGACCTTATTTATCACCGGGACCAGCCCCTTATAGACTGCGCCCATCCCCCCCCGCCCCAGGCGACGGATGATCTCGTATTTACCGATATATTGCATAGACCTACCAGTACAACCGTTTCCCGTTGACGATGGGGAATCCCCGCTCTTTAATCAGATGAATAGTGGTCTGAACATCATACTCCACTGCTCGAATTTCCATGGTCTCTGTATCCTGATCCCAGAGCAGATATTTTGCCTGCCAGCCCAGGCTGTCCCGTGGTTGCCCCACACTGCCCGGCACAATAAGATAGCGTCTCTTGCCCTCAAGGTGGCGGATTCCCAGGCCAACCTCCTGCGAGGAGATGGTTGTTCCCAATTGCGAATACCAAGCAAGAGCGTGGGTGTGGCCGGCAAAACAATACTGCTCGTCATAGGTAGTAAAAAGACGCTGCAGACGTGTATGGGTGGGGTTGTGCAGATAAACCGTCAGGGATTCGGGTGGAGAGCCATGGACAAAACGAGCCCCAAAAAGAGTTTCCACCGGCGGCAGTTCTTTCAGCCAACGCAACGAACTTTGGCTTAACAGTGATCGGCTCAACTCGAGCGATTGTTGGGCATTGGCATGAAGACGGTTATAGTAGCCGCGGCTGATCAAGGCCAGTTCATGATTGCCCATAACCGAAATCACCCGGTACCCCTGAAGCGTACGGACGACCTCTTCCGGCTCAGGCCCATAGCCAATATTATCGCCCAGGGAAACAATACGATCAACGCCATAGTCGGCAATATCGGTGAGCACCGCATCAAGTGCCCGGTAGTTCCCATGAATGTCGGCGAGAATGGCCAGACGCACGCTTCCCCCTACCTGTTGGCAATCCGGCTCCCCTGCAACAAGATGGGAGAACCTATCGATAAATCAACTCCAGGGAAGTTTGGCTGTAAATATTGCAGTACCGAAGTACATTTAATCATAAAGAGAAAAAAGATTGGTGCCTCCACTTCGGAGAGGCACTCAAAATTCCCCATCCCTTTACTGATAATGAGATCAGCCTCTTGAAACTGCTCAATAAAGGAAGCACTGCAGGCACTCAGGGCAGTTCCTGGAATATCAGCTCCGTTATCGATCACCGGGCAAAGTTGATCAAGTCCACAGGTCGTGGCATCTTCCGGGGTGGCATCATTAATAATTGGTGACTTGCGCACCGCCAAAGTTACCTTGCACCCTCGCACCTGCAGTAACTCGATAACGAGCTTGTCAAAAACAATCTCTCCACAGTTATCGGCAAGATAGAGGATATTTCCTCGATTTTCGATACAGAGAAGAAGCTGCTGATAATGATTAATGGCCAGCTCCTGGCGACAGTCTGCCAGCGCCTTCTCCCTGTCAAGGAGTACCTGAGAGCCGTAATCAAGCACATTGGCATTAATGGAAAAGCTCAGTGCCGCCAGAAGCGGATCATCTTCGCGAGCGATCAACTCACGGGTACGTGCTTCCAGATCCAGGGCAAAGGCATTGCTTTCCTGCTTCTCCGCTAAAAAAGGATCTCGCACCCCCGTCCGTGTACTGATCAGGCGGTAATAGTGGACAGCATTTTCAGGTGGGGAAAGATGCGGCTCAAAATCCTGCAGCATGCCCCCCACGGTGGTTAAGAGTTGCCACTGCAGGGAAGTATCATCGGTACATCGGCGTACTGTTCCCAGAACCTGGCGCATAAAACAGACCAGACAATCATTTCCTGTATGCATCAGGGTCTCCTTCCCCCGGTTTGTTTGAGCAGGTAGTCGCTCCGCACATTGCCCAAAGCCGCAAATATATGTTCTTTTGCTCCAGGTAGCTGGGCATAAATATGTTCTGCCAGTTCATGGATATCCAGGCGTTTGGTCTTTTCTGCCAAAGGGCATGCAGATCGCACCGGCTCAAAACCAAAGCTCTGCCCCAAGTGTTCAATCTCGACCTTATCCAGATAGGCTAAAGGGCGAATCAGCTGCAGACGCCCGGAAAAAAGCGTCTGTTTGGGGGACATGGTACTGATGTTTCCCGCACAAGTCAGATTCAACAAAAACGTTTCAATGATATCGTCCCGATGGTGCCCCAGGGCGAGAATATTGTAGTCCTGATCTCGGGCATGGGCAAAGAGTTGGGTTCGCCTGGATCGGGCGCATTGAAAGCAGAGATCCTGTCCTCCGCAAGGTGCCGCTTGTATCTCTTCCTCGCTGGGATGATACTGCGCAGGTAAGATCTGCAACCGGAGCCCAAGTTGGTTCACCTGCTGTCCAACAGCCTCGGCAGCAGTGCCATGCCTCTTGTTTTCTGGCTCCATATCCACATGGATTGGATGCAGTGTATATTTGATCGGTGCTTTTTTTTGCCAGAGGTGCAGCACCGCCAGCAAGACCAGAGAATCTATTCCCCCTGAGACTGCCACCAGAATACGATCACCATCGGCAAGCATGCTGTAATCATGCATGGCTCGGCCGATCTTGCGGTTAAGTGTTCGTGGTAACTGCACCCGGCTCCTTACTGATCGCTGTGCAGCATCTCTTGAAGATACTGGCATTCCCCAAATTTTTCCTGCAAGCCATCCCGGGCCAGTTCTTTGGCGCTGAGCCAGGTTAGTCCACGACTTTGGGCCTTAGAAAAGGTAAACAGATTTTCCATAAGAGATTGCTGCTGCTCGTCGAATCGGCCGTGGCAGAATACACGCCCCTCATCTGTTTCAAAAAGACGGTAGGCAAAGGTCACTGCAGCGGGCTGCTTTACGCCGTACTCTCCTCCCACACGCTCCTCAAATCGACTCACAGAAATATCCAAAACGACATTGCACTGATAGCCATTGGCAATCTCACGGGACTTGTCAAGCGTCGGTGAACCAAGACTCAAATCCTGCTCACCGACAAAACGAACCTTGGGACTGTTCAACAGCTCCCTGACCAATTCGTTGACCACCTGAGATCCCTTTAGGAGTGCCGTGCTCTTTGCTTGGGCATCAGGAGCATCATAGTCGACCGTCGGCATGGCTGGCATAACGGCAATGCATGAAACTGCAACGGACTCATCAATGGTGGAATTTTGTTTTGTTTGTCCTGCGCAGCCAGCCAACAACAGCAGACAACCGGCAAATGATCCAAAACGGACCAGGGCGTGGGTGGTCATGAGATCCTCCTTGTTGTCAAACATGGGATGGAAGTTTTCAATCCCCATCTTCGCGGATGGGGCGTAAGGCCGCCTCTTTGACCACAGATAATTGCAAAATCCGGGAACATGCAGGCGACGAAGCAGAGCACATCACTCACGTGCTACAACGCACGTATCCCCTTAGAGAACGCCTTTGGAAGAAAGCTGTCCTGTCACCTTATCATGGGGAGCCACGGCAAGTGCCAGAGCCCGTGCAAGTGCTTTAAAGACTGCCTCAAGAATATGATGCCCGTTTTCTCCATGCAGAAGATCCACGTGCAGCGTCATACCGGCATGCAAGACAAAGGCGCGGAAAAACTCTTTGGCAAGGGGGGTATCAAATGTACCCAGTTTTGGTTCGTCCACGCTTACTCCATAATGGAGATAAGGACGGTTTGAGCAGTCGACACAGACACGCGCCAAGGTTTCATCCATGGGAACATAGGCATGTCCATAACGGCAAATCCCTCCCTTATCACCCAAGGCCTGGGCAAAGGCCATCCCCAGACTGATTCCCAGGTCCTCCACCGTGTGATGATCATCAACCTCCACATCTCCGGTAGCGGTAATTTCGAGGTTAAACAAACCATGGACAGCAAAAAGGGTCAACATATGGTCCATAAACCCTACACCGGTATGGATACGGGCCTGCCCCTCTCCATCCAGATGGAGATTAATGGTAATATCAGTCTCTTTGGTAGTACGTGCCATAGAGGCACTGCGCGTGGTTGCTTGGGACATGTAACTCCTTTTGATTCGAAGAGGGAAGCCCCTAAGCATGAAATCGGCGCTTGTATGTTTCGCCTGCTTGACGGCACCGCAAGCAAAGGGCTGTCCCCGTGTGTTTTTCTACCAAACCAGCAAAGGCTTCTGATTTGAGCTCACTGGTTATGAGCACTGGTTTCTGAATGAATTAGGCAGTATACTATATCCGTTTCCACTGATTGACAACAGTTCTCCACCGGTGGGCTTCGTTTCTTCCTGCCCCGGAAAAAATCAATCACAGGGGCTTTTTTTTATTGACACAACACAGGGGAGTCCTGTATATTCTGCCGCCGTCACGAAACAACGAGCGGGAATAACTCAGTGGTAGAGTGCAACCTTGCCAAGGTTGAAGTCGCGAGTTCGAATCTCGTTTCCCGCTCCAAAAATCGCTATCCAAGGTTCGGACCCCCGTTCGAACCTTTTTTTTTCAGTGTTGAGGCGCAGAATGAAAACCTATTATACGCCGGTAAATGAAATTGACCGCAAATGGTATGTAGCCGATGCCGACGGCCAGGTACTGGGACACATTGCTACCGAAATCGCCAGTCGTCTGCGTGGTAAACACAAACCGACTTTCTGTAATTTTCAGGATAATGGCGACTTTATCGTTGTAGTGAATGCTGATAAAGTACACCTGACTGGTGGCAAGTGGGATAAAAAAATGTACTACCACCACACCGGATTCCCGGGCGGTATCAAGAGCGCTACAGCTCGTGAGATGCTGGCCAAAAAACCGGAAGAGCTTATCCGCTTGGCTGTTAAAGGCATGCTGCCCAAAAATAAACTTGGTCGGGCACAGCTGAAGAAACTGAAAATTTACAGCGGCTCAGAGCATCCTCATCAGGCCCAGCAGCCAGAAAATCTTGAGATTTGATTAGGGAGTAGAGACACATGGCCTCAGAACAGACATACGCAACAGGTCGTCGTAAAACAGCTATCGCCCGTGTTTGGATCACCCCCGGCAACGGCAAAATGGCAGTGAACAACCAGGAGCTGGTCGAATACTTCGGCAACATCTTCTTTGAACCGAAAATTGCCAAGCCTTTCGCCGTTACCGAAACACTTGAGCAGTACGATGTAAAAGCCACTGTTAAAGGTGGTGGAAAATCTGCCCAGGTCGAAGCGCTGGTTCACGGCATTGCCCGTGCGCTCCAGGAAGTTAATCCTGAAATGCGTATTCCCCTGAAAAGAGCTGGCCTGCTCACCCGTGACCCGCGCGCTAAAGAGCGTAAAAAATACGGTCAGCGTGGTGCCCGCGCCCGCTTCCAGTTCTCCAAACGTTAAAATTTTCTTTGGTGGATTGCGAGGATTCCTCACAATTCCATAAAGAACGATTTATACGGGGAATAACGATCAAATCGTTATTCCCCGTTTTTTTTTACGTCCCAGAACCTGCAACATCTTGCTCTCAAGGCCCGAAAGACTCTCTCCCCGACCTGTATTACCTGCTGCCACGTCGTATCCTTCATGCGGATACAGGTTATTTTTTCACCTCCTGGTTCCCAGGTGCTGAACGAGGATTTATACCATGTTAAATGTCGGAATTGTTGGTGCATCCGGATATACCGGAGTCGAATTAGCACGAATCCTGGCTGGACACCCTGAAGTTCGTCTCACTGCTGCAACTTCCCGTCAGTACGCAGGCAAACCGCTGGCTGAAGTGTTTCCCAACCTTCGCAAACGGGTTGATCTGGTCTGTGAAAACCTCGGAGTAGACGAACTTATTGAACGGGCGGATTTCTTTTTCTGCGCGGTCCCCCATAAAACCGCTATGGATATTGTCCCCCAACTACTGGCCGCAGGAAAAAAAGTGGTTGATCTCAGCGCGGACTACCGCATTCATGATGCCGCCGTGTATGAAGCCTGGTATCAACCCCATTCAAGCCCTGAGTTTCTTGAGGAAGCGGCTTATGGTCTTCCGGAACTGTACCGGGAACGAGTCAAAACAGCCCGGTTGACCGCCAACCCCGGCTGCTATCCCACCTCCATTATTCTTGGCCTGACCCCACTCTTACGTGAAGGGTTGATTGATCCTGCCACCCTGATTATCGATTCAAAATCGGGCACCTCCGGAGCAGGACGTGCTGCCAATGTAGGAACGCTTTTTTGTGAAGTCAACGATGGGTTTAAGGCATATAAGGTTGGGGGAACTCACCGTCATATCCCTGAGATTGAGCAAGAACTCTCTCTGGCTGCAGGCACACAGGTTACGGTCTCGTTTACGCCGCACCTGCTTCCCATTTCACGGGGCATTCTCAGCACTATGTATGCCAGCCTCACCGAGAAGGGACAGCAAACAGACCTGCAGGCATTTTTTGAAAATTGCTATGCCAGCGAACCCTTTGTTCGAGTCCTTCCGTTTGGCACCTCTCCTGCGACTCAGCATGTTCGAGGTTCCAACTGCTGTGATATCGGACTGCAGAAGGATGAACGTACTGGCCGCCTGATCGTCATGTCTGCCATTGATAACATTGTCAAGGGTGCCTCCGGCCAGGCCGTACAAAATATGAATCTGATGTATGGTTTTGACGAGGCCATGGGCTTGATGGGAGCCCCCTTTTTTCCTTGATACCAGCCAAGTCCAAAAGAGTCGTAATAAACATCCCACAGCGTTTGTAAGATGGTACGTACAATCCGCCTGCTCATCGCCTACGATGGGGGCAACTACTGTGGTTGGCAACGTCAGAAACGGGGAGAAGCCACCATTCAGGGCGAATTGGAGCGTCGTCTCGCCCTCCTCTGTCAAGAAAAGATCACTCTGCATGGCGCCGGTCGAACCGATACCGGTGTCCATGCCCAGGGGATGGTGGCCCATTTTCAGACTTCAGCGCGAACGCCTGTCACCGCTTTTTTCAAAGGGCTCAACGCATTGCTCCCCCTGGATATTCGCATTCTCGGAGCAGAGGTGGCGCCAGAAGATTTTCACAGCCGCTTTGATGCCCGGGGAAAGACTTACCGCTACGATTTTTTTACTGGTCCCTTGCAATCTCCCTGGAGCCGACTTTATCAAGCGCATTTTCCTGGCCCCTTTGCTTCAGAACGGCTATCTCAGGCCCTGAGCTGTCTCCAAGGTACCCATGATTTTTCCAGCTTTGAACGTACCGGAACCCGGGACAAGACCCTCACGACCGGTCGCGGTGCAGTACGGACACTGCACGATCTGCGTTGCACCCCCTCCCCCGGCAGAGAGAACTGCTGGTCCATTCGCATAACCGGTGATGGTTTTCTGCGACAGATGGTGCGGATTCTCTCTGGTACCCTCATTGAAATGGGCCAAGGCAAGCGTGATCCAGCAGAGATGGAGCAGATTTTAAGTGCCAGAGATCGCAGGCTGGCTGGACTGACCGCTCCTGCCTGCGGTCTTTATCTTGAAAAGCTGTACTACGCTACGCCACTGTTTCGGGAATTCTCCACCCCTTGTTTTTTCCCTCCTAAATGAGTTTTTTCATGTTTACAGCACGTATCCCGCTCCTCCTGGCCTCAGCCTCTCCCAGAAGAAAAGACTTTCTCAACGGCCTGGGGCTTACATTTTCAATTCATCCTGCCGACATTGATGAGACGCCCTTACCCGCCGAAAATCCAGAAGCGTTTGCCCTGCGCATGGCGAGAGACAAAGCGCAGGTCCTGAGCAGCCAGTATTCCCACAAATGTATCATTGCAGCCGATACCGTTGTTGCCCTTGATCAACAGATTTATGGTAAACCGGAAAGTCCGGAGCAGGCCTTAAGCTTTCTCAAACAGCTCCAAGGCCGTACCCACCAGGTCATAACCGGATTTTCTGTTTTGGCACGAGAGCACAATCTCGAGACCTGGAGTACAGAGACCACCCTGGTCACCTTTGGTCAATTTTCGACCTCTGTGCTCCAAAGCTACGTCAACAGCGGAGATCCTCTTGATAAGGCCGGAGCCTATGGGATTCAAGGCATTGGCACTTTTCTGGTTCAATCCATCGAGGGATCCTATAGTAATGTGGTTGGTTTACCTCTGAACCAACTACTCAATACCCTGCTCAAGCACAATATTATATATGCCAACTAATCCCCTTGGAACAAGGTGTCTCCTCAAGACATCGATTTCCAGCGTGTCAATCAATCACCTGATACTCTTTAAGAACTTCAGATTGATCTCTGTTCAAAATTATGCAAATGTAGAACAGGAAGCAACGACTGGCTGCCTGGCAGAGATAAAATAGAGATGAGGGCAGGTCAACTTGTTCTCTGAGTCTTTCCCCCTTTCAGTTTTATCCCCCAATCACAGTGCGGCCTTCCCTTTTTCCCCAACAGATACCCATGGCCAACATTTCGTCCTCCGCTTCTTCGGATAGAAGCCAGCTTATGCTTGAGTTCCCTCTACGCCTCTTTACCGCGTTGCGGACCATACGGCTTTATCCTGCGGCCAATCCACAGGTACAACGCACCAACGAAATGGTTGTTCAATCCTTTCGGGCACTCCTGGAAAGTAGTGATGAGGATCTCATTGTCCTGGGAATTTCAGACCGGAAACTGATGGTCTGCGGAGAACCGCTGGGGGATAAAGATCAGGAGAAACCGCAAATCCAAGGGCTCCGGGATATTTTTTCCCGCGCCAAAATGCATTCACTCTCTTTCTCCCCTGCATTTTCTTTTGAGGAGTGTATAGGCCTGACGCAAACACTCTCACCACTACTGGAAAAAAAGGACATCAACGAACCCGTTGCAGCGATGCTCGATAAGGCAGGCATCCTCACGGTGACAGCTGACGCCCAGCGCTATGTTGCAATCCACGATGGGGAACAGGTCGTCCGCGAAGAGCTCCTTGGTTCAGGGCTCAATATCAGTGATGAAGAGCTGGCCAACTTCGTTCTCGGAGGAGAAAACAGCGCGGCCCAAGGGGTCTCCAAGGAACTGATCGAAGAACTCATTAACCGACTGCCAGCCTCAGGCACGCCCTCTTCAGGCAGTCAGACCCCTGAAGAGCTCACCGATACAGTGATTGCGCTCTTAAAAGATCTCAACCTCGCGCGCAGTACGTCGAAGGGCGCGGCTGCGGTGCCGGGAAGTAACCGGGAAGCAAGTCTTCTCGATAAGCTCGATCCACAACTTCTTGCCAAACTTATTGCCAACCTTCCCGACACGCCTGAGTCCGACGCGGTCTTGACGGAAGCCATTGATGAACTCCCCCCTGAGCGGCTGAATGCGCTTGTGGCAAAATTGGTTGCAGATCAACCACTGGTTGAACATACTCCTGAAGGCATTCCACTGGGCTCAGTTAATGCTGCGGCAATGCCCGCCGCTCTCCAACGGCTCATTGCGATCCACCCGGAACAGGCCACTGCTATCAACCAGGCAGCTGCCCAAAACTTTGATGCAAAAAATCTCCTGCTTCGTCCCGAGACGACGCTCTCTGAGCTTCCCCAGCATCTGTTGGAACGACTGCAGCAACCCGAATGGTCGGCACCGGTGCTTTCCTCTGCGGCACAGCAACTTCTGGAACAACAGCTCACAAACGGTAAGACCGTAGATTTTTCTGCCTTTCAGAACATGCTTGGTCAGTACGAACAGCTCCTTGACCGTGATCAGCAAGCTCAAGTGGCACGACAGGCAGGAGCACAGCTCGCCTCAATGGAAGGGGCGGCATTGGGCAACATGCTCACCCAGAAATTCAAAGGGCTCTTTGGTGAACAGCTCTTTGAGCAGGTCATGAGCCAGGTCTCCGATGAGCTCCTCGATGAAACCGTCGAACAGCTCACTCCCAAACAGCTCAACCGGATGGCCGCCATTCTCACCAGCGATATTCCCCTTCATATCGGCAAGGAAGGAGATCCCAATTTTACCCCCGCCAATGAATCTGTTTTCTTACGTCTGGCAAACACCAGGAAAGGGGAAGAAATTAAGCGGGCCGTGGACCAAAATATTGATGCCCGGACCCTCTTAGTTGCAGCCGATACCACCGTGGCTGAATTACCTGAACACCTGCGTGAACGACTTATGCAGCCGGAATGGTCAGCACCGGTCCTGGCCTCAGCGGCCCAACAAGTCGTTGAAAGCCATGACGATACCGAGCAACCAATGGATTTTTCGGTCTTGAATAAGATGCTTGCTCAGTACGAACAGGTCCTTGATCGCGATCAGCAGGCTCAGGTAGCCAGGCAGGCCGGTGCACAGCTCGCTTCCATGGAGGGGGTGGCGCTGGGGAATATTCTGACGCAGAAATTTAAGGGCATCTTTGGCGAACAACTTTTTGAGCAGATTATGGGCCAGGTTTCCGATGAACTGCTCGATGAAGCCGTCGAGCAGCTGACCCCGAAACAGCTCAACCGCATGATCGCCACACTGACCAGCGAAATTCCTCTGCATATTGGTAAAGAAGAGGATCCCAACTTCCAACTGGCCACCGACTCCGTCTTGTTGCGCCTTGCCCAAACCACCCGTGGCGCGGAGATTAAAGAATCTCTTGCCCAGTCACTTGAAGCGCGGGAGTTACTTGTTGCCCCCGAGACAACAGTAGCGGAGTTACCCGACTCGTTACGTCAGCGCCTAATGGAACCGGAATGGTCGGCACCACTGCTGGCCCAGGCCGCCCTGCAGGCAGCATCTTCACCATTGTCTCCTGGGAGCCAAGTTGATTTTTCAGGCTTCAACCGTATGCTGGCGCAATATGAACAGGTACTGGATCAGCAACAGCAAGCGCAAGTCGTCCAACAGGCAGGTGCACAACTGTCTTCCATGGAGGGGACGGCTCTTAGCAATATTCTTTCACAAAAATTTAAAGGCATTTTTGGCGAGCATCTTTACACCCACATAATGAATCAGGTTTCGGACGAGCTGTTGGATGAAACCATCGAGCAACTCAGCCCCAAACAACTCAATCGCATGATTGCCACTCTGACAAGCGATATTCCGCTTCAGATCGGCAAGGAAGCGGATCCCAGTTATATCGCCGCTGATGACACTATCCTCAAACGGCTAAGCCGTTCCAAAAAAGGGAAAGAAATTGAGACAATTGCTGCACAAAATATTGCCGCACATCATCTTCTTCAGGCAGGGACATCCTCCGCTTCGCTTCCTGAACAGATAACCTCCCGTCTGCACCAGCCTGAATGGTCAGCCCCTGTACTGGTCAGCGCTGCTCGCCAGATCTTGGACACAGCCGTGGACTATCCAGGCGCACCGATGCATCTGGCAAATTTTGAACGAATGCTTGAACGTTACGACACCTTGCTCAGCCAGGATGAACAGCTCCAGGTTGCGAGCAGAGCGGGAACGGAGTTAGCCAGCCTTGAAGATCGTGAACTGGGGATGATCCTAGTCAAAAAATACAAAAATCTCTTTGGGGAACAGCTCTACCAGCAGGTCATTGCACAACTTTCCCCCGAGAGAATTGAGCGATTGACTGCCCAGTTCAAGGATTTGGCAGAAGGGCGCATAACAAGACCTGCTGATCTCGATGCAATTGAGGTAGAAGAAGCGTACCAGGGCCTGATGGAAACGGTACGTAGTGAAAAAATGCGGGCTATTATAGAACTGCATCAGGAACAGAAAAAGCAAAAAGAGCAGGAACGAAAAGACACGCTTCATCAAAGCCGTGACAAGCTTCTCCAGGGAAGCTTTGAGGAACTTGAAAGTCACACCTTTGCCAAGTCAGTTCCGGATGAAATACGTCAACTGCTTTTAAGTAATGATGAAACCACTGCTGACAGTCTGCTGATCCAGCTTGCCATAGGACTTCAGAACCAGCAGCCTCGCGTCCGGGAAAATGCATTTGAGGCACTGGCCGAAACTGCCGAGCACCTGGCACGCATGGGTCAATGGGACCGACTAGGAAAACTGCAACCAGCTCTGAAACAGGGTCTGGAGCAAGAAGGCGTCACTCAAAAAGCCGGTGAGCAGGCCCTTACTGCCATAGGGGGGCTCGCTGGCCATGCCATTACCCAAGAGGATTATGTCTCAGCCTACGAGACCCTTCATTTTCTGCAACAGTTGACCCAAACACGAACGCCCCTTGTACGTGAACAGGCCCGGGAAACCCAAAAATCACTCTGTACTCAGGATGTTCTCAGCCAACTGTTAGATCGTTTTCTTCACTCGGAAAAGCTGCAACAGAGTACCGGAAACATTTTGGTTGAACTCGGCACAGAATCAGCAAAATTCCAGCTAAAGCAGCTCTTTGAAAGTGAATCTCGTTTTGAGCGAAAACGGCTTTTAGAGTTGATCAAAAAGACCGGTAATCCGGCGGTGAGCCTCCTTACCCAGCAGCTCCGCAAAGACACCCCCTGGTATGTGCTGCGCAATGTCATTCGTTTGCTTGGGGAAGTGGGAACAGAGCAGCATTTTATCAAGGTACACCCCTTTATCAGCCACAATGATCCACGGGTGCAACAGGAGGTGATCGCCACTGCGTCGAAAATAGCGGGTGACCACCTTAAAGATTTTCTCCTGGAAGCTCTCCAAAAGGCGGATGATTCATTAAAAATCCGGGTCATTAATCATGTCGCCACTGTCCATGATGAACGTTTTGTACGACCTCTCACCGACCTTTTGGAAAGTTCCCAGCCCTTTCTGGGGAAAAATAAAACTGATCTTCAGGTCAGTATCTGCAAAGCCCTGGGATCCATTGGTTCAAAACGAGCTACGGCCCCCTTGAATCGGATTGTACAGAGTAAAAATATGCTTGGCTTATCTGGCTATGCCGATGAGGTACGAGTGGCAGCCCAGCGTGCAATGCAGCAAATTCGACGAGCCAATCAGAATCATCAGGATGAGCAAGCTTTTCCACAGCAATCAAAAGAAGACAACGCGGAAATATTCCAAGCAAACAGCGAAGAGATTCAGGCGGCAGAAGAACAGATTTTCAAGTTGGCTCAACAAGGTAAAATTCCCCAGGCCAAACAGCAACTCCTGGATTTAATCGGCACGGTTGCCCGAACAGGAGATTTCACCTCTGCCGAACGACTGCGCGAACGAATTTATGAACTTGATGAAGCCCCACTCTCCGATATTATTCGTAGTGAAGCGATTATTGAACAGGAAAAGCAGGAGGGAATTTGTTCGGAAGATCTGGAGATCTGGGCTGAGTTAACCGACCAACTGGGAACCAAAGAGTTCCAGATTATGTATCAGACCTTCAAGGAACGACGACTCAAGCCAGAAGAACCCCTTGTCAGTCAAGGGGATAAAAATGACGGGCTCTTCTTTATCCATCAGGGCAGTCTCAAGGTCTCGCACTTGGTTGATGATCGCGAACTCTTTATTACCAGTCTCAGCCGTGGGCAGCTTGCCGGAGAAAATTTCTTCACCCCTTCACTTTGGACCGTTACCCTGACCTCATTGACCCCATCACGCATCTACATCCTCCCTCAAGAAGCTCTAGCCCAATGGCAGGAGCAGTATCCCGGTCTTCGAGCCAAGCTCTACAATTACTATAAAACCTATGACAACATTGGCGGCATGCTCAAGAAAAAAGGGCTCAATCGCCGTAAAGATGAACGTTTTACCCTGGCACGCAAGATCCAAGTCCAGCCCATCAGCAACCAAGACACCCCCATTGGCCGCGGTTTTCGTTCAGAGACAGCTGATATCTCAGTGGGAGGTATTGCTTTTCTTATTCGTATATCGCGTCAGCAAAATGCACGCCTGCTCTTGGGACGACGCATGCAGGTTGTCCTTCCTGTCGGCGGTAAAATTGGCCAGATGACCTTTAAAGGGTTAGTCATCGGGGTTCAACCCTATCGTCAGCTCATTGGCAACTTCTCGGTGCACTTCAGGTTTGATCGCCCTATTGACCACCAGGAGTTGCAATCTATCCTTGGGTAGTCTGCTCTCTTTCACCTGCCTTAATTTTCGGATGAAAGGAAGAGTCCTCAACCTGATCGTCTGCAAAGGAGCAGTCTATGCCTGATGCTATGAGCCAGTTTTATCAACAACATCTTCCCAAAGGACAGCTGCACAATTATAGGCTGCAGGCCCCCTGCCCATTCTGCAAAGGGTCCGACACAGAGTCAAACGGTCGGATTCAGGTCCTGTTGAATCCCAACAGTTTCTTTCATGGCTATTTTCGCTGCACTTCTGGCTGTGTTCCGGGGGGCTTTGTCCTCCACTTTGGCCGACTCAGCAAGATTCCCCTGTCCCAGGTGCCTGGTTATGATCCTGACCGCGAGTACCCTGGCAGCAGCGTGGATTACCCGATCAAGAATCTCAACCAGGAACTCCTTGGTTTTCAGGCAAAACTCACCAGTGAGCAGGCTCTCCCTTTACAAAAAGCGAAAATCGGCAGTGGAGTGCTTAAAGAGCTGGCCATAGGATTTAATGGCAGGTACCTGGTCTACCCCTACCAGCAAGCGGACGGCAACTGTTACGCTGCGCGCTGTATTCATCCCACCCGTGGCGAGGACTGTTTCTGGTACGGTGATGAACGTTTTTTTGGCCAGGAATTTCGCCTTTTCAACGCTCCAGAAATAGATCGTTGTGAAAATGGCGCACTCTTTCTTGTTGAAGAAGAAAAAAATCTGCTGCCCATCAAACAGCTGGGCTTTCCCGGTATTGCTGTACCAACAGCTGCAGATCTTGAGGCAATTTCACCTGACCGGTTTGCCTGGATTCGCACCATTTTTCTCTGGGTGAATAACAACGCCGAATCGGAAGCCAAAGCCCGCACCTTTGCAACCCGCGTGGGTTTTAAAGTACGGCTTATCCGTTGGCCGGAGGATGCCCCAAAAAATGCCCAAATTTTCGAACTGGCAGTAAAGCAAGCAAACGACTGGGCCGGGACAGTTGGGGAATACCTGAAAAATGCCCGAGCCTTTTCCCCCTTTGCAAGTCCAGGTGCTGAATTCCATGGTTTTACCGAGCAACTGACCCAGGAATCGGGAGAGGCGTATACACAGCTCATCAGTGGTTTTCCTTTACTGGATCAGGCTCTGGGAGGGATGCATGGCATTAATATCATTGGTGGCCCCCCCAAGGCAGGCAAATCCGCCTTTTGTATTCAGATTGCAACCGATATGGCCCTGCGTAAGCTCCCGGTTATTTATTACGACTTTGAAAACGGACGACACAAGATCTACCTGCGCACCCTCAGTCGACTCAGTCGATTAAGTACAGCCCAAATCAAGGGAGCAGTACTGCAACCGGAAGGGCAATCAAGCTTGCAACAGGCACAGCAACAGCTCAAGAAATTACTTTTTTCTTTGCGGGTCGTAAACGATCGCAGCCTCTCACCTGAGACCATGCGACGGCATATTGATTTTCTGCGCCATGAGACTCGAAGTCCCTACACCGTCGTCGTCATCGACAGCCTGCACAAGCTCCCCTTTAAAGATATCAGCCAGAAACGCAGTGGCATTGATGGCTGGTTGCGTCAGCTCGAAGCGATTCGTGACGAGTTGGCGGTCAGTTTTCTGGTGATTTCTGAACTTGCGCGCAACAGCGAGGGGCAGTTTGACCAGCAGCCCCACCTGGGCTCTTTCAAGGGATCTGGAGATATTGGCTACTCTGCTGACAATGCCATGGTGCTTATGCCGTTGTGGAATCCCTTTGATACGACCTCAGCCCAGGACCGCGTCGATGAGTTATGGTTGGTAGCCAGCCGAGAGCAAAGTCCGGGCCGAATCGCTGGCTATCAAGTGGATTACCCCTACTGGGGCTTTATTGAGCAGAAATAACACAATTATTCCCACTCCTGCTGCCATTGGGTCAGCAGCTCCAGCGCCAAATTTTTTCGGTGTTCGCCCCGCTGCTTTTTGGGGATCTTACGACCGGTGAAGGCCAGCGGTGGAAACAGCCCAAAGTTAACATTTGAGGGTTGAAAATGTTTAGCCTCCGTGTTGACCAAATGGCGAATGAGTGCGCCATGGGCTGTGGCTGCTGGCGGAACAACAAGTGGTTTTTCCCGAACCATGCGGGAAGCATTCAGCCCAGCTAAGAGCCCCATGGCGGTGGACTCAATATAGCCCTCAACCCCGGAAAGCTGACCAGCTAAGAACACACCGGGGTGCTGCTGCATCTGCAGGGTTGTATCCAGCACCTCAGGGGCGCAGACAAAACTGTTCCGGTGAATGGACCCCAAGCGGAGGAAGATCGCATCTTCGAGCCCGGGAATGGCACGAAAGATCCGTTTTTGCTCACCATAGGTCAGCTTGGTTTGAAAACCGACCAGATTATAGGCGGTCCCTTCGCTGTTCTCCGCCCGCAACTGCACTACGGCGTAGTAGCGCTCTCCCGTAACCGGATGCGCCAGCCCAATAGGTTTCATTGGCCCAAAGCGTAGGGTGTCCGGTCCCCGCTCACACATCACTTCAACCGGCAGACAGCCTTCAAAATAATGGGGCTTCTCAAAATCGTGCAGGGGCACGGTTTGGGCATTACCTAAAAGGTCTATAAAATGGAGGTACTGCTCCTTTGTCATCGGGCAGTTAAGATAATCGCCAGGTCCTTCATCGTCCCAACGGGATTTTCGGTAGACAATATCCCAATTCAAGCTCTCTGCGTCCACGATGGGGGCGATGGCATCATAAAAGGCCAGGTGATTACCTCCGGTGAGCGTCTGCAAATGCTCGGCAAGCGGCCCCGAAAGTAAGGGACCGGCAGCAAGAATGACTGGCCCATCCGCAGGATTCGGAACTGCCTGCACTTCTTCACGGATCACCGTGATCAGGGGATGTTCCTCCAGCTTCTGGGTTACCATTTCGGCAAACTTACCCCGGTCAACAGCCAGAGCAGAGCCCGCTGGAACGGCAGTGGCGTCGGCACAACGCATAATCAACGAATCAAGACGCCGCATCTCCTCTTTTAAAAGACCGGCTGCGCTATCAACCGCATTGGAGCGCAAAGAGTTGGAGCAGACGAGTTCCCCCAGAAGCGGCATCTCGTGAGCCGGAGAATACTGCGTGGGCTTCATCTCATAGAGTGAAACAGGTATGCCTTGTTTGGCGACCTGCCAGGCCGCTTCAGACCCCGCCAAACCACCACCGATAATTTTCACTTTGTTCATAATGCTCCAGCAATCAATTGCACAAAATGTACTCGGTCAAAAGTCCCAGGAGTACATTCACAGTTCGTGATAAAAAAAGGCAGAGTGACGTGGAGCCACCCTGCCCATGGATCAATGATACAAGTGTATAGTTTTAATATCTATAATGCTCGGGCTTAAATGGTCCCTCGACATCTACGCCAATATACTCTGCCTGCTCGGCAGTAAGCTTGGTAAGCTGAACGCCAATCTTCTCCAAATGGAGACGGGCAACCTTCTCATCAAGTTTTTTCGGTAGAAAGTAGACTTTATTCTCGTAGTCTGTGCTGTTGTTCCACAGCTCGATCTGAGCCAACACCTGGTTGGTGAAGGAGTTACTCATCACAAAGCTGGGATGACCGGTGGCGCAGCCCAGATTTACCAGACGCCCCTCAGCGAGGACAATGATGCGTTTGCCGTCAGGGAAAATGACATGGTCGACCTGGGGTTTGATGTTCTCCCACTCGAGTTCACGGATACCGGCAATATCGATCTCAGAGTCAAAATGACCGATGTTGCAGACAATAGCCTGATCCGGCATCACGTCCATATGGGCACGGGTAATAACACGCAGGTTACCGGTACAGGTGACAAAGATATTGCCAATCGGAGCAGCCTCTTCCATGGTGACCACACGGTAGCCTTCCATGGCCGCCTGCAGTGCACAGATAGGGTCGATTTCTGTAACGAGCACTGTCGCTCCCATACCGCGCAGTGCCTGAGCACATCCCTTACCCACATCACCGTAGCCAACAACAACCGCAATCTTACCGGCAACCATGACATCGGTGCCGCGCTTGATGCCATCGATCAGGGATTCACGGCAGCCGTAGAGGTTGTCAAACTTAGACTTGGTCACAGAGTCGTTGACGTTAAAAGCCGGCGCTTTCAAGGTGCCCTGCTTGGTCATCTCGTAGAGACGATGGACACCTGTGGTGGTCTCCTCGGAGATACCACGAATTTCGGCCATCAACTCAGGATATTTTTCGTGGAGGACCAGGGTAAGGTCACCACCATCATCAAGGATCATATTAGGCCGCCAGTTGTCAGGGCCAAAGATGGTCTGATCGATGCACCACCAGAACTCTTCTTCGTTTTCGCCCTTCCAGGCAAAGGTGGGAATACCTGCAGCTGCCATGGCAGCAGCGGCGTGATCCTGGGTGGAGAAAATATTACAGGATGACCAGCGTAACTCTGCGCCTAACTCAACCAGAGTTTCCATCAGCACAGCAGTCTGAATGGTCATGTGAAGGCAACCGGCAATGCGGGCACCTGTCAAAGGTTTGCTTTTGCCAAATTCCTCACGCAGGGCCATCAGACCGGGCATCTCGGTTTCGGCGATGGCAACCTCTTTACGTCCCCATTCGGCCAGGCCCATATCGGCTACTTTATAATCACTCATCTGCTACTCCTTTTCTTCCCTGACCTTTCAGGGGTAAAACTTCAAAAAATATAATGGGGGGTGTATCAAGCTGGATCCGTGAGATTACAGCCCTGCAGCGTCTCTTAGTGCATCCACCTTATCGGTTCTCTCCCAGGTAAACTCGGGCCGTTCCCGACCAAAATGCCCATAGGCAGCGGTCTTGTGATAGATGGGTCGCAGGAGATCAAGCTGCTGAATAATTGCCTTGGGCCGCAGATCAAAGACCTGGCCCACGATCTTGACCAGCTGCTCCTCAGAGACCTTGCCCGTACCAAAGGTTTTTACGTTGATGGAAACCGGCTGGGAGATACCGATGGCATAGGCAACCTGCACCTCGACCTCGGTTGCCAGTCCTGCGGCTACGAGATTTTTGGCAACATACCGCCCCATATAGGAGGAAGAACGATCAACCTTGGAGGGATCCTTACCGGAGAAAGCACCACCACCGTGGGATCCACGGCCGCCGTACGAATCAACAATGATTTTTCGCCCGGTTACCCCACAATCCCCCACAGGACCACCGATAACAAAACGACCGGTCGGGTTAATGAAAAACTTGGTCTGTGCATCGATCATCTCGACCGGCAATACCGGCTTGATAATTTCTTCCATCACCCCTTCTTTCAGAGTTTCATAGCTCACATCCGGACTATGTTGGGTGGAGAGAACCACGGCCTCGATCCGCTTGGCTACATTATCTTCGTACTGGATAGTGACCTGGCTTTTGGCATCGGGCCGTAACCAGTCAAGCTTGCCGGATTTACGCACATCGGCCTGCTGCTTGGTCAAACGATGGGCATAGGTGATGGGCATGGGCATCAACACGCTGGTTTCGTCACAGGCATAGCCAAACATCAACCCCTGGTCGCCAGCGCCCTGATCCAGATCCAGACCGGTCCCCTCATCAACGCCCACAGCAATATCGGCAGACTGCTTATCGATGCTGGTCAAAACTGCACAGGACTGCCAGTCAAAACCCATGTCTGAAGAATTATAGCCGATCTCCCGGATAGTCTCGCGTACGATCTGGGGCATATCGACCCAGGCAGAGGTGGTGATCTCACCAGCGATCATGGCCATACCGGTGGTGACCAGGCTTTCGCAGGCAACACGGGCGTGTTTATCCTGCTCGAGAATAGCATCGAGAATAGCATCGGAGATCTGATCGGCAACCTTGTCGGGATGCCCCTCGGAAACTGATTCCGAAGTAAAAAGATGTGTAGACATGGAGTCTCCTTGTGGAGGAAAATAAAAACAGCGGTATATATTCAGGGAGAGGAGCACATGCTACGCGTCCAGCTCCGTAGGTTTAGTGAGGGGGATTACGGTTGATCAAAAATTTAGTATAATACTCCATCTCCTTCATACAATTCAACGGAAATGGCACGGGATGGCCAGCTCAACTTCTCTTTCGTTCGCAACAATAGTTTATCGTTGCCTGTTTTGAGTTGGGCCGAACACAGACATCTTAAATGATTGTCCTCGAAACCTTACCTTGCTGAAGCCGTAAGCATTCATCAGCCATGGATAGCATACCCTCCATCAACCACCAGGGTATGACCGTGCACCATTGTCGCCAACTTACTGCAGAGAAACAAAACAGTATCAGCAACATCCTCGGGCACCACCAGACGTCCAAGTGGAGTCCTTTCCATGGCAGCCCCAATGATATCATCACGATTGGGAAATTTTTTCAAGGCGTCTGTATCCACAACGCCAGCACTAACGGTATTAACAGTAATGCCTTTTGGACCTAATTCCACTGCTAAATGCCGAACCAGTGACTCAAGAGCTGCTTTTGAGGCACCAACGACTGTATAGTTAGGAATAGCTCGAACCGCACCAATAGATGAAATAGCGATAATCCGCCCCCCTTTGTTCATCATCGGCAGGGCTTGCTGGGTTATCAGCATCAGGGCACGGGCATTGATATTCACCGCCCAGTCCCAGTGCCTTGCTTTCAGTTCTTCGACGGGCTTGAGCACACCCGAGGCCGCATTGGACACCACGATATCAAGGCGATCATAGCGTTGACGAATTTCAGCAAACATGGCCTCCAGCTGCTCTTCATGCGCCAGATTTGCCCGCAGAGCCACACACTTCCCGCCCCGCTCTTTAATCGCGCTGACCACCTCACTCGCGTTGGTACGATGCCGTACATAGTTAATGATGACCTCGGCCCCCCGGGCAGCCAAACGCATGGCAACAGCCTTACCAATCCCACGGGAGCCACCCGTAACCAGTGCGACCTTGCCCTGTAAATCAATCATATTGTTTCCTCTCTTTGTTCACACAGATACTTTCGGGAAGAGCCCCTTTTTCCACTTCTCAGCAGTTATTTACCAAAGAGTTTAAATGCAAGTAACCAGCGGCGAAGGGAACTCCGCACGAAACGAAAAGGATTAAATCGGACTGGAATAAGTTCCTCTGGAAACATAAAACCATCGGTTGAAAAATCAGCCAAGGCACTACCCTGCAAGCGAATGTCGGCTGGATCAGCTCCAAAAATTCCAGCATGACGAGCGGCCTTCCACAACGGACAGCATTCAGGGGAGAGGCCAAGCAGGGTCATTAGGCTTGTGTCTAAAGCGACCGGGTTTGCAGCTCCTGCGAGCAGTCCCAAAGAATACGGCTTTCCATGAATCGGGCCGGTAACATGCATAGCTTCTATGCCATCAACCAGGCTGACCCCTGGGGGCAAGAGCGAGAGCAGCTCGACCAGATAGTCGGTAAAGTGGCCCTGTTTTCCTCCATGAACCATATGCCAGAGCGGTTTGTGCAAACCAGAGATACAGCCAAAATAGTTTTTCACAGCCATGGTCAAACGCATCTGTGCATGCGCCTTGAGCTTGGGGAGGTTTATCAGGTAATCGCAGTCCAAAACAGGGCTTGCCACCTGGGCACGTTTTCCGCTGGGCATCCGCTTTGTCGTCGAGTGAGAAAACTCGACTATTTTCACACCCAAATGATCTAGCTGTTCGGCTGCGCCAATCCTCTGCAATACAGAGCGGGCAGTCCCAAAGGCAGGCGAATCCCCAATGAGAACCTGGGCGCCCAAGTCACAACAGTATCTGGCAACGGCTAGAATCACATGAGCATTGGTACAGGAGAGTTGACAATTGGTAGCTGTAATCAGATTAGGCTTGAGCAGAATTCGCGCAGAGCGAAGAGTGGCTGTTGGCAAACCGCTTTCCAGCATCTGGACAATAGTATTCTGGAATTGTGCTCCACCGTAGGAGGTTTGCCGGCAAAGTCGTACACGAGGATCGAGAGACTGCATAGTTAAAAAAACCGGCTTGATCCAGTAGAACCAAGCCGGTAAAGGAGAGAAGAGATGAAGAATACCATATCCAAAGCATCAAACATGCCAATTAGCATCAAAATACAAAAAATACCAAATTTCATCCTATTATCAGAACATTAAAGCATGTGTCATGCAATAGCTGCGAAAACAAAAAAGAACAAAAAGTAAAAATAATATGACTCTTCAAAAATCACCGCATACAAACAAGAGCAAAAGTAAATAAAATCAGGCAGATATAAAAAATGCCATTTTTTACACCCTTTTACTCACTCCATCAATACTTTTGGATATTTTTTATACACCTTTCATTCATCCCTATCATTTTTCTCAGGTCCCTCGAATCTCCAGTGGAATCACCCGCACCCGCAAAACCCCTTCCTGTGCACTGATCTTCTCCTGCATATCGGCTGAGACAGGTCCTGCACAATCAATAATATTATAACCAACCGTGCCGTTACTTTTGTTGGTGTAGTTGATGATATTAATATTTTCACTGCCCAGCAGGTTACTGATCATGCCGATCATACCCGGCTGGTCACGATTGATCACGGTCAGTCGCGTATGCACCTCAACCGTGGGAATGGTTTCAATGTTGGGGAAGTTGACGCTGTGGACGATATTCCCGTATTCGAGATAGTTTTTCAGTTCCCTCACCGCCATGGTCGCACAGTTTTCTTCCGACTCGGCTGTGGAGGCACCTAAATGGGGGGTGACGAGAATTTTATCGTTGCCGAGAAATTTAACCGAAGGAAAGTCTGAAATATGGCCACGAAGCTGACCGTTTTCCAGGGCTGCCAAGACCGCATCTTCATCCACCACCGGGCCTCGGGCATAATTGATCAGGACGGCCCCTTCTTTGACAAACTCGAGAAAATCTTTGGTGGTCACATAGCCCCGAGTATTTTTGTTCAGCGGCATATGAATTGAGATAAAGTCGGCCTCACGTAGGGCCTCTTTGCGTGAACGAGTCAGGGTAACGTTGGGATCAAGGTGGTGAATATTATCCAAAGCTGGAAAAGGATCAAAGCCCACAACTTGGAGACCATGATGAAGCGCGGCATTCGCGACCCCGACCCCTATCTTGCCCAGGCCAAAGACAGCCATGGTCTTGCCCGCCATCTCCTCGCCTTTGAAAATTTTTTTCCGGGCCTCAACCTCTTTATTGATGGCGTCGTCATCCCTCATGCCGGTCAAGCCCTGACAGAACTCGATACTTTTCTCCACATTACGGAGCCAGATACCAAGGGACGTATAGACAAGCTCGACAACTGCGTTGGCATTGGCACCTGGGGTGTTAAAAACGCAAATCCCTTTTTCAGTGGCCTCATCGATGGGGATGTTGTTGACACCGGCACCGGCACGGGCAATGGCCAGTAGATTGGAGTAGCCGGAAGACAGGTCAATTTTGGTGGAGCGCACGACAATGCCATCGGGGTTTCCCTCCTCCGGATCAACATGGAACCGATCGGTGAACAGTTCCAACCCTTCCTGGGCAATGGCATTAATGGTCTTGATGGTAAATTGCTTCATGGTTCCGTCCTCTTCGATATTTAAAAATTGGGAAATACTTCAGGGGCGAACAACTTGCCTGCTCCACAAATCGCTGAGGAGAATAGTATCTGGCTACACAGCTAGACCCCACGATAGGAAAAACAGGTGCACTACAGCAATACAAAAACCAAACGGACCGCCACAACAAGTCAGCGAACCGCAAAACTCAGGCAGGGTACGAAAAAAAGGCGGGTGATGTCAAGGGAAAGGGAACGAGAAGGCACGCAGGGAAGAGAAAAAAAAGTACATTACTTATGCTTTGAAAATAAAAAAATCATATTTTCCGGTTTTTTTTCCTATTTTCCGAAATCTCACTTTTGAACGCAAGTGAACCCAGGATGCAAAAAATCGAATCATGGAGCAGGCCATGTTGACTCAAGTCAATTTGGCCTGCTCATTTTAGACTGCTTAAACCTATATAGCAAACTTCTGAGATATAAGATTTTTTTCTTGGTATTCTGGGAGGGGATTACTTTAAAACGCTTTTGTATTTTTTCTTCCGAATACAGTTAATCCTGCTAAACCGACCCCCAACAGCACAAGAGTCGTGGGTTCAGGAACAGCCTGTCCTTGACCACCACCGGTTACACCTGTCAGCAAGTTTTCGAACATGGTTGCGTTATCATTTGAGTCCAAGTAAACATTATCTCAAACATTCTGGTCAGTTATAAGAAAAACACTGCCATTGAGAATATTTTCATAGCCCATCGTCACATCACCACGTAGCTGCAGCCATAGAGTCTATGGTTACGACCTGTTATTTATTATGCATTTGATATGTGTTAACGGCCTCCTGTGCCCAACTGGAGCGCGGGCACACTTCATCTGCCAAATGGCTAACAACTAGTCGAATCGATTCATATTGCAGGGCAGTTTCTTCAAACCAATTTTTTATTTTATTTCAGCGCATTAAAAATCTTCCCCCCCCATTTCTCCCCCCACAGTCTTTACGATTCGCATTATCGGAAAAATAAAAAAAGTTACCTTCCGCACTGACAGTCTAAACAAGCAATTTTTTTTATTCTCAAAATTGCAAAAAAACAAATCTCCACAAAAACGCACCATACATAATGACAGAGGTTCACCCCCCCAAAAATCCGTGATTTTCATGACGATTTTCATGAGAAAATACTAAAAAATGACAATCCCTGTTTTAAAGAAGTTCGAAGCAACACGAGCTGGAGAGATACCATATCACCAGAGACAACAACTGTAAGCCAGCAAATCGCCTATATACCATTCCAGATTCCCGGAAAATAGTTCTATATTTCACAGTCTTAAACACAACCCCACAAATATAAAACACTGAAATATCACATAATTTTTATTGTAAAGTTTTACCATGATATGGTTTACTTTTTGCTTCCACAACAAATATAAGTTAACTCAACTTCCCAAGGAGGGTATGGTATGAAAAAGACTTTGTTACTTGGCGCTCTTGCATTGGCCGCATCTACAGTTGCTACTTCTAACACCCAGGCTGCGACATCCGCGGCATGGTTAACTCCCGCTGATGGTTCTACCTACTGCGTTGGCACCACGGTATCTTTGACTGGACAGGCTGCCGGTATCGGACAAGTTGGAGGTTCAGGACTGGATCTGGTGCTGGTAATGGATTCCTCAGGAAGCATGTCATGGGATGGGGGCCAAGCGGCTCAGAGAAATGCTGCCCTAGCCCTGGTTGCCGCTCTGCCGCAAGCAACCACGCAGGTTGCCATTGTCGATTTTGATAGCTATGCAACCACTCTCATTGGGCTAACTCAGTTGGACGGCACCAATACACTTATTAACAATAAAATCTACTCAGTTAACGCCTCGGGTGGAACAGCAATTGATGCTGGCGTAGACGCGGCCTCCAGTATTCTTCAAACAGCTTCTGATACTGATTCAAGCAGACTCCAGGCCATGGTCGTGATGTCGGATGGTGGCTCAGATGTAGACGATGCTAATGATGCAGCAGACACCGCAATGGCCACTGGAAAAATCGATGCAATCCACTCTGTTGGCATGGGTAGCAGCTATGATGCAGACGCCCTTAAGGCCGTTGTTAATGGCGCAGATGACACCTATGGCAATAACGATGATTATGGTGCTTTTGTCGGTGCTTCATTTAATGATCTGGTTTCCATTTTTGACGGAACATCGGGCAACCTGGTTGGACTAGATCACATCGATATTACCCTCCCTGACGGTACCGTACTGAGCGATTGGGCTACGGATGGACTGGGCAACTTCACCCTTGATTACGCCTTGGGACTGGGAGCCAACACCTTTCTCGTCACTGCTTATGGTAGCGATCAATCTACAGCTACCGCAGAGTGGACCCTATACGGGAAAGATTGCAATGCTGTTCCCGAGCCCACAACTATGCTGCTCTTCGGCGCTGGCCTTGCCGGCTTTGCTGGTTTTGGCAGGAGAAAAAGATCCTAAGCACGAATTGACAAAGCAATAAAAAAAGGCAAGCATGAAAATGCTTGCCTTTTTTTATGGGTCTTGTATGCCCTAAAGGACAGCATCAAAACTTGAAGCTTTGCTGAGCCATTTAAAGATTCTTTATATTCGAAACTATTGCATCTCCCTTATCAGTCCCCCTCTGCAATGAACACCTGGAGTACATTAATGAGAGTTTGTAAAAATTTAGTTTTTCAACTTCTGCTGACTGTACTTTTCACAAGCTTTACCGCCTGCTTCCCTCCCCCAAGCTTGAGCTTGTCCCTGCAAAACGACGTTAGCACCCCCACTTTGGCTTCTACATCGTCCGCTGCATTACACAAAGAAATGGTGGAATCGTTTTTCAATGGAAACATAGAACGAGTTGGGGTGGTCTCCGAGGAGTTGCTCAAACGAATTCCAGACAACGGAGACGCCCACGCAATGCAGGCAATTTCTCTTTGCCTAGACGGTAATATTCCCCAGGCACGTGGGCATTACACCAGGGCGCGAGAACTACAGGCAGACACGAGCTACCTCATTACCGCAAATGCTCTTTTCAAATATTTGGCTCATGCCTACCCCGAGGCAGAAAAACTTTGCCAACAGGCGATCCAAGCAGCTCCCAATCACCCGTACCCCTGGAGTATTCTCGGAAAGATTCAGACAGATTTAGGCAACTACGCAAAGGCAAAAAAAAGCTACGACACCTGCATAGCACTCAACGCTAATTTCAATCTGGCCTATATTAATTCAGCAGCTCTTGCCTATGCTATGGGGAAGCTGAACGAATCCCTGCAACTCTATAACACAGCCTGGTCGAAGAATCCAAACTCATCAACCACCTGCACAGGATTAGCCCAAACCCAGGAGGCCCTGGGAAAAACCCAGGCAGCAATAGATACTCTCCAAAAATGCCGGACGTTAGCGCCAGAAAACAAAACCGTTATAGAAAAATTAAGCACGCTCTATCTCAAACAAGAAAAATATGACAAAGCGATTGAATTTGCACAACAAATCCCCCCTTTGAATGCAAGAGATTCTAGCCTCTTGCTGGGGAAAATTTATTTACAGCAAGCAAAAGTTGACGAGGCTCGTTACCAGCTAGAAAAAATAGCGGAGAAGAACGATGAGGTGATGTACCTCTTAAGCTACTGTTCGCTTGCCAGCAGCGACTATCGTTCTGCACTTCAACTCTTAGATCAGCTTTCGCCAGAGAGTCAAAAATCTTTTTTAACCTATTACCTCAAAAAGGTAGCATCTCACCAATTAGATATTCCATTTGACGACTCGAATTCTCAAAAACAAACATTCACTTCAAACCAGAAGAAATTTTCTAATTTCTCAGCTGGTTGCAATTATTTATCATCACAGAAACCAACCAGGGCCTATAAACTCTTTTCATCTTCATCGCAGTCCACTGCAGGTTTCCTTCTCTACGGAATTAATGAGGAACAGTTCAAAAATTTCATCAAAGCTAATGAGGGAAAACATCTCGACTTAGGGGTATTTTTACTTTCTCTGGGCTATAACAACTTAAGCCTCAAGCAATTCAACACAATGATTGCTCTGAACAAGGATTCATTTCTGGGAAATTATTTAGCAGCTCAGGCCTATCTGCGTAAAAATGACAGATTTATGGCAAAAAAATATCTTACTCGAGCTGTAGAAATCGTCCCTGATTTTTTTACAGCTCTCTACACTCTAGGAGAAATTAATTTTATTGAAGGAAAATTCGATACAGCTGCAGAATATTATACACAGGCAGCCAGAGTACATGCTGATCCAGGTATTCTCATTAAATTAGGCTTATACTTTGAGCATTCAAAAAAGGTCACTGAGGCGGCAGCGCAGTACCAAAAAGTCGTCTCTTCGTTTCCCAACTATTACGTCGGCTATAATCAGCTCGCATGGCTCTATGCTAAAAATAAAATGCAACTTGATACAGCTCTCAAGCTCGCAAAAAAAGCAGATAGCCTTCAGCCTGGAAATGCGTCCATACTGGACACATTAGGGTGGATCTATTACCAAAAGCAGGAGTTTTCCAAAGCTGTAGAAAACTTCAACAAAGCTATTGAGATATCAGCAGCAAGCCCGACATTTCATTATCATCTTGGCGCTACCTACATTGCGATGAAAAAAATTGAGCAGGGAAAACACCACCTCAACAGAGCCATCGAGCTCTCAGAGAATTTTGAAGAGTTTGAAGAAGCAAAAAAACTACTCAAACAAATCTCAAACCAAAAAGATGCGGGGTAATACTGTCGGACACAATTCGACATCCTTATCACTGAGAGAGTGCTTGTACCAAGCGTATAGCCTTTTGAGTTTGTTCAACAGCATGAACGCGCACATAATCGGCTCCAGCTTGCTCGATCAAGGCAGAAATCATTGCTGTGGGACAATCTCTTTGCTCCAGCGGAAAGTCCAACAGCTCTCTCAAAAACGATTTACGCGAATGCCCAATCAGTACCGGGCAACAATGTACCTTGAAGGCCGCAACGCCACGTAAAATTGCAAGGTTATGCTCTAAGGTTTTACCAAAACCGATGCCAGGGTCGAGAATAATTCGTGAACGGTTTACCCCCAGCCCTTCCATCCAGGCTAATCGCTCCTGAAAAAAATCGTTAATTTCATCAACCGCATTGCCATACTGGGGATTGACCTGCATGTCGCCGGGAGTTCCCTGCATGTGCATAATAATCACCTCACCAGAAAAGGCTTTGACCACGTTGATCATTTCAGGGTCATAGCGTAGGGCAGAGATATCGTTAATCATGGTTGCTCCGGCAGCGAGAGACTCTTGGGCAACGATGGCCTTGGTGGTGTCGATGGAGATCGGAATAGCACTCCTCTTCCGTATTTTCCGGATTGCTGGAATAACCCTCTTCAACTCTTCTTCCGCATCAACGGGCTCAGCAAAGGGGCGAGTAGACTCTCCTCCCACATCGATGATGTCGGCACCTTCGCTGAGCAGTTGTTCGATCCGCTTTTCCAGGGTTGCTTCGCTTACATAGCTTCCTCCGTCTGAAAAGGAATCGGGGGTCACGTTGAGGATACCCATTATTTGCATGATCTACTCTCCATAAAAAAAGGGTTGCACTCATGGTTTGAGGGCAACCCTATCATTATTTTTTGGTTTTGGTGAGGATGAGGCGTTTAGATTAATTTTCGTGGTTGAATCTGTTTTCGTGTCGCGGGCATGGCCCTCTCCTACAGGGGCGTTGGCCGCATTGTGGGGGTAATGTCCCCTATCAGGCCTCAGCGGTCTCCTCGGTTTCGGGCTCATCGCTCGCCTCAGCACCACCGCGCAGCTCGGCAATAATGCGCTCCATATCCTCAAGCATGATGGTTTCCTTCTCCAGCAGCTCTTCGGCGATGGCTTTAAGGATATCCATATTTTCCTGAAGCAGGGTGGTAACCTTGTCATTTGCCTCAATGATGATCTGTTTGACAGCATCATCGATTTTCTGCGCGGTCTCTTCGCTATAATCACGATGCTGGGTGATCTCACGGCCAAGGAAGATTTGTTCGTCTTTTTTGCCGTAGGCCAGTGGCCCCAGCTCATCGCTCATCCCCCACTCGCAGACCATCTTACGGGCCAGTTCGCTGGCACGCTCGATATCGTTACCGGCACCTGTGGTGATCTCGTCAAAGACCAGCTTTTCTGCAACCCGGCCACCGAAAAGAATGGCAATGGAGTTCAGAAGGAAGCTCTTGGCATGGGTGTATTTCTCATCCATGGGCAGTTGCATGGTTAAACCAAGAGCCCGCCCGCGGGGAATTATCGTTACCTTATGAATGGGATCGGTACCTGGGAGCAGCTTGGCAATCAGCGCGTGTCCAGCTTCATGATAGGCGGTGACCTCTTTTTCTTTGGGACTAATGATCATGGATTTGCGCTCGGCCCCCATCATCACCTTGTCCTTGGCCCGCTCCAACAACTCCGCATCAACGACATCTCTGTTTTCGCGGGCTGCCATGAGTGCCGCTTCGTTGACCAGGTTTTCCAGGTCAGCACCGGAAAAGCCAGGGGTACCACGGGCAATGACTTCCATGTCGACGTTGTCGGCAAGTTTGGTCTTTTTACCGTAGATCTCGAGGATCTTTTCGCGCCCCTTGACATCGGGTGCGGGCACCACGACCTGACGGTCAAAACGGCCGGGGCGCAACAATGCCGGGTCAAGGACATCCGGGCGGTTGGTGGCGGCGATGATAATAACCCCATCGTTGCCCTCAAAACCATCCATCTCGACCAGCAGCTGGTTCAGGGTCTGTTCGCGTTCGTCATGCCCACCACCAAGTCCAGCACCACGATGACGACCGACCGCGTCAATCTCATCGATGAAAATGATACAGGGAGCGTTTTTCTTGCCCTGGCTGAAGAGATCACGCACTCGAGAGGCACCGACGCCGACAAACATCTCAACAAAGTCTGAACCGGAGATGGTGAAGAAGGGAACCCCGGCCTCTCCGGCGATGGCACGGGCAAGCAAGGTCTTGCCGGTACCAGGAGATCCCGCAAGAAGCACCCCTTTGGGAATACGACCACCCAGTTTGGTGAATTTTTGCGGATCCCGTAGAAAATCTATGATCTCCTCGAGTTCTTCCTTGGCCTCATCAATCCCGGCAACATCTTTGAAGGTGACCTTGACCTCTCCTTCTCCCTGCAGCTTAGCTCGGGTCTTGCCAAAGGTAAGCGCTCCGCCTTTTCCGCCCATCTGCATCTGGCGCATGAAGAAGATCCAGACACCAATCAAAAGGAGCATGGGGAACCAGGAGATGAATATGGTGAGATACCAGGGGGTTTCTTCAGGTTTCTTCACCGAGATATCCACATTCGAGTCCCTCAGCATGGGGATCAAGCCGGCATCACTGGGCGCAACGGTCTTAAAAGGACGTCCATCCTGGCCAACTCCGGAGATTTCTTCTCCTTGAATGCTGACCTTATTGATCGCGCCTTTTTCAACGCTGGACCAAAACTCACTGTAGGTAATGGAGTTACTCTGATGCTGCGGCTTGTTGAAGAGCTGAAAAAGCAAAATCATGGTCAGACCGATGACCAGCCACATACTGAGATTCTTGTAAAATGTATTCAAATTGTTGGCCTCGTAAAAACCCGGAAGATGAAAATTTGGAATACTTCACAAACAATGACTGACACTACATGAATGTCGCCCTGGCAACGGTTGCCAGGGCGACAAGATGATGACATTGTACAAAAAGAAGGCATGCCCGGGGCTTTTGGCGAGCATGCCTTGAATCACCCGGCCCGATCTAGGGCTCATGGTAATTCTCTGTTAAATGAAGGAATATCCAATTATTTACGAATTATTATTCTATAGACACCTTACTTTAACATCGATTTTGCGTCAGTCAATGCTCTTTGCGAACTCCTGAATGGTCTTTACCCCGATTTCCTGATCACGTAACGATTCCAGAGCCTGGGTTGTGGCCAGGCCGCCGGTAATGGTCGTGGTATAGGGGATGTGATAATCCAGGGCTGCTCGCCGAATTATGTAACTATCTTCAGTGGTTCGGTTACCTGCAGAGGTATTGAGAATCCACTGGACCTTGCCGTCTTGGATTTTATCCAAAATATGGGGCCGGCCTTGGGAGATCTTATGCACCTCGGAGCACGCTATCCCGACTTCTTTGAGTTTGGCAGCTGTCCCCTTGGTTGCAATAATCTCAAACCCGAGGGATTGCAGTTTTTTCACCACCGGAACCACCGCATCCTTATCCCCATGACGTACGGAGATAAAAGCGGTGCCCTTCTCTGGAACCCGGGCATTGGCGGCCATCTGCGATTTTGCCAGAGCAAGTCCCAAATCATCATCGATTCCCATAACCTCGCCAGTGGATTTCATCTCCGGGCCAAGCAGGGTATCAACGTTTTTAAACCGATCAAAGGGAAAGACCGCCTCTTTGACCGCGTAGTGAGACAGCTTTTTCTCTTGGGTAAAGCCCAGTTGCTCAAGGCTCATACCGAGCATCACTTTAGTCGCCATTTTGGCCAGGGGAACCCCGGTTGCTTTAGAGACAAAGGGCACCGTTCGAGAAGCACGCGGGTTCACTTCCAATACAAAGAGAGTCTCGCCCTGGACAGCAAACTGCACGTTCATCAACCCGATAACCCCAAGTTCGATCGCCATGGCCTTGGTCGCCTTGGAGATCTCATCAAGCATAGATGCCGGCAGAGTGTGGGGAGGGAGGACACAGGCAGAGTCACCGGAGTGAATTCCCGCCTCTTCAATATGCTCCATAATCCCGCCAAGGACAGTAGTGGTGCCATCACAGATCGCGTCCACGTCCACCTCGATGGCGTCTTTTAAAAACTGATCTAAAAGGACTGGATGCTCACCGCCACTCATGCCGGGAATAGCCATGAAGTCACGGATGCCCTGCTCGTTGTAGACGATGCGCATATCACGCCCGCCCAGGACGTAGGAAGGCCGCATAACCACCGGAAAACTGATCTCCTTGGCCACCTCCAGAGCTTCTTCCAGGGTATGAGCGGTGCCATTAGCCGGCTGACGCAAACCAAGTTTTTGGAGAAACTGCTGAAAACGTTTTCGATCCTCGGCACGGTCAATGGCATCGGGTGGGGTACCAACAATGGGCACCCCTGCCTGGGCCAGGGGCACGGCCAGGTTCAGCGGGGTCTGGCCACCAAACTGGACGATCACACCATCGGGTTGTTCACGCTCGATGATATTGAGTACATCTTCACGGGTCAGGGGCTCAAAGTAGAGCTTATCTGAGGTGTCATAGTCGGTGGAGACGGTTTCCGGGTTGGAGTTGACCATGATCGACTCGACCCCGATCTCACGCAGGGCAAAGGAGGCATGAACGCAGCAGTAGTCAAACTCGATGCCCTGGCCGATACGGTTGGGGCCACCACCTAAAATCATGATCTTTTTGCGATCACTGCGGTTGGACTCGTCTTCCTGCTCGTAGGTCGAGTAATAATACGGGGTGTAGGACTCAAATTCGGCTGCACAGGTGTCCACCAGCTTGTAGGCCGGCTCAAGGCCCAATTCGATACGACGGGAACGGATATCATCTTCCGAGGTACCGGTAAGGTGGGCCAACTGGACATCAGAGAACCCATACTGCTTGACCTCGTAAAGAAAATCCTTATCCAGGCCGACAAAACCGCGGCTGCGGATTTCCTCGCCTTTCTCTACAATCTGCTTGAAATTATAAAGAAACCAAGGATCGATCTTACTCAGTTCATAGACCTGCTCAATGGACATCCCCCGGCGCAGGGCCTCAAAGAGGTGGTTGAGCCGTTTGGAGTTGGGCTTGACCAGTCCCTCCTCTAGGTCATCCTGATGCATCTCACTGAGATCGACCTTACCATCAAAGCCAAACCCCATGCGTCCTATCTCAAGCGAGCGCATGCCCTTTTGGAAGGCCTCTTTAAAGGTACGGCCAATAGCCATGGTCTCACCGACCGACTTCATGGCAGTGGTCAGCAAGTCCTCGGCTTCGGGAAATTTTTCAAAGGTCCAGCGGGGAATCTTGACCACGCAGTAATCAATAGTCGGTTCAAAGGAGGCGTAGGTCTCGCGGGTGATATCGTTTTTGATCTCATCCAGGGTATAGCCCACAGCCAGCTTAGCAGCGATCTTGGCAATGGGGAAGCCGGTCGCTTTAGAGGCCAAGGCTGAGGAGCGGGAAACACGAGGATTCATCTCGATGACCATCAACTCGCCATCTTCCGGATTCACCGCAAACTGGACGTTTGAGCCACCGGTCTCCACCCCGATCTCACGAATAATGGCGATGGCGGCATCACGCATCTCCTGGTACTCGCGGTCGGTCAGGGTCTGGGCCGGTGCCACGGTGATCGAGTCTCCCGTGTGGACGCCCATGGCATCGACGTTTTCGATGGAGCAGATGATCACGACGTTATCGTTTTTGTCGCGCATCACCTCAAGCTCGTACTCCTTCCAGCCCAGCAGGGAGCGCTCCAGCATGACCTCGGTGGTCATGGAAAGATCCAATCCGGCGGTTGCCATCTTGTTGAGCTCTTCCCGGTTGTAGGCGACACCACCACCTGTCCCGCCCAAGGTAAAACTCGGACGGACTATGATGGGGAAACCGATACGTTCACCTGCTGCCATGGCATCTTCGATGGTGTGAACAATATCAGATTCGGGAACCTTGAGCCCGATCTTGTGCATGGCGTCCCGAAACTCTTCACGCCCTTCCGCCTTATTGATCACATCAATATTCGCGGCAAGCATCTCAACGCCGTACTTCTCGAGCACGCCCATCTCAGCCACCTTAATGGCTGTGTTCAGGCCTGTCTGGCCGCCCAGGGTGGGCAAAAGTGCATCGGGTCGCTCGCGCTCGATGACCTTGGCCACACACTCAGGCGTAAGCGGCTCCACATAGGTGCGATCGGCCAGAGTGGGATCAGTCATGATGGTGGCCGGGTTGGAGTTAATCAGCACCACCTCATAGCCTTCTTCTTTCAGAGCCTTAACCGCCTGCGCTCCAGAGTAATCAAACTCGCAGGCCTGGCTGATGATAATCGGCCCGGAGCCGATGATAAGTATCTTGTGTATATCTGTGCGTTTTGGCATCGTCTGTCTTCCTTATCCGCCGAGCGCTCAGCTCGCCTGCTCCATCAGTTGAATGAACCGGTCAAAAAGATATTCCGCATCGTGAGGGCCCGGGGCATACTCAGGATGATATTGCACGGAAAATGCCGGGAACTCTTTATGCCGCATGCCCTCAAGGCTGCCATCATTGAGGTTGATGTGGGTCACCTCGACCGAGTCGGGCAAGCTCTTGGGATCAACACAGAACCCATGGTTCTGGGAGGTGATCTCCACCTTACCAGTGAGCAGGTCCTTGACCGGTTGATTGCCGCCACGGTGGCCAAATTTCAGCTTGTAGGTCGTGCCCCCATAGGCCAAGCCAAGCATCTGATGGCCCAGGCAGATACCAAAAATAGGCACCTTGCCCAGTAGCCCCTGAATATTGGCTACAACGCCCTGGACACCGGCGGGATCGCCAGGACCGTTGGAGAGAAAAACACCATCGGGGTTGAGCGCAAGCACTTCCTCAGCCGAGGTAGTCGCCGGAACGACCAATACCCGACAACCCTTGCTGGTCAGGAGGCGCAGTTGATTGAATTTGATACCAAAATCATAGGCAACCAGATTGAATCGACCATTTTCTGTCTGGGGAAAGGTATTTCCCTCAACCGGCTTGCCTTCCCAGCGGTACATAACGGGGCTGGCAACCCGTTCAACCATATCCCGGCCAACCAGACCGGACCATTCGCGAGCACGGCGCACCACCGATTCAGGATCCATATCTTCGGTGGTAATCAGAGCCTTCATCGCCCCAACAGTTCGTATTTTTCTGGTCAGCATACGGGTGTCGAACCCTTCAATCCCCAACACCTTATGCCTTTTAAGGAATTCTGCTAAATTTTCTGTGGAACGGAAGTTACTGGGGTATCCCTGATACTCACGAACAAGAAATGCGCGGGGATGCACACCTTGGGATTCCATATCCTCGGGATTTACACCGTAGTTGCCAATAAGCGGATAGGTCATAGTTACCAGTTGAGCCGTATACGACGGATCGGTAAGCACTTCCTGATAGCCGCTCATACTGGTGTTGAACACTATCTCTCCCACCGCCTCACCTGGGCCTGTAAAAGATCGCGCGGTCATGACCGTGCCGTCCTCAAGTCCGATTAACGCTTTCATAGTCTACCTAAAGAAAAGAACGAGGTTCCGTTTCCAGCCCTGCCCCACCTGGGGTGGCCGCTGCAACCGTTTACTGTTGTATGATAAGCATGCACACCAAGATCACCAGTTCACTCAAATAAAAAAAGCTTTGAAGCATATGGTCGACCTCAGAGGAACGCAGGACCCTATCGGCCCCCTGTTCTCTTTACCGTCGTACGGTTGGCTGTGCTGCACTGTACGGGATACGAATATCGATGTGATAATGGCAGGAACGTGCTTGCTCCTCACCATGGGGATCAGCCGCCGTTGTCCCGAGGCAACGGAGCAAAATCCTTTATTTGCTTATTTAGGCCGCCAATTCTAACGCTTTTAATCTTGCCCTTACCTGGCTGGTAGTCCTCGTCTATTTACACTTCAGCCAGGATAAAAAAATCACCTTATCTTGAACTCAATAAACTGAGGGATCCTCAGTGCTGAGCGATCCCCTGATTGACTACAGGGTGAAGAATACTGCTCTAAGACCAGCCAAGGGAACAGGCAACCGGCGACCAACGTGGGGCTTCCCGCACATTTTAACGCAGCAACCGGTGTGAGCCACAATGGATTTTCCAGATTAGATGAAAGCGTTGGACGAAAAAAAATGCAGGGTTTGGTTACAGGCTGAAGAAAAATCAACGTACGCTTGGGCCCAGCAACGTGCAGGAAACTGACCAAACGGTCACCACAAAATCTGAGCACAAGCAACAACAGTTCCCTCAACGCATAAAGCGCACATTTCAAGGTACTGTGAAGCAGATATGGCAAGATTCTCGTTGACCTCTCGAAGATTATTTATTGACGGCACAAAAATCTATCTATTTAACAAAATAGCCTAGCAACCGTCAAGCCCCTTGTAAAGGGATTCGGAAATTCATCCATTTATCCAACCAAAGGTATGGTTTCGTCTGCTCAAGCGGCTCTCTTGGTCATGGCCATAAATCCTGTACGCTTCGAGGGGAACATCTCTTAAACAGAGTATCCATTGCCACTGTAGAGCTCCTCCCCCACCAGAGCAGCCCGAGAGGGCCCTATTCTTCCCATTTTTTATTGACAAGGAGCCAACAGCAAAGTAAGCAACCCTGATTGCCTAAACCTTGCCCTCCTGCTCTGAGGGCTTGCTCATCTTCAACGAACATGACGTATTAGCCGGAGATATCCATGACCAGGCTGCTTTCGTTGCTGCTTCTGTCCGTACTGCTTTTCTGTTACGGACAACCAGTGTTTTCTGTTGAGGTACAACCTATAACAAACGGAATCGAGGCAAAAATCGCTATGAAAGAGGGACTCTACGCCAAAATCGCTACCGATAAAGGCGATATTTTAATCAAATTATTTTACACCAAAACCCCTTTAACTGTGATCAATTTTGTTGGTCTGGCTGAAGGAGCACTGCAACTTGCAGGGGGAAGCAAAGCCTCAGGCACCCCCTTTTACGACGGATTAACCTTTCATCGTGTCATTGCCAACTTCATGATCCAGGGCGGCTGTCCGCTGGGTACCGGTACCGGTGGCCCAGGCTACACCTTCCCCGACGAGTTTGATCCAGAACTGACCCACGATGGTCCTGGAGTCCTCTCCATGGCCAACGCCGGCCCCGGCACCAACGGCAGCCAGTTCTTTATCACCCATCTGGCCACCCCGCATCTGGATGGTAAGCATACCGTTTTTGGCAAGGTGATCGATGGCCAGGACGTGGTTGACCGCATTGACCGCGGAGATGTGATTAAATCCATCACCATCATCCGTGAGGGCCGTGAAGCTGAGGCTTTCAAAACCGATCAAGCCGCATTTGATGCCGCCCTTGCTACCATAAAAGAGCGTGAGGCCGAAGCCCTGAAAGCGCAGAAGGAAAAAATTCTCAAGCTGATCAAAGAGCAGTGGCCCAAAGCTGTTGAAACCAAATCCGGTCTTTTTTATCAGGTCGAGCAGGAAGGAGCTGGCGATCCGCCCGCAGCAGGAACCGAAATCAAGGCCCATTACACCGGTCGCCTCCTGGTTGGCAACCGCAAGTTCGACAGCTCCTATGACCGCGGTGAGCCCATCGCCTTTCCCGTTGGTACCGGTCGAGTTATTCAGGGGTGGGACGAAGCCCTGAGCCAGATGGCCAAGGGAGAGAAACGAACTCTGATTATCCCCCCTGAGCTTGCCTACGGTGAGCGCGGAGCTGGTGGAGTTATTCCCCCCAACGCCTGGCTGGTCTTTGACGTGGAGATGGTTGATTTCTGATCAGCCCTCCATTCAAGAAGTACATAACAAAAAAGGCTGCTTCCCCTATGAAGGGAAGCAGCCTTTTTTGTTATGTACTTCTTGTGGCTGATTAATATTTCAGGCCCATCCGATCTCTGACCAGGTCCATGGTCACGGTCGCTTTTTCCCGGGCCTTCTCTGCACCTTCTTTCAGCACCTGACGCAGGTAGTCCTGATTGTCGAGCAACTCTTTTTTCTTAGCGCGTGCAGTAGAAAAATGGGCATTGATCAACTCATAGAGATCCTGCTTAAGGTAGCCATAGGCGGCCCCCCCGTTAACATAGAGATCATGCACCTCCTGCATTTTCTCCTGTGAGGCAAAGAGCTTGAGCAGTGCATAGAGGTTACAGTTGTCGGGATCTTTAGGATCTTCCACGGGGGTAGCGTCGGTCTGCACACTCATGACCCGCTTGCGCAGCGGCTTCTCTTCAAGAAAGATCGGGATAGTATTGTCGTAGGACTTGGACATCTTCTGGCCATCGATGCCCGGGACAATGGCCGTGGACTCACTGATCAGCGGTTCCGGCAAAACAAAGGTTTCGCCAAAGGTATTGTTAAAGCGTTGGGCGATATCGCGGGCCACCTCAACATGCTGCTTCTGATCCTTGCCCACGGGAACAATTTCGGACTGATAGAGTAAAATATCGGCAGCCATCAAAACCGGGTAGGCAAAAAGCCCATGACTGGCGGTAATATTTTTGGCAACCTTGTCCTTATAGGCATGACACCGCTCCAACAGTCCCATGGGGGTCATGGTTGACAACAGCCAGGAGAGTTCGCAAACCTCGGGTACGTCGGATTGCACCCAGAAGATGCAACGTTTGGGATCAAGGCCCAGGGCCAGGAAGTCGGCAGCTGCCTCCAAGGTACCGGTGCGGAGGCGATCCCGGTCATGGACTGAGGTCAAGGCATGGAGATCGACAATAAAGACATAGAGCTCTGAATTGTCCATCTGCTGCAACATAGGCTGCATCATTCCAAAATAATTGCCAATATGAAGTTTTCCCGAGGGTTGTATTCCTGACAGTGTTCGTTTCATTGGTCTCTCTTCTTCTCTTCTATGTGAAATAGGGGGTAGACCACGTTGTATTCGCTGAACAACGAATACAACGTGGTCTACCCCCTATTTCTCTATTGATCGTTGCAGACAACCGCATGGTTATAGCGCAATTGGCAAAAAAAGGGCAAAAAAAATGGGGGCGCAGTCAGAAACCACGCCCCCATCATGTCAATGTTCCCTGTTTAAGCCAGGAAACGCTTTTATTACTTCACTTCTTCGAAGTCGGCGTCAACGACGTCATCATCGTCTTTCCCACCCTTTTTGGCCTGGCCACCGGTAGCACCCGCGCCCGCATCACCGGCTGCGCCACCCTCGGACTTGGCCTGGGCATACATGAGCTCGGCAAGCTTATGCGAAGCCTGGGTCAAAGCGTCGGTTGCCGCTTTTATAGCCTCAACATCCTCACCTTCCAGAGCTTTTTTAAGGTTCTCGATCTCACGCTCAACATTGCCCTTGGTCTCGGCATCAACCTTATCACCGAGCTCAGTCAGGCTTTTGCTTGTCATGTGAATCATAGAGTCGCCGTTGTTTTTGGCTTCGACCAGCTCTTTGCGTTTTTTATCTTCCTCGGCATGGAGCTCCGCATCCTTTTTCATGCGCTCAATCTCTTCCTCAGACAGACCGGAGGAAGCGGTGATGCGGATAGACTGTTCTTTGCCAGTCCCCAGATCCTTGGCAGAAACGTGGAGGATACCGTTGGCATCCAGATCAAAGGTTACCTCGATCTGCGGTACGCCACGCGGTGCGGCAGGAATGTCGGCCAGCTCAAAACGGCCAATGGTCTTGTTGTCGTTTGCCATCTCACGCTCTCCCTGGAGCACGTGGATGGAAACCGCAGGCTGGTTGTCAGCCGCAGTGGAAAAAACCTGGCTCTTCTTGGTAGGAACCGTAGTGTTCTTCTCGATCAACTTGGTCATGACGCCGCCCAGGGTCTCGATCCCCAGGGAAAGCGGGGTAACATCCAGAAGAAGAACGTCTTTGACATCACCTTTGAGTACACCACCCTGAATCGCAGCACCGATGGCTACAACCTCGTCAGGATTCACACCTTTGTGCGGGTCTTTACCGAAGATGGCTTTAACCTTCTCCTGAACCTTGGGCATACGGGTCATACCACCAACCAGGATAACCTCGTCGATCTCGGAGGCGTTCAGACCTGCATCCTTGAGGGCAGTTATACAGGGAGCTGCACAGCGATCAATCAGGTCCTCGACCAGGGTCTCCAGTTTAGCGCGGCTCAGTTTGACATTGAGATGTTTGGGGCCGGAGGCATCTGCAGTAATAAAGGGCAGATTGATATCGGTCTCTTTCGCGCTGGAAAGCTCTTTTTTAGCTTTCTCCGCCTCTTCTTTCAGGCGCTGGAGTGCCATCTTATCGTTGCGCAGATCAACGCCCTGCTCACGTTTGAACTCATCGGCGAGCCAGTTAACGATACGCATATCAAAATCTTCACCACCGAGGAAGGTATCACCGTTGGTGGATTTCACCTCAAAAACACCATCGCCGATCTCTAGGATAGAAACATCGAAGGTACCGCCACCAAGGTCGAAGACAGCGATCTTCTCTTCGCCTTTCTTATCCAGACCGTAGGCAAGCGAAGCTGCAGTCGGCTCGTTGATGATGCGCTGCACGTTGAGCCCTGCAATCTTTCCGGCATCCTTGGTTGCCTGACGCTGGGCATCGTTAAAGTAGGCAGGAACTGTAACAACAGCCTCTGTTACGGGCTCGCCCAGGTACTCCTCGGCGGTCTGTTTCATCTTGCCCAGAGTCATGGCTGAAATCTCAGCTGCGGTGTAGGTCTTGCCGTCCACCTCAACCACCGCGTCGCCACCGGGGCCTTCTACGATGTTAAAGGGGCTGACTTCGATGGACTTTTTCACCTCGGGATCACTGAACTTACGGCCAATCAAACGTTTGATGGCAAACAGAGTCCGGGTCGGGTTGGTCACGGCCTGACGTTTGGCAGTCTGGCCCACCAGACGCTCACCACTGTCATTGAAGGCAACAATCGACGGGGTGGTGCGGTTTCCTTCGGTATTCTCAATAACCTTAGGATCACCACCCTCCATGATAGCCACACATGAGTTGGTGGTTCCCAAGTCAATTCCAATAATTTTACTCATAATCTACGCTCTCCTTCTCTCTCTGTATTTATATCTGGCAAAAGCCTAAAAATTTCACAATTTCAACTAGTACAATGTGTTCTATTCGCCGCTTGTCAAGCTGCATTCACATAACCAAGACGCTCTTTCACAGCTGAGAGGGCTCACCCGTTCAAGCTGAGATCAAGAGGGAGTCAGGCTGCTTTCCCCGGACCGCTGGAAACAACAACCTGCGCATGGCGCAGAACCCGATCCTTAAAACGATATCCCTTGGCAAATTCGCGCAGTACATGGTTGGCAGGCATTTCTTCACTGGCCTCCATGGTCAGAGCGTCGTGTTCATCGGGATTGAAGCTCAGGCCGATGGATTCGAGAGCTTCCACCTCATAACGCTCAAGCGTAGAACTCAACCCCTTGCGCGTCAACTCGATCCCCTCAAGCAAGGACTGCAGTTTTTTTTCGGTGTCTTCACTCTCAGCACTCCCCTGCTCTAAAGCCCGGTCTAGGTTATCAAGGGTGGGCAAAAGATCGCGCAGAATATTTTCACCGGCGTATTTCAGCAATTTGCTGCGTTCGCGCTCCATACGTTTCTTGTAGTTTTCAAACTCGGCAGCAACGCGCATCAACTGGTCCTGGGTTGCGGTCACTTTCTCCTGCAACGCCTCGGTCTCGCTGACCTCTACGCTTTCTTCGGTAATAGTCTCCACATCCTCCAGGACTTCGGGATTCTCCTTTTCTTTCTGCTCACCGACAGGATCCTGTTTGTTTGTCTCGTCTATCACGTAGGCTCTCCTTTTTCTGCTCAGTTATATATAGTTACTCTGGCGGCTATGCGGCGCGGCGAGCACCTTCTGCCAGCTCTGCGCCTCTCTCGGCGTACAGACAGGCCGGTCAAATCTGTGGCCAACATTAAGTATGGAAAAATCCAGTGTCAAGGGAGGCACGCCCGCTTTTCCGGAAGTAATTTTTCAAAAAATTTCCAAGAAAAACAGAGAGAAAAGACTCATTCTCACAAAAAAAATCCCCTGTCACCTTTAGGTGACAGGGGATTTTAAAATTGGCTGAAGCAAAAGTATCAGCGGCAGTGCCCTCGCCCAACGGATGAACTCACATAGCTCTTGATACTTGCAGCAATGGTTTCAAATATCTGGACAAATTCATCTTCTTCTTTTTCAAGCAGGGTAATACGGAAGCCCTGCAGGTCGGTTGCAAAGGAAGAGAGGGGGACCACACAGATTCCGGTTGATGCCAAAAGATAATAGACGAAACGTTTATCCGGCTGAATATTCGGCCCAGAAACCAGACGCTCAATAATTTCTCGCACCTCATCGATCTCAATGGGCAGAGTCTGCTGATGATTGAGCACCCACTCCTCAAAGACCGCACTCATGTAGAAGGCACCATTGGCCCGATTGACCAAGAGCCCTTTGACATTTTTTAAAATGTTATACGCCAGATTGGAAAAACGCTCATAGCGTTTAATGCGGTTTTTGAGATGTTCCTGATAGAGAGGATGCGACTTGATTCGTGGCAGGACCATCTGGGGCAGAGTTGTCGAGCAGACCTCCAGCATTTTAGCGTTGATGATCGAGTTCACATAGGTAGCAAACATGGGATCTCGATGGCGATTATAGACCTCTATCCACCCACAACGCGAACCAGGCCAAGGCATCTCCTTAGAAATACCCCGCATGCAGAGTGCTGGCACTTTATCACCGATAACCGTACAAAGCGGCGCCGAGGTGGTGCCGTTGTACGTCATGTTCTGATAGATCTCATCGCAGATAATAAAGAGCTCGTTTTTCTCGCAGATCTCAACAATGGCCCGCATGACATCAGCAGGATAGACCGCGCCGGTGGGATTATCGGGGTTGAGCAGCAAAATACCTGCAACCGCAGGGTTATACTTGATGTGGTTTTCGATATCCTCAAGATCCGGATACCAGAGATGGTTTGGATCAAGGATGTAGGTTACAGGCTGCGTACCGGCATGGGCTGCCTCAGCAGAAGAATGAGTTGTGTAACTGGGAGTGGGAACAAGGACACGGGCAGTAGGTTTAAGCATGCCATAGACCTTGGAAATAGCGTCGCCAAGCCCGTTGAAGAAAATGATATCTTCAGCATCGATCTGCACACCGCCGCGGGCGTTGGTACACTGGGCGACAAATTCTCGAGTTTCCAGGAGTCCCTTGGTGGGAGAGTAGCCGTAGCTTTGATTTTCGTAGACAGCCTCGGCCACGATCTCTTTCATCCAGGTAGGAACTTCTTCCCCCTTGGCAATAGGATCACCAATGTTTTCCCAGTTTACCTGTACTCCCAGGCTTTTTAATTTGTCACCCAGGTTAACGATATTGCGGATCTCGTAGGTCAACTCATCCGCGCCGACATGTAAAATATCCGTACGCATTGCTCTAACGCTCTCACTCTTGCACAAAGCTTTTGCTGCAATGGACAGCACCTGAGTTGTATGAACTCATCAAGCTCTCTATGCAAGTCAATCTATGTTGATTTGTTTTCTTAAACGACCCGAAAAACCAGAAGTCATTGCAAGTGCAGGATGCCTCCTGCTTTGCTCATTCTTCTCGTCTAAGACATTTAAGAAAAGATATCGGCGGGTCCCCCTTCAACGTTGATCAAATACCCACCCTCCAAGAGGAAAAACAAGCTGGGGTATTACCACAGGGGTAGAATGGCGTCAACAGGCCATTTCAGGCATTTGGCAGGAGTTCTGTTATCTTGTTGACTCCCAAGGGCAGAGAATAAAAACTTCCCTGTCCCTGTTCACAACCAAGATTACGCAGCAGTTGCTTCTGTTCGGGATGTTCCACCCCATCAGCAACAACGTGCACTCCCAGAGTCTGGCAGAAAGGAATTAATGCGGCAAGCAGCGTCTTGGCCTGGTGATCAAAACGGCTCTGCTCGACAAGCTCTCGGCTCACCAGCACAGAGAGCACGGGAAGGGACTGAAGCTGCAAAGAAATGCAACGGCCTTGACCAAACTCTGTCAGGGCATAATGCAGCCCCAGTTGGCTCAACTGCTGCAACGAGGACATGAGCTGGCTGGTGGCCTCGGTTACCACTCGCTCACGCAGCCCTAAAACCAGCATATTTGCATCGAACCCCTCAGTGTCTATCACCCTCCTCATAACGGCAAGAAAATCGGCATCAAGCAACAGACGACTGCTGCAGGGGAGGATCAAAGGGGGACATCTGCGTCCCTGATCTTGCCAAAACTGAAGATCATCACTCAGGCGCTGCAGTATCCAGTCACTCAGGGGGCCAAGCATATCACATTCATGGCCTGCGGACACAAAGGCCTCCGGAAGCAGTAACCCCATGGAAGGGTGCAACCAATACGGTTCAGCCAAAAGGCCAACGACCCGATCACTGTCCAGCTGAAATTGAGGCTGATAATCAATGAAGAGCTCATCTTCTGCAAAAGCGCGCAGAAATTCTTGCCTGTTAAGCCTTGGACGTTTTCCGTTGCATGGCAGATCCTGCCGAAAAAACTGGTAATTACTCCGCCCGATCTCTTTTGCTGCATAGAGGGCCAGGTCGGCACATTTTATGACTTCATCTATGGTTTCGGCATCTTCGGGATAGAGAGCAATCCCTATGGAGGTCGAGGCCCGAATCTGATGCTCTCGGGTTTGAATGGGCTTGACGAGTGCGGTCATTATTTTTTCAGCAACCACGCCTGCATCCCGCTGTTCGTGGATATCCTCAAGTACGAAAACAAATTCATCGCCACCCAACCTGGCCACCGTATCCGACTGACGCCCCTGCCGCTGGAGCCGTTTGGCCACTTCCTGGAGGAGTTCATCGCCGACATCGTGCCCCAGGGTATCGTTGATGGTTTTAAACTTATCCAGATCCAGAAAAAGCACAGCCACCCCGGTTCGATTTCGTTCGGCCTTGCTCACCGCCTGGTTGAGTCGATCCCGAAAGAGCAACCGATTGGGTAGTCCGGTTAAGTTATCATGATGGGCCAGTTGATAGAGATGGGAGCGAGATTCACGCAGCTCCTTTTCAATGCGCAAACGATCGGTGATATCGCGGGCCACCTCAATGACACCATAAAGGTTCCCTTCGTGATCAATGAGCGGCGAAGCCTCAAGCTCGAAGGTATTTTTCACCCCGTTGCCGTGGTAGGGATTATGGACCAGTTTAATCTGGGTGTTGTGTTTAACGACCTGTGCCACCGGGCAGGGATAGCGAGGATCCTTGCAGGGAGTATCGCTGCAACTGAAGATGCGATAACATTTTTCCCCCTGAAAGGTGTCATAAGAAGCTCCAGCATGGACAAGCCGAGCAGCAGACTGGTTAATCAGCAGAACGTTGTATTTCAGATCAATAACCATAACCGGGTCACCGGCACTATCGATGACCGTCTGCAAAAAATTACGCTCATGATTGACGGCGTCATGCAGTTGCTGCTGAACAAGGGCAATGGCCTCGTCCTGCTTCTTTTGCAGGGTGATATTCTGGTGGGTGCCGGTCATGCGCACAGGCATATTATTGTGATCACGCTCCACCACCTGGCCACGGTCGAGAAACCAACTCCACTCTCCATTTTTTTCCTGAACCCGATATTCGATGCGATATTCGTCGGTCTTGCCTGCCAGGTGCTGATTAAGGACTTGCAAGACCTGTTCTCGATCATCAGGATGGATAAAACGGCGGGGTAAAGTCGCCCCTGCGGTATCCGCCCTATAGTCGAGCAGTTCCCACTGATCTGGACTGGTATACATTTCACCGGTACTGATGTTCCAATCCCATAGCCCGGCCTGGGAGGCATGCAGTGCCAACTCATACCTTTCTTCGATGCGCTCGAGTTCCAGCTGGCGCCTCTTTCCGGCCTCCTCATCAAAGAGTTGGCGTAAGGCAAGCCCCATTGTTTCAGCAAGCTCAAGCAGGATATTTTTTTCAGCTGGAGAGAGAAAACGATCGACAGGCAGACGCAGGGTTAGAAAACCCGATAAACTTGCTGAACAGTGGAGGGGGATGGTCATGCCATGCTGCGTGCTGGTCGTGTTGTTTACACAAAGACCGCAGGTGCAATCTTCACAGACGACGATGCCAGCCTCTCTACCTTCCAGGGCCCTCCGTCCGCAATCGGGAAGTTCCCCTCTTTGTAATCCATCAATCAGAGGTTGGAGCACTTCTTCTAATCCTGTTTCTGCAGTAATGATGCCACCGGAATCCTGATCAATCAACACCAGGAGCACTGCCTGACCCGCTCCTGGTCCGGCAAGCCGATCGCAGATACCTTGAAGCAGATGCGCTAAATCCCGCTCCTGAAATAGAAAACGGCTCACGTCATACGCAGCTTCCAGCAAAGTCGGCCTGTGTTGCATCAAGAATGTTCGCTCGTTAGAAGAAGGGAAAATGAAAAAAAGACGAAGACAATAAGCAGAGGCTCCCCGACCGGTCAAATAGGCGGAGGCCATTGCTAATACTGCGTTTATTCTTCAAGTTATATTATAACTTTTAATCTTGTTCAAGAGCGTCTTACGCGTAATTTGCAATCGCCTTGCCGCTTCGCTCCGATTACCGCCGGTTTCTTCCAAGGTCTTGATGATCAGCATCTTTTCGGCCTCTTTCAAGGTGGAAGGCGCTTCAACCTCTTGGGGCTGATTCATGCCAGCCCAACGACTGATGGCAAGGGGTAGTGCGCTCAAATCAAGATACTCCCCACGCATGAGAATCGCTCCACGCTCCATGGAATGCTCCAATTCCCGTACATTCCCGGGCCAGGGATAGCGGTTGAGCACGTCCATGCATTCTGGTGTTACCCCGCAAATGGTACGACCGTTACGGGCGGCAAACTTTTCAAGAAAATAGTTTACCAGCAAAGGAATATCCCCATGCCGCTCGCGCAGGGGAGGAACTTCCAATTCAACCACATTAAGACGGTAGTAAAGATCCTCGCGAAAACGCCCGGCCGCCACCTCCTCTTCAAGATCACGGTTGGTTGCACAGAGGATACGGGCATCCACCTTGAGTGTTTCCTGGCCGCCAACCCGCTGCAACTCGTGTTCCTGCAGTACCCGCAACAATTTAGCCTGCATGGAAGGTGATGTTTCGCCAATCTCATCGAGAAAAAGAGTCCCCCCCTGGGCCTGGACAAAACGCCCTTCCCTTCGACGATCAGCCCCGGTAAAAGCACCTCGTTCATGACCAAACAGCTCGGATTCGAGTAAGGTTTCAGCCAGGGCCGCGCAGTTCACCTTGACCAAAGGCCCCCTGGCCCGCTGACTTTTATGGTGTAGGGCAGCAGCGACCAGTTCTTTTCCGGTACCTGATTCTCCGTTGATCAGCACCGTGGCCTCGGTGGGAGCCACATGCACGATCATCTCCCAGAGCTCCTGCATGGGAGTGGATGTACCAATGATGCGGTTATCATCACCAAAGGGCTGGTCGAGCTCTGAAGATTCAGCCTCCTGGTTGCGGTGCCCCATGGCTACCTCAAGCGTTGTTTTCAGGCGATCAAAATCTAGGGGCTTGGTGAGGTAATCGTGGGCTCCCTGTTTAATTGCAGCCACGGCCGAATCCACCGAGGAAAAAGCGGTCATAATCACCACGGGGATAGCAGGGTTGATCGCATGAATACGCTTAAGTGCCTCCATCCCATCCATGGTGGTCATGCGCACATCCATCAAGATAGCATCAAAAGGCCCCTGCTCAACAGCGGCAACAGCAGTGGAACCGTCATCGGCCTCTTCTGCATCCCACCCCCATTCGCCCAAAAGCGAGTGCAACATAAATCGGTGCACCCGCTCATCATCGACGATCAAAACCTTAGCCTTAGGCTGTGCTGACATATACATTTCCTTGCTGTAAAGCACTCTGACTGAATAGAACAAGCATACTTTGCAAAAACGAGTATACTAGCCCCATGGAACATACACTGACAATACACAAGCTCATACATGGAGGCAAGGGGCTCGGTACCCTGGCCGACGGCATGGTGGTCATGGTTCCGGGAGCTCTTCCCGGCGAACAGGTCACAGTGCGCGAAACTAAAAAACATCGCGGCCACATGGAGGCAGAGCTGATCACCGTTGACAAGACGGCACCTGAGCGAATCACTCCCCCCTGCCCCTACTACGGCCAATGCGGGGGCTGCAATCTTCAGCACGCTGAGGAGTCAAGCCAGCTGAGATTCAAAGAGGAGATCCTCCAGGAATCGCTACAACGTGCTGGCATTGTGCTGACGCCTGAGCAGCAGGGTGTGCCCCTGGCCTCTCCGCAAAGTTTTGGTTATCGCCATCGCATTCGCCTCCATCTGGACCACCAGGGCAATCTGGGGTATCACCAGAACGCCACAAATCAGGTCGTCCCGATTCGTCGTTGTCTTCTGGCGGCAGAGCCAATCAACGAAGTACTGGAAACGCTGGTCGACAAAGGAATCGCGGCAAAACTTGCGGGCAGTATCGATGCCCTTGAGCTGTTGCTCTCTCCGGCCGATGGGGCGCTGAGTCTGGTGTTCCATCCCCTACGGGGTGTCAGTGCTAAAAGCCTGGCCGGGTACGGTTCTCTGCTCAAAGACCTGGTGCAACACCTGGTCATTGAACAGAAAAAAGGGGACCAGCCCTACCAACAGGCTGCACATCTGGCTCAGGATTTCAGCGTGGGCGAACTCATATATCGCCTGCGTTGGTCAACGGGTTGTTTTTTTCAGGTCAATGTCGCCCAAAACGCTCGTCTCATCGAACTCACCATGGAAGTTGCGCAAAAGCTGGAACGCCCTTTCACCCTGCTTGACCTTTTTTGCGGCATGGGCAACTTTTCTCTCCCCTTTGCCCTTTCTGGAGCGAAAATCTTTGGCATTGACCAGAACCGGGAGAGTATTGCCTGGGCCGAAGCCAACAGTGATGCTCTGGATGTGGAAACGCGCTACAAGGCAGCTGACGTGGGACAGCAACTCCAACGTCTGGTGCGCAAGGAGCGAACCTTTGACTGCATTCTCCTTGATCCTCCCCGTCAGGGACTGGGCAAAACAGCTGCGCTTTTACCGCAACTCTCCCCCCAGATGATTCTCTCAATATCCTGCGATCCGGCCACCCACGCTCGCGATCTCAAGGCCATGATGGAAGGCGGCTACCACCTGGTACAGATCACGCCCATCGATATGTTTCCACAAACCCATCACATTGAATCCCTGGCCGTCCTGGAAAGGAATTGACATCAGCGAGTGTGCGAACTAGACTGCGCGGTTTAGATATTTTCCTGCAGACTTATTGATATACACGCTTCTTTATTCTAACATTTTCTCCCGCTTGACGACTGCGAAGCACACGCAGTCGCTGAAGCGGGCTCCTAACAACTGATCGCATATTATTTCATGGAAAACACAAGCAATCTTCTCAAGCAGCGCCGTGAAAAAGCCGAGACCCTGGCCGAGGCTGGAGTCAAACTTTTCAGCAATAGTTTCAAAGCTCCGCATCCCATTGCCGACATCCTTCCCCAGGGAGCGGACCTGGCCGCAGAAACCCACGATGAGTCCGGGCATACATTCCGCATCGCTGGACGGGTTATGTCTATGCGCAAATTCGGTAAGGCCGCCTTTTTCCATGTACGCGACAGCTCCGGTCAGATGCAGGTCTATGCAAAACGCGATGTTTTAGGGGTCGAAAACTACAACCTCTTCAAGAAGTGGGATGTGGGCGATATCGTCGGTGTAGAGGGGACCCTCTTTCGCACCAAAACCGGTGAGCTTTCGCTTGAGGCCAAAGGGTTGCAGATGATCACCAAATCGCTGCGCCCCCTGCCGGAGAAATTCCACGGTCTGACCGATGTGGAAACTCGCTACCGTCAGCGCTACCTGGATTTGATCGTTAATCCTGAATCGCGCGAGGTCTTTCAGAAACGGGTGGAGATCATTCGCCTCATTCGTGAGTTTCTCAACAACCGTGGCTACATGGAAGTGGAAACCCCGATGATGCAGCCGGTCCCCGGTGGCGCCACAGCCAAGCCCTTCCGTACCCATCACAATGCGCTGGATATGGATCTTTTCCTCCGCATCGCCCCCGAGCTCTACCTCAAACGGCTCCTGGTGGGTGGTTTTGAAAAAGTCTTTGAAATCAACCGCAACTTCCGCAATGAAGGGCTTTCCACCCGGCACAATCCAGAATTCACCATGCTTGAGTTCTACCAGGCCTACTCCACCTACCATGACCTGATGGATTTGACCGAAGAGATGGTTTCCTGGCTGGCCCATGAGGTTACCGGCTCCATGGATATCTCCTACCAGGGAGTGGACGTCAACTTGGCTCCGCCCTGGCAGCGGCTGACCATGGAAGAATCCCTGGTCAAGATTGGTGGTATTGCTCCCGAGGTCCTGGCCGATGACGAGGCAGTGATGGCCCTGGTCAAAGAAAAGGGGATCAAACTTCAGCCTGAAGCAGGTATTGGCAAAGCCAAGACCGAGCTTTTTGAGCTGCTGGTTGAGGAAAAGCTGATCAATCCGACCTTTATCACCTCCTACCCCACCGAGGTTTCACCGCTTGCCCGCCGCAACGAAGAGGACCCCAGCGTCACCGACCGGTTCGAGCTCTTTATCACCGGCCGCGAGATCGCCAACGCCTTTTCCGAGCTCAATGATCCCATCGATCAGCTGCAACGTTTCCAGAAGCAGATTGATGAACGTGGCGATGACGACGAGATCCATCCGGTGCTTGATAAAGATTATGTCCGCGCGCTTGAGTACGGTATGCCCTCGGCTGCCGGAGAGGGCATCGGTATCGACCGTCTGGTCATGCTGCTCACCGACTCGCCCTCGATTAGAGACGTCATCCTCTTTCCGCACATGAAACCGGAAATCAGCGAATAAGCACAAAGCCCATGGCTTCTTTTGAGTGGTTTGTCAGCCTGCGATATCTGCGGGCCAAGCGCAAGCAGAAGTTTATCTCGCTGATCACCATCATCTCCATTCTCGGGGTTGCCGTGGGCGTGTTGGCACTGATTGTGGTGCTCTCGGTCTACACCGGATTCACCGAGGGGCTCCGCGACCAGATCATTGGCGTCAATGCCCATGCCCTGGTGCAGCGCTACGGTACGGTTATCACAGAGACAGATACCATTCGGGCTGAGGTGGAGTCGGTCCCCGGGGTAGAGGCGACCACGCCCTATATCTACGGGCAGGCGCTGATCAGTTCCCGGGCCAACTCCTCAGGCATCGTCCTGCGCGGTATCGATGCGGCCTCGGCCATGCGCGTGATCAATATTGGCACCAAGATGCTTGATGGCCAGTTGCTTGATCTGGACAGCCCCCGCGAGGTGCCCGGCATTGTCCTGGGCAAGGATATGGCCACCCAACTCCAGGTTTGGGTGGGAAGCAAAATCCGTCTGATCTCTCCCAATGGCCCACTCTCTCCCATGGGGGTTTTGCCGAAGGTGCGCACCTGCATGGTGGTGGGGATCTTTGAAACCGGGATGTTTGAGTACGACTCCACCATGGGCTATATCAGCCTGGCGACCGCCCGCAGCCTCACCGATCTGCGAGAGGGGGTACACGGTATCGAGGTCAAGGTTGATGATATTGACCAGGCAGGGCTCATTGCCCGCAAAGTCCGGGCGGCACTGGGTACCGACTACACGGTGCGCGACTGGATGCAGCTCAACCGCAACCTTTTTGCCGGGCTGAAGCTGGAGAAGATGGGGCTCTTCATCGCCCTGGACCTGATCATCCTGGTAGCCGCACTCAATATCATCAGCGCCCTGATCATGGTGGTCATGGAAAAGACCCGGGATATAGCCATTCTCAAATCCATGGGAGCCACCACCCGGGCCATCATGCGCATTTTCTTCTACCAGGGCATGGTCATCGGGATATCTGGTACCATCCTGGGTGTGGCTGGAGGCCTGGGCCTCTGCGGGATCCTGTCACGCTACAAGATTATCGAGCTCCCCCCCAACGTCTACCCCATGTCAACCATGCCCATCAAGGTCGTCCCCTTTGATGTTAGCCTGATTGCGGTTTCCGCGATTGTCATTACCCTGGTCGCTACCTTATACCCCTCTTGGAAAGCCTCGAGAGTTCGTCCAGCGGAGGCACTCAGCTATGAATAATCCTCTGCTCCAGGCGCAAGGACTGACCAAGAATTACCAGCGGGGGAGCACCACTATTCCGGTGCTCAAATCCGTGGACCTCACCATAGAGAAGGGGGAGATGACAGCCATTGTCGGTGCATCCGGCTCCGGAAAGACCACCCTGCTGCAGATCCTCGGTACCCTGGATATGCCTGATGCAGGAACGCTTCTTTTCCAAGGGCAGGAGTTGACCGGTCGTTCGGAACCTACACTCGCCGAACATCGCAACCGTAATGTTGGCTTTATTTTTCAGTTTCACCACCTGCTGCCCGAGTTCACCGCCCTGGAGAATGTCATGATGCCCGGCCTGATCAACGGCGGCCTCTCCAGTAAGATCGAAGCAAAAGCCAGGCAGTTGCTCAGCCAGGTTGGCCTGGAAAATCGCCTGGATCATCGCAGTGGTGAGCTCTCTGGCGGTGAGCAACAACGTGTGGCCCTCGCCCGGGCCTTAGTTATGGAACCAGCCCTTTTGCTTGCCGATGAACCCACCGGTAACCTGGACTCGGCCAGTGGCCAGCGGGTTTTTGATCTTTTACAAGATCTCTCAACCAGCCTGCATCTCTCCGTTGTCATGGTCACCCACAACATGGATCTCGCTCAGGCCATGGATCGATGTCTTACCCTGGCAGACGGACAGCTCCTGTAATTTCTGAGCTCAAGGCCTCCATTTTCACGGAAGAGTTGACGCCACCTGTCCCAACCACCTCATTTTTCCATGCCCCTCTCCATTAACGATCCAATCTGCACGGGCCTCCTCGACAAAGTCGATCAGCTTCCTGATTTTGAACGGATGATTCTTCAGCTCCTGGCCGTGGCTGACGAGCCACTCACTGGACCTAAAATTCTGGAGCTCTGCAAAGAATCGAGTCTGCTTGCCAGCTTTGGCAAAGAGAACCTCTCTGTGGCCTCTTTATCCGTTCTCCTCCGCGGCTTAAAAACAGCAGGACTTTTAGGCAGTGGTTACCAGGTCAATGAGTATATTGTCGAAGTCATGGTTCGCCGGGTCTTTGCCGACACCACAACCATCCTCAGCTCCCCTTCCCCGGCAAAGAAGAGAAAACGGGTCGACAGCCGCAGCCGCTCGCAAGCACGACGTACGCCAAAAGAAGAGCAAGCCCTTCCCCTGGGGCAGGCTTTAGCGCGAGCCGTACGTGTACTCCTCCCGGTGCCCGCCGTCTTTTCGGTCATTCGTAAAAATCAGATGACCTCCGCCTGTTCGCGCAAGGTACGTGAATTGCGCCTGGCTCTGGTTGACTCAAAAAATGCGCAGATTCAGACATTGGTGCAGGATCTTCTCGATCATTGCCTGCCCCTTCCTGAGCCCGACGGTCCCTATCATGACCCGATCGTTCACATGGTCAACACGCCTTTTGATCCCGCCTGGCTGAGCTCGCTCTCGCCCCACAGGCAGGGGATCATCTTTCAGCGTCTCTTTGCCTATGCCTACTACAATCAGGAAAATGACAGCCAGGCCCTACAACTGATCCTTCAAAACGCCCCCTACAACCGGCTCAAAGGGACCAACCGCGAGGAGCTGCTCTTTCACCTGCTCATACGCCTGCTGCTGACCGGGCAACTGGACCAGGCTGCAACCATTCTTGCCGCACCCCAGCAAGAACCCATAGCGGACTGGAATATGGGCATGCAGGGCTGGCTTTCCCTGCTCCAAGGTCAGGTGGAAAAGGCAATTGCACTCTATGAGGCAGATCTGAAAACCCATCGTCGCCTCACAAAAAAACGAAACCAGTTCTACTGTACCATTACCGGCCCATTTTTTATCTATGCCCTGGTCATCCAGGGCAGCCCGGCCAGTCTCAATCGGGCCGCTGAGCTGCTGAAACTGGTCGAGCAACAACTTCCCCCGTACAAATCCCTTCCCGTCTATGCCGCCCTTGGGGCCATACTGGCAAATCTGACCGGAACACCGCCTGAGACGGCCTGCCGCCCCCTGCCACCACTCAACAGCAGATTGATGCACGCCAACGGCCCCGCCGGGCCGCTGTTTGTGGCCATGGCCCTCTTTTGCTGTAAGGGAAAGCTCACTCGCAAGCAAATATCCGCTCTGGAAGAGATCCTCCACCGTTGCCAGGAATGCGGTGATCACTGGATGAGCCTGGAATATGTCCAGTTGCTCACGCGTGCCGACAAAGCAACTCCCCAACGGCAACAACTGCTCGCCACACTTAAGCAAGCCACTGGTATCGTCCCCTTAAGTGGAGCGCTCCAGGTTGAGGAGCCCTGGCAAAAAAATCTGCGGGCCCTGCAGATGGTGGTGGAAAACGCGGTGGTCCAGCCCCCCCCGGGGAAGGCTCCAGCGGAGACGAGGGTTATTTACCTGTTAGCCTTCAGCCGCTCAGGTGCACTTGATGAGATTACTCCGCTGGAGCAGAAACGCACCGCCCGGGGGAGCTGGAGCAAAGGCCGAGCCATCGCCCTCAAACGGCTGGCAACGGGTGAGAACCTTGACTCGCTCAGCGAACACGACCAGCGAATTCGAGCGGCAATTCGTCGCTCGAATTCCTATTACAACCACTACGGATACAGCTTTAACATGGTTGAGCTCCTGCCTACCCTGGTGGGCCATCCCCTGCTCTTTCTGGCCGAGTCCCCCAACACGCCTGTTGAAATAGTTGCCGGCGTGCCCGAAGTGCAAATCGATTCCCAGGGAGACAATCTCGCCATTGTTCTGCTCCCCAAAAATCCCTTTGAAGAGCGTCACGTCCTGGTTCGCGAATCACCGACCCGATATCGGGTGGTTACCTTCAATCAGGCACAACTGCAGCTTGCCCAACTCATTGGCAGCCAGGCGATGACGCTGCCCGCCTCGGCAGGTGAACAACTCAACCCTATTCTCTCTTCCGTGGCCAGTCTCGTGCCCGTTCATTCTACAGTTCCGGGGACCGCATACTCTGTGGAAAACGTAGAGGCCGACTCTTTACCCCGGGCCTACCTCCTGCCCCATGAAGCCGGCCTGCGCTTCGAGCTGTTGGTCCAGCCCCTGGGGGAAAAAGGCCCCTGTCTCAAGCCAGGAAAAGGGGAAAAGAACCTGATGGCCGATGTTGCGGGCAAACGATGCCAATGCATCCGCACGCTTAAGGAGGAACAACAACGGGCTGCGGCCTTACTGCACCAGCTTCCTTGCCTGGAACACCTTGCAGAGATGGATGAGCAGTGGTTTGGACCACAAGCCCATGAGGGGCTGCAACTACTCCTGGAGCTCCAGGAGGCACAGGCTCAAGGGATCACGCAGGTAGTTTGGCCTGAGGGAGAAAAATTCAAACTTGGCAAGACACTGAGCTTGGGCGACATGGAGATGCGGCTCAACAGCAGCCAATCCTGGTTTGAAATCGAAGGTTCGCTCCAGGTGGATGGAGATCGCGTTCTTGACATGCGCCAGCTCCTTGCCCTGCTAGCCGAGACACCCCATCGTTTCCTCCCCCTGGGTGATGGCGAATTTGCAACCATTTCCAGTGAGTTGCGCAAACGGCTTGATGATCTTGCGGCCCTTGGCCAGCGAAAAGGGAAAAAGCTGACATTTCATCCCCTGGCAGCCTTTGCCTTTGAGGACCTCACCGCTGAGGTGGGACAACTGAAAGCAGACAGTCAATGGCAGCAGCGGCTCAGCACCATTCGTGAAGGGATGGCCCAAACACCCCAGCCCCCGACAACACTCAAGGCCCAGCTTCGGGACTATCAACTCGAGGGTTTTGTCTGGCTGGCCCGCCTGGCCCACCTGGAATTTGGCGCCTGCCTTGCCGATGACATGGGCCTGGGCAAGACCCTCCAGGCCTTGGCGGTAATCCTCCACGCTGCCCATCAAGGCCCAACCCTGGTGGTGGCTCCCACATCAGTCTGCGCCAACTGGATCATCGAAGCCCAAAAATTTGCCCCAACCCTTCGACCAGCCCTCTTTGGTGGCACTGATCGAGCCGGACAGCTGGCCACGCTGGCCCCCTTTGATCTGGTCATTGCCAGCTATGGGCTTTTGCACCAGGAAGCTGATCTCTTGGGCCAGGTTGCCTGGCAAACAGTGGTCCTCGACGAGGCCCAGGCCATCAAAAACGCTGCCACCAAACGCTCTAAGGCGGCCATGCAGCTCCAGGCAAAATTTCGTCTGATTACCACGGGCACCCCCATTGAAAACCATCTCACTGAATTTTGGACCCTGTTTCACTTTATCAATCCGGGGATGCTGGGTTCAAAAGAACGCTTCAACAACCGCTTTGCTCTCCCCATCGAACGGGATCACAACCGTGAGGCAGGTCGCCGCCTGAAGAAACTGGTCCGTCCTTTTATTCTGCGCCGGTTGAAAACCCAGGTACTGGAAGAGTTGCCCCCACGAACCGAGGTCATCCTTGAGGTCGAGCAAAGTCCAGAGGAGGCCGCCTTTTACGAGGCATTGCGTCAGCAAGCCCTGGAGCGGATCGAAAGCGAACAGGCCGCAAACGGCCAGGCACCAATGCGTATTCTTGCGGAAATCACCCGCCTACGCCAAGCCTGTTGTCACCCACGCCTGGTGGAACCGAATTCAAAACTCAGCGGGGGAAAGCTGCAGCTCCTGGGCGAGGTGCTGGGCGAACTCCTGGAGAACGGACATAAGGCCCTGGTGTTCAGCCAGTTTGTGGGACACCTGAACATGATCCGAGAACATCTGGACGCACGCTCCATCACCTACTGCTATCTTGACGGCACAACACCCGCTAAAAAACGACAACAACAGGTCGATATTTTTCAGGCTGGCCAGGTGGATCTTTTTCTGATCAGCCTCAAAGCAGGTGGACTGGGCCTCAACCTCACGGCGGCGGATTACGTCATCCATATGGATCCCTGGTGGAATCCCGCGGTGGAAGATCAGGCCTCGGACCGTGCCCACCGCATGGGCCAGGAACGTCCGGTTACCGTCTATCGCCTCATCACCAAACAGACCATTGAAGAAAAAATTGTCCGCCTCCACGCCGAAAAACGCGATCTGGCGGATACGCTCCTCAAAGAAACCAACACGACAACGCCCCTGTCTACGGATGAACTGTTACGCCTGATTCGAGAGGAGTAAGACCTTCTCCCCGAATACCTCTGGTTTTGCTGCATACGATGCTTATCGTTTTTGCATTGCCTACACCCTATCCCAGGAGGTTTTCATGTTTCGTTTCTTACTTGGCTTCTTCAGTGTTGTTACCATTGTTCTTTTCTCTTCAGTCCTTCCTCTCCAGGCTCAGGCCCCCATGGCCGCGACCCAATCACCTGGGTTTTACCGGATGCAGCTCGGTGATTTTGAGATCACAGCCCTCTATGACGGCGCGGTGCAACTCGACACTAAACTTTTACGCAATATTAACCCGCAAGAACTTAATCCCCTCTTAGAGGCAAAGTTTGTCCAGAGTCCCAAAATGCAAACCGCGGTCAACGGCTATCTGATCAATACAGGCAACCACCTGGTCTTGATCGATACCGGTGCCTCCTCGCTCTTTGGCCCAACGCTTGGCTTTATCCATGCCAACCTCAAAGCCAGTGGCTACAAACCCGAAGAGATCGACACCATCATCTTCACCCATATGCATGCCGATCATATCGGTGGCCTGGTCAATGAGGATGATGAACCGCTGTACCCGCAAGCACAAGTCTTTGTCGCCCGTCAAGAGGCAGATTACTGGCTCTCTGCACAACGGGCAGCCAAAGCTCCTGAAAATCGACAACACGTCTTTGCCATAGCCCGCGAGGTAACAACTCCTTACCGACAGGAGAACCGATGGCACCCCTTTTCAGAGAACTCTGAAATAGTTCCCGGTATCCGCAGTATGGCAGCCAACGGCCATACCCCCGGGCATACCGGTTTCCTAATTGAATCAAAGGGCCAACGCCTCTTTATCTGGGGAGATATTGTCCATGCCCATGCGGTGCAGTTTGCCCGCCCCGAGGTTTCCATAGAATTTGACACCAACCCTGTTGAGGCCGTCGCGACCCGCAAGGCGCTGCTTGCCCAACTCGCCGCCAGCGGTGATCTCGTCGCCGGAATGCATCTCCCCTTTCCCGGTCTTGGTCATGTTCATGCTGAAGGAAAAGAAAAGTATAGCTGGGTCCCCATTGAACTGACCCCACTGCCCTTTACTCACTCAACCGACCAATAACAAAATTTGATTACCAGCAATACTGAGCTCGAAACGACGAGATCTCCCTTTGGTCGAGATGAATCTGGGAGGTGCAGTGGTAATCACATAAAAAAAAGCGCCGCTCTCCCTGAAAGAAAGCGGCGCTGATGTACTCCAGATCAGCATGCTGAGCAAAAACCATGAGCACTCAAGACTGCCTCAGTTTCGTTGTTCAGTGACCAATCGGCGTTACAGATACAAGTTTGGAATTACCCGATATATTCCAAGGCAATCTTGAGCATCCGCCGGACCGGCTCGGCTGCACCCCAGAGAAGCTGATCACCCACGGAGAAAGCGCTGAGATACTGGGGCCCGATATTCATCTTGCGCAGACGGCCCACCGGAATATCCAGGGTCCCGGTCACCCGGGCAGGAGTCAGCTCTTTCAAGGTTTCTTCCTTGGTGTTTGCAACCAGCTGCACCCACTGATTATGCTCGCTGATGGCCTGCTCAATCTCAGCAAGGGGAATATCCTGCTTCAATTTAATGGTGAAGGCCTGGCTGTGACAGCGCATGGAACCAATACGCACACAGCATCCGTCAATGGGAATAGTGCCCGGCGCCAGCCCTAAGATTTTATTGGTCTCCGTGACGCCCTTCCATTCTTCACGGGTCTGGCCGTTGTCCATGGGAGAATCAATCCAGGGGATGAGGCTACCGGCCAGGGCTGCACCGAAATTGGTGGTGGGGAAGGCCGGGTTGCGCAGGGTCTCGACCACGTTGCGGTCCAGATCAAGGATCGCGGTGGCAGGATCATCCAAGAGCATCTCCGCATTCTCGCCTACCAGACGCATCTGGTTGACCAGCTCGCGCATATTTTTCGCTCCGGCACCGGAAGCTGCCTGGTAGGTCTGGCTGGTGATCCACTCGACCCAACCCATTTCAAAGAGACCGCCAAGTCCCATCAGCATCAGGGAGACCGTACAGTTACCGCCAATGTATTTTTTAATGCCTTTGGCCAGTCCCTGTTCAATCACCTTACGGTTGACCGGATCAAGAACAATGATCGAATCATCATCCAGACGCAGTTTTGAGGCAGCATCGATCCAATAGCCCTGCCAGTTCCCAGCCATCAGCTCGGGATGGACCTCGGCGGTGTAACTGCCGCCCTGGCAGGAAACGATAATATCCATCTCCTTAAGCAGAGCCACATTGCGGGCATCCAGCAATTCGTAAACGGTGCCGTTGACTTCAGGCCCAGCCTGTCCAGCCTGGGAGGTGGAGAAGAAGCTTGGCTCATAGCCCTGAAAATCTCCCTCCTGCCGCATCCGCTCCATCAACACAGAGCCGACCATGCCCCGCCAACCGATAATACCTACTTTTTTCATAGCTTCCTTCCGCGTCTATTCAAGAGAGTAATGCCTGCCTCACTGCAGGCGAAAATGACTTTTGAGCTCATCGGCAATGACCGGTGCCACACTGTACACCTGCAGCAGATCATCACTTTCGGTGCCGGGATAGGTATCGGCGCCAATGATGCAGCTGATGCCCTTTTCGATAAATCGCTCGCGCGCATTGCCCGCCAATACCAGGTGGGTCGCCATGACCATAACCCCGACCGCACCGGCCTGATAACAGCGGTCAACGGTCTGGAGCATGGACCCGCCGGTACGGATCATATCGTCACAGATGATGGCGGTTCGTCCGCGCACAGCCCCCGAAAGCTGGCCGACAATAGTTTTATCCACATCATAACGGTCTTTATTGGCCGCCGTATGGGGGCAGTCCAAAAGCCCAGCCAGACGGGCCACCCGTTTGGAAAAACCGTAGTCGGGGGAGACCAGCACAATGTTTTCCAGCTGAAGCTCTTTAATCTTCTCGGCAGCCAACCGCTCGGTCCAGAGGTGGTTGGTATGTACCTCGCCACTATGGGCGTGGAGCACTGCCTCGGAGTGCAGATCGACAAAATTCACATAATCAGGCCGTGCCCGAAAAATCTGCCGGGTGCGAGTGATCCCTTTGGGAATTTCACCCGAACCAGGCTTCGCCCGCTCCATGGTTGAGTAGCCCAGGTAAGGAATCGTCACATTGATCGACAGGGCATTCCAGTAGCGGGCACCGGTTATCAGATCGATCAACTCCTGATGGCCGCTGTCATCGGCGGTGGAGCCGATAATCACCAGATCACACCCGGCAATATCCTGAGGAAAGGCATGATAGACCTCACCATCAGCAAAGGTTCGGGTAATCATCTGGGTAAGCGGTACATCCAGTTCCCTTGCGACCTTCTCGGCCAAATCAGCGCTCGAACTGGTTGCGAGTAAAACGATATTCTTTCTTCGTGGCATTCCCTTCCCTCCCTCTACGCGAAAACCGGTTCTTTGGGACACCAATCTGATCCAGTAGTTCGTCTACGGGATCAGGAAGAGAAGAACCGGTTTTCATTTATTGGTAAGGACAACGAGCTGTTACCAGCCCGTGTCATGCAGGTTAGTTGGCCAAAATTTCGCTGACGATCGCATCTCCCATGGCGCTGGTGGAAACCGGAGTCACACCCGGAAGGGCGATGTCGCTGGTCATAATATTTTTCTCAAGGATCGCAGAAACAGCCGCTTCGATGGCCTCGGCGGCTTCGGCCTGTCCCAGGCTGTATTTGAGCATCATGGCGGCGGAAAGAATCTGGGCAATCGGGTTGGCAATGCCCTGTCCGGCGATATCCGGGGCAGAACCACCCGCAGGCTCAAACAGACCAAGCTTGGAGGCATTGAGGCTTGCCGAGGCAAGCATACCCATGGAACCGGTCAGCATAGCTGCTTCATCGGAGATGATGTCACCAAACATATTGCCGCAGAGTAACACATCAAACTGATGAGGATCTTTAACCAGCTGCATGGTGGCGTTATCAATGTAGATATGATCGAGCTCTACATCGGGATAGTCTTTGGCCACCTCTTTGACAACCTCACGCCAGAAGACCATGCAGGTCAGGACGTTGGCCTTATCCACCGAGGTAACCTTTTTATTGCGAACGCGGGCGGCCTCAAAAGCCATGCGGGCGATACGCTCGATTTCTGAGCGTTTGTAGATTTTGGTATCCCAGGCGGTCTCATCCGGACCACTCCCCTCACGGCCCTTGGGCTGACCAAAGTAAATACCGGAGGTCAACTCACGAACCACCAGCACATCAAAACCATCGCCGACAATATCAGCGCGCAGGGGGCAGGCAGCTGCCAGCGCCTTGAAGACCTTGGCCGGTCGCAGGTTACAAAAGAGGTCGAAGTGCTTGCGCAGCGGCAGCAGGGCGGCGCGCTCCGGCTGCTGCTCCGGAGGCAGGGTCTCCCATTTGGGACCGCCAACCGAACCAAACAAAATAGCTTCGCTTGCTTCACAGACTGCAAGTGTTGACTTGGGCAGGGCCTCACCATGATTATCAATGGCTGCACCACCGACATCGGCGCTGGTGTACTCCAGGGAAAAACCAAACTTCTGCTGAACTGCGTCCAGTACCTTGATGGCCTCAGCCATCACCTCGGGACCGATACCATCACCGGCCAAAACTGCAATCTTGTGAGCCATGTGCATCCTCGCGGGAAAACAAAAAAAGTATTAGGGCAAACAGAAGAGAAGTATATTTACTTGTTCTTCTGTCAGTATCTTAAATTAAACAACAAACAGAAAATTAACAAATCCGTAAAAAGTCAGAAGCCGAAAAATCACACGTCGTGAAATCAATAGGTCACGAAGCTCGGAACGTCGTTCTCGAGGCTTTTTACGGGAACGACAAAATGAAAAAACACCAAAAAAATTCTATCAAGAACGAGCACTATTCTCCAGGGTGTCTAGAATAATTAGATTTTTCAATCAAGGCCAGGTAAGCGAAGACTCCGAGGATTGCGCAAAATTTTACCGCAGGCATATATTTGATATTCCGAGGATAAAATTTTAAGCATGACGCCGGGATTGGCAGAAAAAGCAATTATTCAAGATCCCCCCAATCCTACCTCTGCCAGAAGCCGCGGTGCTTTTGAAAAAGGAAGGCAACAGGGATGCTCGGCAAGCACCTGCCAGCCTGCCAGACCTGCAACCCCGGCCAAGCTGGCCTCGTGGGCAAGCATAAGGATCACTCGGGTTTCAGGAGTCATCAGCGGCTGAATCAAGGGCAGAAAAGCAGTGGGGTCTGCGACCGCCCGGCTGGTGATATGGCTAAAACGCCCCTGCCACTGATCACCGTGGGATTCAATACGATCAAGCACCACTTCAACATTACCAAGCCCCAGCGTGCGGATCACATGTCGTAAAAAGCTCACCCGTTTTTGCCGAGGCTCCACCAGGGTAAACAGGGTCTCTGGTAAGGCACTGGCAAGCACCAAGCCAGGGAAACCGGCTCCGGTGCCCACATCCAACAGGTGTGTCCCCGGTTGCGACAACAGAGGCAGCAGCGTCAACGAATCAAGAAAATGGTTCTCGATGATCTGAGCCTCGGGGGTCTCCCGGGCAATCAGGTTGACCCGCTGCCGCCACTTGCACAACTCCTGAAAGTAGGCAAAAAGTTGCCCGACAGCCGCGCTCTCCAGCTCAAGCCCAAGCGCGCGGGCACCATCTTGCAGCAGTTCTTGATTAGTTCTTGCCAAGTCGAATCGCAACCGAGTTGCCGTGGGCGGTGAGGCCTTCCAGCTCAGCCAACAGCTGAATATGATCGCCATCGGCCTGGAGAGCCGCCTGGGAGTAAGAGATGATCGAACTCTTTTTCAAAAAGGTCTCAACCCCCAAAGCAGAAGAAATGCGCGCCGTTCCCATGGTCGGCAGGACATGGTTGGGACCTGCAACATAGTCTCCGGCTGCCTCTGGGGTCCAGGGGCCGAGGAAGATGGCACCGGCATGACGAATTTTCGGCAGCCACTGCCAGGGCTCGACAATCTGCAGCTCCAGATGCTCAATGGCAATCTCATTGGCCAGCTCAATGGCCTGCTCCAGATCCTGGGCCAAAAGGATCAAACCGCGCTCCTGCAGGGAAGTACGGGCGATCTCCACTCGCGGCAATTTGGGGAGCTGCTCGGCAAGGGCGGCCTTGATGCCATCCACCAGTGCGGGGCTGGTGGTAATGACGATGGCCAGTGCCTGGGGATCATGCTCTGCCTGGGCCAGCATATCCGCAGCAACAAAGGCAGGATCAGCACTTGCATCGGCCACAATCAGGACCTCACTGGGGCCGGCTATCATATCAATCCGCACCCGGCCCATGACCTGGCGTTTTGCCTCGGCTACAAACTGATTGCCCGGCCCGACGATCACATCCACAGGCGCAATCGACTCGGTGCCGTAGGCAAGGGCAGCGATGGACCAGGCGGAGCCCACTTTGTAGACCTCATCAATGCCGATCTCGCGGGCGGCTGCCAAGAGCACCGGACTCACCTTGCCCTCGGGGTTGGGCGGGGTGACCATCACCCGTTTGGATACGCCGGCAATCTGGGCGGGGATACCGTTCATCAGGACAGAGGAAACCAATGGCGTGGAACCTTCCTTGCCGCCGGGGACGTAGAGACCGGCGCTGTCCACCGGCCGAACCAGGCGTCCGGTGATGGTGCCGTCATCGCGGGTCATCATCCAGGAATCTTCCAATTCACGCTCATGAAAACGACGGATGCGATCTGCAGCCAGCTTAAGGGTGGTCCGAAAGGCATCGTCCACTTCGGCTTCGGCCTGGTCAAATTCTGCCGGGCTGACCCGTAAATGCTCAAGGCTCATCTTGGGACAATCAAAGCGCTGGCAGTACTCCACCAGAGCCGCATCCCCATCTTTGCGGACTCGAGCAAGAATCTCTGTGACGGTTTTGCTGCAGGAGTCGTCAGATTCCTCGGCAAAACGATTACGCAGGCTCACGCGGCACTGCTCCCCTTCGGGGGTATTAATTGCTATTGTCTTTACATCCATCGTTCAATCTACCTCTATAACGAACAAACACCGAAAATCGGTTTGAAAAAGCAGTTTTTTTATCACGAAAACAGGGGTGGTGTCAATCTACCTTCGGGAAAATCCGGGAAAAAGCTCGAAAAGAGCAAAAGAATTCCAGCTTCACAGACTAGGCTCGATTTCCTCTGGAAGGGACGGTGGCATTTTTCCAGCGCCGCTTATCCGCCATGACGATGAAACCAGCGTTCCACCTCCTGGGTGGTAAAGGATTTAATGACCGGACGACCGTGGGGGCAATGGGAAAAAACCGTGCTGGCCTCCATCTCGGCTAGAAGCGTCAACATCTCCTTGGGTTGAAGCCGATTCCCGGCTTTAATGGCAGCTTTACAGGCCATGGAGGCCAGGAGGTCATCCACCACCTGCGGAAGAGGACGCCCCGCCTCTTCCCGGCGTAGGCCGCGCAATCCGTCGAGTACCTCAGCAAGAAGGATTTTGGGATCTTCCTGGCGAATCAGCGCAGGCACGGCCTTGATCACATAGGTGCTTTCACCAAAAAACTCAGCCTGAATCCCCAGGCTGGCCACCCTCTCCCCATGGATTTCCATGGTATCCATCTGGGCGGGCGTGAGCTCAACCGTGACGGGGAACAACAGGCTCTGTTGGGGAATCCGCGCCGCCTGGTAGCCGGTAAGCAGTTGTGAATAAAGAATGCGTTCATGGGCGGCGTGCTGGTCTATGACAATCAACTCTCCATCCTTTTCACAGAGCAGGTAGAGCTGAAAGAGTTGACCGATGAGTTGCAGGCCTGCAAAAACAGGTTCCTCCAAAGGTTCCGGGTGGGGCTGCATGGGTGAATCGACGAAAGCCACCTCCTGTACCTGTTTGGGCTCTTGCGCATTCGCCGGTGGTTCATCTTCGGAGCTTACCTCAGGCATGAGTGGCCTGTTTTGGGGTTCAGCCGTTCTCAGAGCGGGGGTACGCTGGCTGGAAAACAGGGGTGAGGCAACCGGCGCCTGCGGCCTGCTATTCTCAGGCGTAAAAGAGGGAACAGAGACTTTAGGGAGCACACTGGAAGAGGCCGCGTTGATGGGGCCCGCACTAAAGAGCGAGGAGCGCAACCCTTCCTGATGGGCCGTAAGAGCTCTTTGCACGGCAGCCACAATAAAGCGGTGCACAGTCTCGCTGTTACGGAATCTGATCTCCCGCTTTGACGGGTGCACATTCACATCCACCTGATCTGGCCCGATGGTGAGCAGCAGCCCACCTGCCGCCTGATACCCTTTCATCAAGAACCCCTGCATTCCCTCGCTGACCGCGTGGCGGATCATTCCATCCTGAACCGGTCGATCATTGACGAGAATACGCAACCGGGCAGAGGAGGCAGGTGCAGTCTCCGGGAGAAGGAGGTAACCTTCCAGGATAATCTCCTCAGCGCCTTCTGCAGATCGTGATTCAAGAGGCAGCAGTTTCCCTTGGTACTTGAAGACCTCACGTACCCGTCGCTCCAGGTCTGCACCAGGTTGGTACTCCAGGCTCACTCTCCCTTCATTGTGGAGGGTAAAGCCCACATGAGGATGGGCCAAGGCCTGATTTTTAAGAACCTCTTCGATATGGTGCATTTCGGTCCGGGCGGATTTGAGAAATTTTTTGCGCGCCGGCATATTGCCAAAGAGATGGCGGATCTCGATCACCGTGCCCCGACTGCAGCCGTGTTCATGCACGGCTTGAAGATTACCGTAACGGATTTCCGCTCGGGTCCCCAAATCCTGCTGGGCAGTTCTCGAGGCAATGGTCATCCAGGATACCGAACCAATACTGGGGATGGCCTCGCCTCGAAAGCCAAGGGTGGAAATGGCGGCCAGTTGCGACTCGTTCTGAATTTTCGAGGTGGCATGCCGCTCCAAGGAAAGCAGGACGTCATCACCATCCATGCCTTCTCCGTTATCGGTGATGCGAAGCAGACGGGAGCCACTGCCTTCAACGTAGACATCAATGCGATCGGCACCGGCATCCAGGCTGTTTTCAACGAGCTCCTTCACCACCGATGCGGGACGTTCCACCACCTCGCCGGCAGCGATCTGGTTAGCCAGTTGTTCGGAAAGAATACGTATTCGAGACAAGATCAGATAAAGAGGTTGGGGTTTAGCGGTGCTGAAACAAACAATTCATGGTAACAAGAAACCCGAGAAGCTTCTTATTCAGCAACCCTACAGCGTCTTTAACCACTTGTCCACCATCGCATGAATCCATCCGGGCAATCAGCCAAGTCTCCTTCCAAAGAAAGCAAGGTGCTTAATCAGCATCACCTGACCAAATTACTTTTGGCAGTCGCTGGAACACTGACCCTGTGCATTGGAATCGCCCTCACCTGGTTTTCCGACTTGCCAGATATCCGTTCTATCAACGATTATCACCCTCGAGTCGCAACCATTATTTTGGACCGAACCTACAAACCCATTAGTGCCATAGGGCGGGAATTTCGCCTACTCATCCCCTTTGAAGAGATGCCCTCCCTCCTTCCCAAAGCTTTTGTTGCAGCTGAAGACAGCCGGTTCTGGGAGCATGATGGCCTTGATCTCTGGTCGATCGCCCGGGCTGCATTGAACAATATGCGTTCGGGCCGCCGTAGCCAGGGGGGCTCAACCATTACCCAGCAGGTCACCCGCGCCCTGCTGCTGACCCGGGAAAAAAGTTATACCCGCAAACTGGCCGAGGCAATTCTTTCCCACAGACTTGAGCGCATGCTCACCAAAGAGGAAATCCTCACCATTTACCTCAATGAAATCTATCTAGGAGAAGGAGCCTACGGGGTTGAAGCAGCAGCGCGAACCTACTTTGGGAAACACACCCGTGATTTAAGCTTAGGTGAAATTGCTCTGCTTGCCGGTCTTCCCCAGTCTCCTTCCAACTACTCGCCCATACGCCACCCCAAAGCAGCCCGAGCCAGGCAACGCTACGTACTGAACCGTATGGCTGAGGATGGGATCGTCTCTGACGCCAGCGCTCGCCTGGCCTATGAGCAGGGACTCCAGCTTGCAGGTAACTGGCGCAAGGCCACCAATGGGTATTTTGGCCTTTATGTACGACAGCTCTTACGGGAGCAATACACGGAAAGTGATCTCTTTCAAAAGGGACTCAGCGTCGCCACCACCGTCGATTCCCGGCTGCAGGAAATTGCGGCCAAGGCCGTGCAGGCGGGGGCGACCCGCATTGGCATGCGCCACCTGGACACCCCGCCTCCCCAGGGAGCATTGGTAGCCATTAACTCGCACAGTGGCCATATCCTCGCCATGATTGGCGGGGCTGATTTCACCGAAAATCAATTCAACCGAACGGTCAAAGCCAACCGCCAACCCGGTTCTGCTTTTAAACCGGTGGTCTATGCTGCCGCCCTGGAAAAGGGAGTGGATCCGACCACCCGTTATAACGATGCCCCCATTACCTTAAAAAGCGGAGGTAAACGTCCTTGGCGCCCTCATAACTTTATGAATAAATACCGGGGCCCCATGCCTCTGGGCGAGGCACTCGTGCGCTCGAGCAATGTGGTCGCCGTACGCCTTCTCCAGCAGATCGGGGTGGATAGCGCTGCCCACATGGCAAAAAATCTGGGAATCACGGCGCCACTGGCAGGCAACTTGACTTTGGCTCTGGGGGCATCACCGGTCTCGCTCTTGGAGTTAACCTCCGCCTACACCTGCTTTGCCAACCAGGGGATCTATCCGCCACCGGTGGCCATCACCCGCGTCCGCGAACAGGACGGAACCATCAAAATCTGGCCACGCAAACCTGCTCACCGGGTTGTTTCCACCAATACTGCAGCCTGGATGCAGGAAGCCATGCGCCAGGTCGTCGAACGGGGCACCGGAAAAAATGCCGCCGGAATCCCCGGTGCCACCGGCAAAACCGGAACGACCGATAACAATATAGATGCCTGGTTTGTTGGCTCTGCAAGGGGAGTGACTGCCGGTGTCTGGTTTGGGCACGACCGAGATACCACGCTCGGCAAAGGGGAGACCGGCGGTAAGGCTGCGGCTCCTGCCTGGAAACATTTCATGCAACTTCTTTCAAACTAAGCGACACCCTATGCTTATACATCAACAACTCCAGTGCTGGTACAGTGGCACCCCAAAAGAAAAGCTCGGGCATGCATTTGCACTTCACACACTGCTCCAAGACAATCCGCCCATTGAGGGGGTACTGGAAGAGGCACTCGCTAGCTTACAACACAGTTGCGAGCAGCTCAGCCAGCAGATGACGCACATGCACATGGGGGCACTCTGTTCCGCCTGCGCCTCGCAAGCGAACGGGGGTTGTTGCAGTGCTTATATGGCTGACAACACCGATAGTATCCAGATACTCATTAACCTACTCTTAGGCAGAAACATAGTGCTCCGAGAACCTACCGACAGCGAGTGCTGTTTCCTAGGCCCCCAAGGCTGTCTCTTTATGGCGAAGCCCATTTTTTGCCTCAATTACAACTGTACCCACATCGTGCATCGCGCAGCCCCCCTGGACTTGCACCAACTTGAACAGCGGGCGGCAAAAGTATTGGGGCAGCAAACCACCATTGAAACCTGGATTCTTGATCATCTACGTCCCCTTTTCTTAGAGATGCCGTAAGAGCCATGCAGGTCTTTACCTCCCTCCCCACACCTCTTGGAACCTTCACCCTGGCAGGAGACACGGACACCATCAGTGCGATCCTTTTACCTACAAGCAGCAAAATGACTGGCCTTGCACCAGAATGTGAAATTCCCCCCGGCAGCCATCCCCTGCTGACTGAGGCTGAACAACAGCTCTGTGCCTACCTCGCAGGCAAATTATACGACTTTGACCTACCTCTCGCCCCTTCCGGAACTGCGTTTCAACAACAAGTCTGGCAGGAGCTGCTCACGATCCCCTATGGGCAGACACGTACCTATGGTGAGCTTGCCAGACACCTTGGAAGCGTGGGCAAGGCCCGAGCAGTCGGGGGAGCGGCGCATGTCAATCCCATAGCGATAGTCATCCCCTGTCATCGACTTATTGGCGCAGGTGGCAAACTCACCGGATTTGGTGGTGGTTTGCCGATGAAACAAACTCTTCTTGACCTGGAACGGGAGAATAGTCTGCGGTTTTAAGAAGCCCGCCTCTTGAAAGGAGTAAATTCCTCGCGAATTTTTCTCACAAATAGGCTAGATAGAGAAAAAAACGTATCCAGGAGGTAGTGCCACATGGTCGACATTATTATTGGCTCTATTGAGCCTCTCAGCCCGCAACCACAACCAAAAGTCCCGGAGGGTATTCCGGTTGAAGCTGAATTACTGCACATTCGAGAACCACGGCAACGCGTGATAGGCCCTGCGGGTGAAGAACGAAGGCGTCAACCTCGACAGGATCCGCAACGGGGGCGAGTATTAACCCTGCTCATTCCCGATGCCACTTCTCTGCCCAAAGATCTTGATGGCAAGAAGTACAAGGTCATGCTTCGCTTTATGAAAAAATAGCATGCATCAATTACTGCATAAAGCCTGGCAGTTCGTTCCTTGTCCCCCCAAACAATAAAAGCCTTCGGCGTCTCATACGCCGAAGGCTTTTTCCCTTCTTGCAACCGCTCTTCGCTGCTGAGCAATTATCCAGCCAGCAGCAACGGAGGTTGCAGCGCATTGCCCTGCATAGCATCAATATTGAGTGCAGCCAATATCTCCAACTGCTCCTCTGTTTCCACATTTTTTATCACCACCTGCACTCCAAGGCTATGGGCCACGGAACAAAGAGACTCTATAAAAAAGCGTACATCTTTATCTTTACGTAGGAGTTCATCGGCGATTGCCCGATCGATTTTGACATAGTCCGGTGTCAGCCACTGAAGGTAACTAAAATCGGCAAGCCCCTGACCAAAATGATCGATACCTATGCCGTGTCCTGCTTGCCGCATAGCATCAGCAAATTCTCTTACCCGTTCACCACCAATGTGGAGTTGAGGCTCAGGAAATTCAAGATCAAAAAAGAAGCCCTCGCGACCGCAGCGCCCAAGGGTGGTGCTCAACCATTGGAAAAAAACAGGGTCTGCCAAAGAACTGGCAGAAATATTCAACGCGAGACGTTTGGGTAACAAGGGCCGCATGGCGGTGCTCAACAACTGGTCCACGATCATCTGCTCAAGATCGGCTGCCAGGCCAAACTGCTCGGCCATTGCAATATACATGGCCAGAGACTGATGCCTGCCCTCACTGTCAATCACCCGTGCGTACACCTCATGGCCCAGCGGATGTTCAAGATTGCCTTTTTGCACCGTGGGTTGAGCGTAAAAAATGATATTTTTATCCGCAATCAAGTCAAGAATTGACTGTTTGTAATGCATTCGTCCCTGAAGGGCGCATTCCACCTCACCATTGAGGGAAAGTATTTCCAGTCCCCCCTCTCCATGACTCCGAGCTTGCGTTAGCGCCATATCTGCAGCCGCAAGCAGATTGGAGAGCGAGGGAGCCTGATCTTCGAAACAGACGCCACCTGCAGCAAGAAGCCCTGTCTCTGAGGAAAGACTGGGAGGCTGGTGAACAGGCCGATATTCAGACGGAAAGACCTCATCCCAAAATTCCTGCACACCAAGAATATCCACTCCGGGAAAAAAGACTGCCATATCTCCTCCTCCCAGACGAGCCAGGACCGCATCGGAAAAGCGACGACAGCCGACCTGAAGATGGGTTGCCACATCCTGAAGTATCTGGTCTCCCTGCTCATAGCCATGTTGATCATTAATGGCTTTTAAACCTTGCACCTGAAGAAGAATAAATGTTCCGGTTATCTGGTTGGCGGTGTCAGCCAGCCGTGCTTCGATCTGTGCCTGAAGATAGCGTCTGTTACCAAGCCCTGTCAGGGGATCGAGATATACCTGCTCTTTGAGTTTTTCTGCAGCGGCTGCGTGCTCATTGAAAATCTGCCCAATACGTGTGGTCATGGTGTTCATGGCCTCAACGACCCGTCTAAGCTCACGGGTACGCGGGATTTGCAGCTGGACATCAAAGCGACGCCCCATTAAAGCATTAGCCTGTTCTTCAATACGTTTGAGTGGTTGGAGGATGGAGCGCAATACCCCCCCTCCTATAACAACGAAAATGCACCAGGTCAGCCCACACCACAGAGCTGTTTTGCGGGCAGCCTGCCATAGATTTTGGTAAGCACCATCAAGACGACTGGCAATTCGAACGATTCCTGTCTGCACCCAGCCCCGCATCACTTTGGCCTCAGCCTGGGGCACAGGCAAATCAATCTGGGCGCTGAACCAGGGGGGGACCGGCAGTACCAGATTATCTTGCTGTCGTGCAACTCGGGTTTGCCCCTCGTTATCCAAAAGCTCTATGGAGAGATAGGTACCGCTGTCAAAGAGAGCATCTATCATGGTCTCCATAATGGCCAGCTCATTTTGCCCCTGGACAGATGAAAGAGCTAAGCCAAGGAAGTTGGCACTTTCCTGGGTCTGCGACTCAATCTGCTGGGCTAGATAATCGCGAGTGCGTTTCACCTCCCCTAACCAGAGCAGCGAACACAAACACAACAAAATCACAAAAGTGCTGAGCATGAGCTGTCTGTACAAAGTCATAGATCTGTGGCCCTCATTCGTTTTACCAAGTTTGTCATTTACTGAATCCGGTTTTAGTCTACTGGACCATTGGGGGAACAACCTGACTTATATTGTACAATATTTTTGAAATTTTATAGAAAAATCAGGCTCTCCCCAAAAAAACAAACTTGGACAGAAGAGGATGACCACAATCCGGGATAAAGAAGAGAGGGGGATGTGTGCCCCAGATATCGTTCAAAGGCGGGCTTGGATAGGAAAAATCTACAGCTCCTCCATTCTATGAAGGAGCTCACGCCAGGGACGGATACGGCGGCTATGGCCAATACGTTCTCCCTTCCCCATCTTTTTATTTTTCCAGAGAGTGCTTGCGTTAAAACTATAGATAGGAACGAGGTCGCTACGTTCTGAAGCAGGTTTGATGGTATTGATAATGTTATCCAAGATCCAAGGCTCTCTCCCTGGAAGTGGATAATAGGCCAGCACAAGATGGCTTTGATTGAGCGGGGTGGCAAAAACGTAATTCAAAGCGAGTTTATCACTCGCCACGCCGAGTTGAATGAGAGAAAAATATTTGGCTACTGCGAAATCTTCACAATCTCCTCCCCCGGAGGCAATAAATTCCACGGGCGTGGCCCAATAATCTGGCTTGCCCCAATGATGAATATCACTGATGAAAACATAATGATTCAAATAACTATTGACCGCTTCAACCAGCTCCAGTTCATCAGTTCCGAGGCCTACCATAAACTGTTGCCAATGCAGGAGCCGGTCCATCCCCTTAGAACCATAGCTCTGTTGTGCCCAGGTTAAGGTCTTTTCATCAACGTTAAGAGAAGAGTGTGCATATATGAGCTTGCTGCTGAGTAATGAAGCTACAATCAATAAAAGACTGAGAACCAGACAGGCTCTCAGCAGACGGCGCACTTTACTTCGTGTATTAGGTGACAACGTCGCTGGTAGCTTCACTGTTTATGTTATGCAAGGTTTACTTGTTCAATCTTCTTCTGCCGATCCCTGCCAGGGCAAGCAGGCCGAGCCCCAGAAGCGCCGCAGTTCCGGGTTCAGGAACAACGGTTACGCTTGAGATCGGAGGTGAAGGATCCGGTGACCAAGGCAGAACATCTGCCTGACGGACGCTACTTCGTTTGGGTACGGGTACGGGGGGAAACGTAAGCTCCAACGCTTCTGGCTCCAGAGTCGGTTCGTGCCCCGCAGAGGGAGATAAATCGATATCGTTGCAGCAATAGGTTCGCGCAGTCCGTTCTCCATCCGTGATGTATTGATCTCCTTTAGGCAGTTTAATCGGCTTCGTCGTGGGACCAATGACATCCCCCTTTCTGTGGGCGACATAGGCGATGACATCTTCTTTCAGACTGCCAATTTTAGCCTCGTCCCAATTAAAACCGGCGTAATAGACAGACAGAGTAGGATCATTTTCAACGGTACGCCGAAAATCTTCAATACTTTGTACACTTCTTTTTTTACAAAGCCCATACCATTGGCCATTTTTTTCACTGCTGGCATCTGTAAGGTCGGCCAATTCTGGAGATACTTGACTTGGCAGGGTACCATAAATTTTTCTGGTTGCTGGCAAGGCTAGCCTCGCAGCATTCTTTTTGTCAATTTCGACAAATAGAGGTTCATCGGGCGAATACTTTCTAGTTACATACCAACCTGCCGAACCTACACAAACTATAAGCAACAGAGTGCTTACGACTGTTCTAACCAATAGCTTGCCAAATGAGGTAAGCTGTTTCCTAATTCGTTTTCGCTCTTGCATACCGACACCAATAATTATTTGAGACACTTCTCCATAAAGCAAAAACCATGCCTTTTTCTTAAAAAACTACAGAATAAATAATTCAGGCAATAATATCAGAGGATTACAAATTAAAGAGATCCTCTTCTTGCATGAGTGCTGAAAGGATATATTTCAAAATCCAATTTTCCGAACTACAGACAATCTGCCTTCCGAATAAAAGGAATTATAGAGAGAAGTGGAGCAAGTGCAAAGGAAAGAATAGAAAAAAAGGGAGAAGAGGACAAAAAAAAGCCCCGAACCAAACGGTTCGGGGCCTTGAGTTGTGTTGGGAGAAAATTTTAGAAAGGCCGCATAACCCAGATGCCACAGGGACAGGTATCAGCGCAGAATCCGCAGGCGATACATTTCTCATCCTCGGACACGTATTCGTAGCTGACACCATCGGCGCCTGCAACGATCTCTCGGCGGAAGATCGCGCCGGTGGGACAGACTGTTTCACAAAGATGACAGTCACGGCAGGAACCGCAGCTCAGACAGCGGGCAGCCTGCTGGTCCTCGGTGCGACCACGATCGGTGACCGGGTCGTAGTGGGCCAGAGTCAATGATTCGTAGTCAACCATCCGCTGACGGAAGGGCAGCCAGTCTTCTCCATTGATGGTGGCGAGCAGATAGTCGGCGGTCCGCTTACCCGCGCCCAGAGCGTTGGTTGCCAGACCGGGTTTTTCAACATCACCCACCGCCAGTATTTGAGGATCGGAGGTACGTCCAGCCTCATCGGTCTTAATCCATGAGGCACCGGCCACCTTGACCACCTCAACGGAATCAGGCAAGAAGGGAAGGCTTGGAATATCACCAATCGAGATAATCACTGTCTGCGCAGGCAGCACGGTCCCATCGGAACCGATCACGCCCTCAGCGGTGACCTCTTTGGTCATGAACGGCCATTTAAAGGTGGCGCCAAGTTCCTCGGCAGCGGCACGCTCTTTACCAAAGGCCTGAGGTTTCTGGACATCGATCAAAGTGACCTGATCTGCGCCCAGACGATAGGCCTCGGCGGCAACGTCACAGCCAACGTTCCCCGCACCGATAACCACCACCTGTTTGCCGGTTTTCATGGGGCTGTCGCTTTTGGCGGCCTTAAGGTAATCCAGCGCCGGAATGACCTGCTCGTGACCGGGGAAAGACAGCGTACGCGGCTGATGGGTACCAACAGCAACCACCACGTAATCAAAGTCTTTCTTGAGCTCTTCAACTGTATCTTTACTCAAGGTCGCTTCAAGATTGACATGGAGGTTGTCCGTTTTCATGAAACGATCGATTTCCACATCCCATACGGCCTGGGAGAGACGCTCCCAAGGGATGGTCTGAGCGAGCTTACCACCAAGGCGATTATCGCGCTCAAAGATATGTGCTTCAACCCCATTAAGGGCCAGATGCCAGGCAGCTGCCATACCAGCGGGACCACCACCGATAATAGCCACCTTCTTGCCGACCGGATCTTTGGCCTTAGGCGGATCAACGGCATGCACTGCACGACCGAGCACCGAGGCGTCGATGGAGTAGTCGATTTTCTCACGCGAACAGTTCTGAATACAGAGGTTCGGACAGATAGTGCCGCAGACAGAGGCAGGCAACGGCGTGTAGCGCAACAGCATCTCGTAGGCTTCTTCGGTACGGCCTTCACGAATCAGACGCAAACGGTCAATGGTCGGAATATGAATGGGGCAGAAAAAGGTACAGGGAGCAGCAGAGTCACGGTTGGCCCAGAAGGGTTTTTTCCGACGGAACTCACCGGTCTCGACCACGCCGATAACATCACGCTCCAGACCAGGGGCCAGGTCACGCAAGGGATCGCCGCCGCCAAAACCCCGGTCCCAGATACGGCGCCGGAACTCCGCCATGGGCATGGGGCCGGAGAACATCAGGGCCCGCTCCTGGGGAGTAATCGCTGAGAGGGCGTTCCACTCCTCGCGAATAGTTAAGCTTGCAAGCAGTTCGCTGCGACCGATCTTCTCCAGGTACTCAGGCATATTAGTACTGAGCCACTGCCAGTCTTCATCCCCGATGGGGGCGAGCACCGCGTTGTTTTTGGAGTATGATTCGTCAATGGGGCCACGGAAAAGAATCTTTCCACCAACCATACCGACGCAGGGCCGGTAACCAAGGACATTGGCCGCATTTTTGGCTTCCACACCACAGACAACACCGATACCACCGCAGTTGAACTCGGCAAAGGTATCGCCCACCGAACCAAGGACCCACATCTCGGGGCGCTCGTAATCCGGGTTCCATTTGGTCATGGTCAGACCGCGGGCTCCAATGGAGCCGCCGATCATTACCCGGCCGCCAGCCATGGCGTTACAGGCGCCGTTGGTGGCGTCCCCCTTGACAATGACATCGGCGCCGATATTGAGGTAGCCGACATCATCGGAGGTTGAGCCCTCACAGATGATGGTGGAGCCGGGCATGCCCATACAACCAAGGCGCTGCCCCGCAGGTCCTTTGACCCGAATGGTCAGGGGGCGCTCTTTCGTGCCCAGACGCAGACCGATGTTATGCTGACCAAAAGATTCAAGAATCAGCTCATCGGCATCTGCTGCTGCAGTACGGACCGCCTCTTCGAAATCTTTTGACGATATCCGTCGCCCCTGCTCATCAAGGCCGCGGACAGTGAGAGTATTTTGCTTTGTATCGCTCATAGTTCAAAAAGTCCTGTGCTTGAATCCTATCTCAGCAGATGTAGTTAATCTGCAGCCGGTCCGCAATGTCCTTATCATCGATACCCAACGCATCGGACATACCGATGGGCAGACTCTGAGAACGACCGAGCGGTGCCATGATCTTTTTCATTTCGGTGCGGATGGACATGAACACGTCCACCACGCGCTGGGCGACGTCATCCGGATCAAGGCGGCGATAGAGTTTTGGATTCTGGCTGGTAATACCTTTCGGACAGAGGCCAACGTTACAGACGTTACAACGGCCAAGCTCGTTGCCCAGACAGCCAGCGCAGGCCTGCATGATGTACTTACCGATGTGAACACCGGAAGCACCCAGCATAACAAGCGCCATACCGTTCTGGGTGACGTTGCCGTTCTTGCCCACGCCACCGGCGGCAAAGAGTGGAATCTCGTTCTGACGGCCCTGACGGACCAGATCAAGATAACACTCACGCACGTTGGAGGCGATGGGATGGCCGGTGGCGTCCATGCTGACATTGTAGGCAGCACCGGTACCGCCATCGATACCATCAATCAACAGCGCTCCGGCGTAAGGGTTACGTACCAGGTTGTTGAGCACAGCCTTGGCCGAGGTGGAACCGGAAATTTTCGGATACACCGGAACCCGGAAACCAAAGGCCATGGACATGGTCTGGATCATCTTCATAACACTCTCCTCAATGGAGTAGAGTGTCTGGTGGACCGGAGGCGACGGCAGGTCAACGCCTTCAGGTACACCGCGCAGACGGGCGATCAGCTTGGAGACCTTGAACCACATCAGAAGACCACCATCACCGGGCTTGGCCCCCTGACCGTATTTGATCTCGATCGCGGCCGGATCACACTGCATCTCGGGAATAGCGCGGATGATCTCATCCCAGCCAAAGTAACCGGAGGCGATCTGGAGGATGATATACTTCAGGAACGGGCTTTTGAGCACCCAAGGAGGACAACCGCCCTCACCGGTGGCCATAACCACGGGAATGCCGAGTACCTCATTACAGTAGGCAACCCCCTGCAACAGGCCAAGCCACATGTTGGGCGAAAGCGCACCAAAGGACATGGATCCAATCACAAAGGGGAAGATCTCACGGGTCGGCGGAATCCACTCACCGGCGAGTTTACGCCGCATGTACTCCTCAGGGGGAAGGACGCGGCCCAGAATCGTATTGATGTTGAACTCATGACGCCCGGCATCCAGAGCGGGATCGGTCAGCATCGAGATGCGACCAAAGGAGATCCGATCCAGGACGGTTTTGCCACTGGCGTTCCGACGACCACCACGTTTGGGGGCATCGCCCTTCTGGTTCATCAGAAAGTTGGCACGATGCTCGTTATCGTTGGCATGGGGACCGATGGCCTCATTGGGGCAGACAGAGGCACACATGCCACAACCAATACAGCGGTTGGCAATCTTGGTGGACTGGCGGATACCGGTGAAGTGCCGGTATTCATTCCCCCGTTTTTTCTGGAGCACATCAAGTTTGGGGACACGCTGGCGGAAGTAGGACAGCGATATGGCCCCTACCGGACAGGCAGCAGTGCAACGCCCACAGAGGGTGCAGCGATCCTCCCGGTGTTCAATAATCCAGGGGAGGTCGTGATAACTTAAGCTGCTTGGGGAAGTGTAAATTGATCGAACTGAGACCATACTATAAGTTCCTTTCGCTCGGGTGAAATAATAACAGAGTGCTCCCGCATGGGCTGAAAATCAAGGGACGGATCACGGTCGGGCACCAGGGCATCGACACCGCACATCTCAGAGGCGATGGCCCATGCACCAGGACGACCACCAACGGTGGCCGGACGCATTTTCTTCTGATCCATAACCAGCATGCAGGTTTCATCAGGCAGGGTGGCGATAATCGCGTTGGGGCCGTCAATAATCAAACGACGGCAGGCGGCCCGCAGCCCTTTGAGGAAATCACCGTTGGGATGCGCATCCAGCTCTTCGCTCTTCAGCGGGGTAATGACGTGTTTATAGAGCTCCAGCGGCAGCTTCAGCTTCTTGGTTACGTAATGGAGGATATGGGTGAAGGTCTCCGAATCGGAGTGATAGCCCATATAGCCGGGAATGTTTTTCCCCAAAAGCCACTCTTTGATCGGGACATAGGCGGTGTTCTCACCGTTGGTCATGGTCCCGATTCCCTGAATGAAGAAGGGGTGGCAGGCGTAGAGATTGATACCGTAGTTGGTGTTCTGACGTCCCTGGGCCATGACCACACGGGCCTTGATGCGACCGTCATTGAGCCCCAGTGCATCGCCAACCTCAAGCGGCCAGCCGACCTCTTTGAGCATGACCACGTCACGATAGAGGGAGAAGACTGTGAGATCGCCACCGTGAGCTTCACCATCTGCACGAATGGCCAGACGAATCTCCAGCAGTTTATCGTCGAGCTCTTCCGGGGTGAGGTTAATCCAGGCCTCGGGAATACGATAGACCCGAACCATGTAATTAAACCGGTCCTTGGCCTCGATCAATTCCGGGCGGCGGTCAAACTCGTGGGCATACTTGATCTGGAATCCCTTGTTCCCCATCCAGTCTGTAAGCCGATGAAAGGCGGCTTCAGTGTGGGCGATTCCAGAAAGGACCACATGGTGGGGTTTCATTTTAAAGTCTTCAAATTCCACCCCGCGCAGCAACAGGCCAAGCCCGCTACCGTCGTACCCTTCCTGCATGGCCTCCATGGCCGTGAGGACTTCATAGGGTGAAAAGGGTGTATCTGCGCTTTTTAAGGCTAATCGGCACATGAACGGCTCCTGAAAGGTCACTCTTGATGGCCTCGTAAACAATCGAAAGCCTGCAGCAGGCAGGGATCGCAAAAACAGTGTTTTACGAAGCTCGAAACGTCGTCCTCGAGGCCTTTTACGAAAACGACAATCTTGATCAGATGACGCAACCGAGACGAAAAAACACAAAATTGTAGATGTTACACAATTTTGTGCTCACAAAATCACAGAATTGACAATGGTTGCGAGGAAAATCATTTACAGAAAAGGGAAATGGTTGTCAAGAACAAAGGCCCCCCTGACAAAGAGCTGCACTGGCCGTGGCCGTTGCACCCCTTTGTGAGGGGGGATGAGGGAGGGATGTTATTTACCGAGGGAACCGGTGAGATCTTTAGCTTTATCCAGGGTTTCTTTGACCTCGGATATCTCTTTGGCCATGGGAATACTCTTTTTCAGCTCGCTGCCGACTTCTTCAACATCACCCAGCCCTTTTTTAAAGGAACCGATCGCTTTTCCAAGGCCGGAACCAATCTCGGGGAGCTTTTTGCCGCCAAAAACGAGAAAGGCAATGGCCAGAATAACGATCAGCTCAGGGGTTCCGAGTCCAAACATGATGCACGCCTCCAGAAAGTACGGGCCTTACTCAGGCCTGTTTGTTGGTGTCATCATCAATGGATTTGCTGCTTTCATCCTCTTTCTTGGTGGCTTCTTTGAAGTTGCGGATGCCTTTCCCAATACCGCTTCCAATCTCCGGCAGTTTGCCCGCACCAAAAATAATGACAATAATAACTAAGATAACAATCAGTTCAGGCATTCCGAGTCCGAACATGGTGACACCTCATAAAAAGTGGCGGATTCTACTAATCAGAAATCCCAAAATAAGCACTTCACACGTACGCTTGGTGTAAAGCAGACAACATCGCCTTGGCCATGGAGCCGTAGCGCATCCAAACCACACCCCTCCGCACCACTGTGCCGCGCACAGCGAAGGGGTTTTCTAACAAAAAACAACGCAAGAAACCGATAATAGCACCACCACAGAGTGCATGTCAACCGCCATTGCAGCCCTTGCGAATTGCAGCCCCAATCTTGGCAACACGCTCAAGCACCGCAGACTCATTGAAGGTGAGCAACTCACGGGCCTCCATCACCACCTGACCATTAATCACAGAGTGAATGACATCCCCCCCGCGGGCTGCATAAACCAAGTGCGAGACCGGATTATACATGGGGGTGAGATGAGGCTGATTAAGATCAAGGACAATACAGTCCGCCTTTTTCCCTGCTTCCAGACTGCCGATACGATCTCCAGCCGAAAGCACCTTGGCCCCTCCCATGGTGGCAGCATACAGTGTGGTCGCGGCGTCCATCACCGTGGGATCCAGCCGATCGGCCTTGTGAATCTTGGCCGTGGTATCCATTTCGCCAAACATATCTACATCGTTGTTGGAGGCGCTGCCATCGGTACCGATACCTACGGTGATACCGGCCTCAAGCATCTGCACCACCGGGGCAATGCCCGAGGCAAGCTTCAGATTTGACTGGGGGCAATGGGCAACCTTGACGCCCCGTTTGGCCAAGAGTTCAATTTCTTGGTTGGTGAGCATCACACAGTGATCGGCCACCACATGCGGGCCGAGCAGCCCCAGCGACTCCAGATGGTAAACCGGTGAGCAGCCGTAGCGTTCCCTGCAGGTACGGACCTCGCTCTCATTTTCCGCGAGATGAATCACATACAAAGCTCCGCGCTCACGGGCCACGGCACCAAGGCGTGTCAACAGATCCGGAGAGCAGGTGTACACCGCATGGGGATCCACGGTAATACAGATACGCTCATGGTCCTGATAGCGGTCAAGGAGCTTAGTGGTGTAGCTAAACCCGTTTTCCAGTTCCCCATAGTTGGGTGAAGGAAAATCGTAGAGCACCTCCCCTACCCAGGCGCGCATGCCGGTTTCGTCCACAGCCCGCGCCACCTCTCCTGCAAAAAGATACATATCGCAAAACGAGGTGGTGCCGGATCGAATCATCTCGGCGATGGAGAGCAGAGTTCCCTGGTAGACCAACTCACCACTTAATTGCGCTTCCACCGGAAAGATATAGTCCTCCAGCCACTGCATCAGCTCCAGATCATCGGCCAGACCGCGAAAAAGAGACATGGCAGCGTGGGTATGCACATTCACCAGCCCGGGCATGATCAAACCATGGGGCTCGTGAAGGACCCGGGCTGGTGAATATCTGGACAACAGCGCGTCAGCTTCTCCCACCTCAAGGATGGTGTCACCACTAATGGCCACCCCTCCCTGCTCAATAACCTGTTGTTCTCTATTCATGGTCAACAGGTACTGCCCGGTGAGAATCAGGTCCGCGCGTTGTGTCACAGGCTCATCTCCGCAAGTATATGAATGATGAGCTGTTGCAACCGCGGTTCCGCTTTACCGGCAGCAGCAATAACCTCATCGATGTGTATAGGCTGAAAATTATCCGGATCGTTGACATTGGCCACCACGGAAAGACCAAGCACGCGCAGCCCTGCGTGCAACGCCACCAGGATCTCCGGAACCGACGACATCCCCACGGCGTCAGCCCCAATCATGCGCAGGTACCTGGTTTCAGCGGGTGTCTCCAGACTGGGACCGGGAATACAGACATAGGTCCCGCTGGTCGTTTCCTTGAGACCAAGTCGCCCAGCCAAGGTAAGGGCAAGCTCTCTGAGCTCCGGGGCGTAGGGCTTGGAAAGGTCGGGGAAACGTACGCCCCAGGCATCCACATTGGGCCCACGCAGGGGATTGTCGCCCAGGAGATTGAGGTGGTCGACGAAGACCATCAGCGTCCCCGGGGTATAGAGGGGATTCAATCCGCCACTGGCATTGGTAATTATGGCAGTCTGCACCCCCAGCAGCGAGAGCACCCGAATGGGAAAGGCCACTTCTCTGGCCGAGTACCCCTCGTAGTAATGAAACCGCCCCTGCAAAATGGCAACTGACTTGCCCGCAAGTCTCCCCACCACCAGATTGCCGGCATGCGAGGTTACGGTGGACCGGGGAAAATGCGGAATCTCCTCGTAGGCAAAACTTGTGGCCCCTTGCATGGCCTTAGCCAGTTCTCCCAGGCCTGTTCCAAGCTGAATAAGGACCTCGGGAGGCTCCTGGATTTTATCTTTCAGGTGGGCGACTGCAGCTTCAACCTGCTGTTTGTGCTCCTCAATATCAATCATGATGGCCTCATAAAAAGTCAGAAACCTAAAAGTCACGCATCATAAAATCAGCAATTTACGAAGCTCGAAACGTCGTTCTCAAGGCTTTTTACGAGAACGACAATCATGACAGTAGCAACCCCGAAAGCGCCTAGCCACGCAAGGCGTTTTCGGCCACAAAGTCTTTGATCACCCTCTCATCGGCATCCAGGACGGTACAACGGCTTTCCCGGTTTGCAAGTTCAGCAAGGGCTGGTGGCAGCGGGGGCTCCTGGCCGATAGCCTGCGTCACGGCTGCCCCGAATTTGGCAGGGTGGGCAGTTGCCAGACAAACCACGGGCCGTGAGGCATCACGCAGTTCAAGTGCGGCCTTCACGCCCACTGCGGTGTGCGGATCAAGCAGGTAGCCATACTCTTTATGGAAAGAGCCTATGGTGGCAATGGTTTCTGCTTCAGAGACAGAGAGTGAGCGGAAATCATCGGCCACCTGTTCTCGAAGTCCGGAAAAATCGAGTTTTCCTGTGGCTGCGAAGCCATCCATATCCGCTTTCACCACCGCCCCGTTTTCACCACGCAGGTAGTAGAGGTAGCGCTCAAAGTTTGAGGCTATCTGGATATCCATGGAAGGACTGCTGGTGACTTGAACCTGACCACGGGAGTAATCTCCCTGGTTGACAAAACGAGTCAAGATGTCATTGGCGTTAGTTGCCAGAATAAGGGTATTGATACACCCTTTAGGCAGGAGTTGACGTGCGACATAGCCTGCAAAGATATCGCCGAAGTTACCGGTTGGCACGGAGAAATCCACACTGGGATGTCCATGTTTACGCATCTTGAGATAGGCATAGATGTAGTACACCACTTGCGCCAGGACCCGAGCCCAGTTGATGGAGTTGACTGCCCCCAACTGATAGGCATCACGGAAGGCCAGGTCATTGAAGATCGATTTGACCGTTGACTGGGCATCATCAAAGGTCCCCCTGACCGCTATGTTAAACACATTGGGATCAAGGACCGTGGTCATCTGTAAGGCCTGAATAGGGCTGGTGCGCCCATGGGGATGAAGAATAAAAATATTGATATTCTTCTTACCGCGGACACCGGCAATGGCGGCACTGCCGGTGTCGCCAGAGGTCGCGCCCAAAATATTCATGTAACCGCCCCTGCGCGACAAGACATACTCAAAGAGATTGCCCAGGAGTTGCAAAGCCACATCCTTAAAGGCCAGCGTGGGGCCATGAAAAAGCTCAAGGATGTAGACATCGCCCTGCTTGGTAACCGGAGTGACCTGCGGATGCTTAAACGAGCTGTAGGCTTTTTCCACCAGGAATTCGAGATCAAGGGCGGGGATATCGTCAATAAAAAGAGAGAGTACCTCGCGGGCTAGATACTGGTAGGGCAGATTCCGCCAGCTCTCCAGCTTTTCACTGCTGATAGAGGGTAGGGTCTGCGGCAGGAGCAGGCCTCCGTCCCTGGCCAACCCCATCATTACGGCATCTTGGAAATTCAGCGGCTCAATCCCACCACGGGTACTGATATATTGCATGGTTCTCTTCCTTGTTGAAAAGGCACTGGACCGACAGGATCCATCCCTCTCTGATCAAATAAAATAACTGCGCTCACATTTTGGAAAAGGGGTTTCAGCCCTTTTCGACTGACCTCTCGCCTACCTGAAAAGGGACAGGCCTAGAGGAGAAGACTTTCCCCTTCCATCTCTTTGGGCACGGGTAAATCCATCAATCCCAGAATGGTGGGGGCAATGTCTTTCAAGGCACCACCGGTCCGCAAGGTGCTCCCTTTGAATTGCTCACTGACCACGATAAAGGGAACCGGACTCAAGGTATGGGCGGTATACGGCCCTCCGTTAACCGGATCAAGCATCTGCTCGGCGTTGCCGTGATCTGCGGTAATCAGCAAAACCCCATTCCGGGCGGCGACAAAGGCTTCAATCCGTTCGATGCAGCTGTCCACGGTTTCACAGGCAGCGATCGCAGCTTCCATGACCCCCGTATGGCCGACCATGTCACCGTTGGCAAAGTTGAGGATAACCAGATCAAAGGGATTGCCCTCTGCCTCCCCCTTCTCCAGGGTGGCCAGCAAGGTATCGGTAACCTCAACGGCACTCATCTGTGGTTTCTGATCGTAGGTGGCTACTTCACGGGGGGAATTAATGAGGACACGCTCTTCCCCGGCAAAGGGAACCTCGTTGCCACCGTTGAAAAAGTAGGTCACATGGGCATACTTCTCGGTTTCGGCTATACGCAGTTGGCGGCGGCCATGGCTGCTGACCTCTTCCCCGAGGATATGGGTCAGAGTCACCGGCGGAAAGGCGATGGGAAAGCTAAAATCCGCCTCGTATTCGGTCATGGTCACCAGGGAGCAGAGTTTGGGACGAGCACCGGGCTCAAAGCCTTCAAAATTTTGATCACCAAAAGCGTGACACAACTCCCGCACTCGGTCGGCACGAAAGTTAAAAAAGAGGACCCCGTCGCCATCTTCAATGCGCCCAACCGGTTGCCCATCCTCCCCTAGCACAACCGTGGGGACGATGAACTCATCGGTCACATCCTGGTCATAGGAGGCCTGTACCAGCGTCAGAGCATCGGCAGCCTCTATCCCCTTGCCATGCACCATGGCATCCCAGGCAACCTTGACCCGATCCCAGCGTTTATCTCGATCCATGGCATAGTAGCGACCGGAGACAGTGGCAATGGTGCCGCTGCCGATCCGGTTCAGGGCTTCCACCAGTTCTCCCAGGTAACCTTGACCGGAGTGGGGTGGCGTATCCCGGCCATCCATGAAACAGTGGATAAGGACCTCGATCCCCCGCGCATGTGCCAGCTCAACCAGGGCAATCAGGTGGCGAAGATGACTATGCACACCACCATCGGAGACCAGACCGCAGAGATGCAGCCGTGAACCCGCCTCCTTCACCTGGTCCATGATGTGCGCAAAGACCGGATTGGTGGCAAACTCTCCCTCATCCACAGCCTTGTTGATACGGGTATAATCCTGGTAGACAATACGACCGGCACCGATATTGAGGTGGCCGACCTCAGAGTTACCCATCTGCCCTTCAGGAAGACCGACCAACCCGTTATGGGCCACCAGGGAGGTCGTGGGACAATTTTGCATCAACCGGTCCATGGTGGGCGTTTTGGCCACAGAAACAGCATTGGTGGCTGAGGGCTCGGCAAGTCCCCACCCATCGAGAATGGCAAGAATAACTGGTACAGGAGCAGACATCACAGGCCTCCCGGGCTCACTCTACCTGCGCTATGCAGACAAACGGCCCTTGCGTAAGAGCTTCACAAAAACTTTATTTGGTATTCCCCAGCAGCTGATCAAGCTCAAGACGGGGGGCATCATGCCATAAGCCTTCGAGATCATAGAAGCTGCGTTGTTCGTGATAAAAGATATGCACGACCACATCACCAAAATCGAGCAACACCCACATACCATCACGCAAGCCCTCAGCATTTTTGCTGTTGACGCGTTTGGAGCTGAGTTCCGTCTCTATGGCCTCAGCCAGGCCTTGCACATGACGGGTGGAGCGGCCGCTCATGATCACAAAATAATCGGTAAATGAAGCCAGGCCACGCACATCAAGCACGCACAGGTCTTCTGCCTTGGTATCAAGGGCGACGCGGGCACATGCAGCGGCCAGCTCCTGGCCTTCAAACTGGCTGTATTCTTTTTTTAATCTTCTCATACTTCCTGTTGGTTGATGACGGCATTCTGTCTTGTTTCGTACCGACCGCCGTCAAAGGATCTCTGGTACGGATAACTCGTTTTATTCAGCAGTCTTTGCTGGCCCTTTTTTCTTGCGGGGCGGAAATTCAAAACTGAGCTTTCCCTTCTCATCAAGGAGCAAAAAGGCGTCAAAGGGTTTTTTCTTTTTCGAGATGAACCCGGTAATCAGCTCCGTTTTTCCCTGATGCAGGAGCTGGCTGATATGGTCGGGGTCCAGACGTCTGCCCAGAATCATCTTGGAAATGCGCAGTCCTTTTTTCTTATCCCCCTCCAGGGCGGAATCTGAAAGATACCCTGCGGGTGTTTCAAAAACCTTGGTTTTATCCACCGGAGAGAGCCCCAGAGGCTCCTGGCCTCGAATGGCATCTAGGTCCAGCTCTTCGGTTGAATCCGCAAAAAGAAACTCCACCTTGGAGTTGGCCAAGTGGACCGAGGCAGTGAAGGGCTTGCCTTTCTTGGAGCGAAAATCACTAAAGGGCCCCAGGGTCTTACCTTGAATCAGAGCGACGATCTCATCGTGTTCCATGATACGACCGCCCAGAACTTTCCGAATCATAATCTTTTTATCTTCGGATTCAAAGGCAGTTGCGGTCTCGTAAAAACGAACGCCGTCCACCGGCGAAAACGGGGCTTCACTGCGTTGTTCCTCGCCACCGGCCTTGACCTTCTCCACAATGGAGCCGGTCATCTCACGGATTTCACTCATGAACTGAGTACGGGTCATGGAGCCGGAGATGATCTGGTTGAGTTTATACTCCCACTCGCCGGTCAGCTCGGGTGAGGCCAACACATCAATTTTACGTGCCATCAAAAGGCTTAAAAGTTCAAAGGCCTTGCCTGTGGGGACGAGCTCACGCTGTTCGCGAACGATATACTTCTCATTGAGGAGTTTTTCGATAATGGCCGCCCGCGTTGCCGGGGTTCCCAGGCCACGCTCTTTCATTGCCTCGGCCAGTTCCTCATCCTCCACCAGTTTTCCAGAATTTTCCATGGCGGAAAGCAGGGTGGCCTCAGAAAATCGTGGTGGTGGTTTAGTCTCATGTTGCTGCTGTTCGATCTCGCCACAAGCCACCGGCATGTCTTTGGGCAGAGCATCAAGCTCTTTGTCCCCATCGGTGGCAGCCCCGTAGATCGCCCGCCAGCCCGGCTCAACCAATATCTTGCCTTCGGTGAGGAAGGTCTCTCCGGCAACAAGCGAGTGACGGATGGTGTTATGATAGACCGCCGGCGGGAAAAAGACCGCAAGGAAACGCTGGACGATCATCTGGTAGATTTTCATCTCCGGCTCGCTCAGGGTCGACGGCAGCCCGGGCGTGGGGATAATGGCAAAGTGATCAGAGATCTTCTTGTTATTGAAGATCTTCTTGTCTTTTTTCAGGTATTTCTTTTCCAGGGCTTCCCTGGCAAACTGTCCGTACTGCCACTGCTGTTGTTGGCGAACCACCTTTTCCACGGTGGGAAGATAATCCTCAGGCAGGCAGCGGCTGTCAGTTCGCGGATAGGTAATGAGCTTATGCCGCTCATAGAGAGCCTGGGCCAGAGCCAGCGTATTTTTTGCAGAAAAACCAAAGCGGCTGTTCGCCTCACGCTGCAGCAGAGTCAAATCGTAAAGCGGCGGCGAGGCGTTGGTGGATTTTTTATTTTTTTCTTCAACAGTTGCCGCCTGACCACTGCACCGATTGCGAATTTCAGCCGCCTTATCCGCATCCCAAAGCCGATTGCGCCGCCCATGGGGCTGGGTTTCATCCTTTTTAAACCCCGGATCGATCCACACCCCCTGGTAGTGCACCGCACCACAGCTGAACTGCGCATGCAGCTCCCAATAGGTTGTTGGCACAAACTCGCGACGCTCGGATTCTCTTTTCACCAGCATGGAAAGAGTCGGCGTCTGCACTCGACCACAGGGTGTTTTCTTAAAACCGCCAAAGCGAGAATTATAGCAGGTCAAGGCTCGGGTGGCGTTTATCCCGATGAGCCAGTCCGCCTCAGAACGGCAGAGGGCGGTGTCCTCCAAGGGAAGCATTTCGTCATTATCTTTGAGACGCGCCAGCCCTTCACGAATGGCATCAAGGGTCATGGACTGGAGCCAAAGCCGTTTGATCTGCTTGCCATCGACACTGCGGGTATGTGCCTGTTTGAGAATATACTTAAAGATCAATTCTCCTTCGCGCCCGGCGTCACATCCATTGACGATCACGTCCACATCGCGGCGACGGATGAGCTTACTGAGGGCATTGAACTGCGTTTTGGTATTGGGAAGCACAGCCAGGGGAAACTCTTCGGGCAAAATGGGCAGATTATCCAGGGTCCACTTTTGAAAGGCTGGATTAATCTCTTCCGGATAGGCTATGGAAACCAGATGGCCGATGGCATAGGAGATGACATAGGCATCGCTTTCATAGTGCGTTTTGACGTTTTTAAATTTGCCTGGAAGAGCCTTGACAATGTCAGCGGCAACGCTTGGCTTTTCGGCAATAATCAGTGTTTTTCCCATAGAGTGGTTGGTTTGACCTTACTTTATCGAATCGGTTAAAAATTTCTTTAAACTCGCGTGCCACCGATCCGGTTGCTCTAAATAGCAGGGATGCGGAGCCTGGGGATAGATCTCTCGCCTGGCCTCAGCACACTCGTTCAGTAAAATATCACTGTTGGCAATGGGGGAGACCTGATCCTCTTCGCCCCAGATCACGAGGACCGGAGCTGCGATACGAGACAGTTTTGTTCGGTTTTCCTCAACCCCTACGGGTCCAACAACAACCATTTTTTTGACTATCTCGGGATGGCTGATAGCAAATTCCAGGGCGATACGCCCCCCCATTGAAGGACCAATCAGGATGATCTGGGAAAGCCCAAGCTGGCTGATCAGCTTGGTCAGCACCTCTTCTGGCGGCAGGACATTCGCTGCACTTTTGCCAAATCCCGGCATATCAATAGCCAACGCATGCCCCCCCAGGCCTGCCAACGCTTCAAGCGTTCCCAACTCCCGCCAGGTTTCGGCCTGGAATTTCATTCCGTGTAAGAGAACAACCGTAGCCCCATCCTGGGGTCCAGCCTCCAGTGCGTGAAGAGTGCAGCCGTCTAAATCAAAATTCTTTTCGATGATTTGTGCCATACATTCCTCCCTTGGGCTGTGAATAGGTGCGGTTCATGCTCAGGTAAAAGACAGCGACAGAAGTAAGCGAGAAGCATGGCTTTGTCAACGACGAGAAGACTTTCTTCCAAGCTCTCTTCACTGTCTCTTGGAGTGAAAGGAAAGGCAACATGCCCTTCAGCCCCTTGGAAATCAAGCAATAAAGCCCCCCCGCCAAAGGCAGGAAGGGCTTGATTGTGTTGTTATTTTTTCTGCTCTTGGGATGAGCGACGTCTATCAAAATCCTCTCTTGCCCTCTTTATTGCTCAAGCGCACTTAAATCTGCATTGATTCGGGCAAGGTTTCGTTGCACCTTCTCTTCAAGTCCGGATTGAGGGTATTTACTCAAAATACTGTGGAGAAGATCGCGGGACCCCAGCAGCATCTTGCGTTTTTCATCCTTATCGCGGCTGCTATTCGCCCGCACAAAAAGCTCAGCAGCTTTCTGGCGAAGCGCCTGCCCCGCTTTCCTTGAAGCCTCGGCGACTTTATTTTCAGCCTGGGGAGCAAGGGAGGTCCCCTGAAGTTGCTGCAACTGGGTAATGGCCTGGTCGTACTCTTTAGCGTCGAGCAAGGCCACACCCTTATTAAATTCGGCCTGCAGAGCCTGGTCAGCACTTAAAACATCGGTTCCCCCGCTGACAGCTCCCCCTGTAGCACCATCCCCGCCGGTGGCTGGAGTCTGTTGCGCAGGCAACTTTTCACTTCCAGAGAGAGCCTGAACATTCGCGTCAGGGGCAGACACGTTCTGTTGCCCAAGGCTTCGATTCAACCAGGCATTGGACTGGTCGCGTGCACTTTTGTTGAGGTATCCCACATTAGGTGCCATGGTGGTGTACGGGTGCTGCTGGCGAAAGGCATTGACGGACTCACTGAAGTTCAAGCCATCACGCCGGGGCACAAAACTCAGATAATTTTTCAGCAGCTGGGCAAAACCTCCCAACTCACCTGGCGGGACTACACCTGGTTGCAGGGCAGCTAATTGGAGAGCAGCCCACTCATCTTGATGGGCCCCCTTATCAATGGATACCCGAATGACTTCCTCATATTTTTTTCGGGCGTCATCATAGGCTCCCCGAGTAAAATCAAGATCAGCAACGAGCTGTATCAAAGGCAACAGGATGGCCTGCTGATCTGGCCGCTGGCGCACAGACTCAAGCAACGGAGTCAGTACCTGCAAGGCAGTATCATACTGATGATTTTTCACCAGTGCCTGCCCGTACCACAGGCTCGTTTCTGCAGAGGGGATGGCACCCGGGATGCGGACCATCTGATTATAGAGCGTAATCACCTGGTCATAGTCTTGCTGCTCTACCGCTGCCTGAATTCGAGGATCGACAGGTTGCACCGCTGTATTTGTTTGTCCCTTCTGGAGCTGTGCCAGCAGTTTTCCGCAGTTGCCCTCAAGATAGTCAATATCCTGCTGATTGAGTCGTAACAGAGAGTTCGCGGCCAGAAGTTTTGCAGCTTCGATATGCGTCTGTTCCTTAAGTTGCTGCTGTAACGAGGTGTATTCCAGAAGAATATCCTGCAATTGCGCCTGACACTGATTGACCTGATTTTGCTCTTGCGTTGAGAGCCCTCTGGTGGCACCGCTTCGCTCAAGATCCTGCCAGCGCTGTAGTTTCTCCTGATACGCATACATTCGGGTATTGATGGAGGTCATCGTCGCCAAAAGCACATCACCGCCACTACCTTGTTCCTGCTGCGCCATGGCTGCTTCACGCTCGGCACGCGCCTGGTAAGGGTCAATGTAACGGCCCGTGGAAACACAGCCGGACACCAAGGCACCACAGAGACAAGACGCGACCAATAGAGTACGATAAGAAATCTTCTCAACAGACATAATAGACAAGGGGATATGGGTTGTTAATTGGGCAAGATCTGAGGGCATTCGCCAGTTCACCAGAGGCATAACTGGGCAGCTTTGGGGAAGACCACATACAATTTGGGCCCAACCATAGCAAATAAGCCAGAGAGGAACAAATGCTTTCTGCTGCTTCCAACAAAAAGATCAAACGCCCATTTCTAGGGAAAAGCGTCATTCTCTATTTTTCCAAAAGGGCATAAAAGTCCTCTCCGGTTCAAAGGTCCCTGCCGCATCAACCTCGCCAAAACTCAAACTGGCAGGACGTCGAGGAGGGCTATTTTGACGGTAGACCCGGGCACCATAGACCACCGCACCACCTGCTCCCGGATCGACCGGGACAAAAACCTGGCCTAATTCGGGGTACTGCAGATTCAACCCGTTAAACTTGAGATCAATGGGATCGATCCGATCAGCGACCTTTTCCATCTCCAGGATCCCCTGGGCAATATCACACCAGACAGGCAGTGCTCCTTGCGCACCGCTGACTCGATAACGCCCTTTCACCATGGGCATATTAGCATCAAAACCAGTATAAACGCCGACTACATAGCCAGACTGCAGGTTCAAACCCGACTGATCAGGGGCCAACACCGGCACGTAACCGAGAAAGGCGGCGTTCCGATAATCATTGGCAGTACCCGTTTTTCCCAATAAAGGGTAATGCTGTCGCAGGGAGGCAAACATTTTCTCACGCCCCTCATCCGAGCTGGTGAGTTTGACATGACTCAAGGCGTAGCGACCGGTGCCATGCATAATGACATTTTCTAAAATATTGCTGACAGCAGCAGAGCTTTTAGGATCAACCACCCGGGTGGGGTAAGGCTCACGTGCATACACCACTCGACCATCTGGGGCCTCGATACGCTCAATAATGGAGGCAGCATCTGGATCAACATGCCCGTCCAGCTCAGCCATAGCCATGGTCCCTGCATCCGCGGCATCATAACGGCTCCCGGTAACCATGGATTCATAAAGGCGAGTCACCTCGGAAAGCGACACCACATTTGCCCCCAGCACCATGGAAAGCACCGGCTTAAAATTGCTTTCGATACCGCAGGCCTTGGCAAACTGCACCATATACTGCAGGCCAAGCATGACCCGAAACTCCTGGATCTTGCTGAGCACCTCAAAGGAGTAAGGTGGCTCCCCCCCCACCTTGGCCCGCTCTCGTCCCATCTGCTTTTCAATCTGTTCAAGGGTGAGCGGGGAAATTTCTCCTTCGAGCACGACCTGAGAGCGCCAGAACTCATCGTAGCGCCCGGGGGCGAGAGATATAAGGTATTCTGAGAGCGTGGTGGCATCCACAATACTCCATTCAGGAGGCAACTCTTTTTTCAGGGTATAAATGAACAGCCCCTCTTCATTGCGAACAAGTCGCCCATTATCACTCAGGACAGCGGCTTCTGGATTATCAAAGGCACTGTCGGCATCAATCAGGAGCGGTCCCTGCAATGGAGATTGGCGAAATAACGCCAAGCGGGGCACCATAGTCTGAAGCTGGTTGAATTCCTTCAAGCTGAGTTTTTCAGCGCGAGTATACTCTTCAAGACGCCCATCAAAGAGCAGATCCGGTTTCAAAGCAACAAGTGCAGCCTTATAGGCGGCCTGGTCCAAGGCCTGATCAGTGACAAGGACGCCAAAATCATCACGCATCCGCTTCTGGTAATGCGAGTAGGATTCGACCTCTCCGTTGTGCAGCCGTGGGGCCATATCCACGTGCGCAGCCAACTCTTTAAGTTCAGCAGGACTGAGGTGATCGGTAAGGTGGTACAAAAGCCAAACAGAGGCCACATTTTCCGAGGTAACACCGGCCCAGCTGAGGCTGATTTCATCAAAGGGACTTTTATGAGCAGGCTGAGGGGTGTACTCTTCGCGCATGAAGGTAAAGGTTTGCGGTTCGTTATCAATCAGATCGACCGAACTCCATCCCAGCTGAAGTGCGGCTGTGAAAAGAAAGGTTTTGAATGTGGAGCCCATGATGCGTTTGGCCGTCGTAGCCCGGTTGTAGTCGGTGTTGGACATGCCTCCACCCATTGCACGCATTGCCCCTTCCTGCAGTACATAGGCTGCCCCTTGGACTTGAGGATACTTTTCCAGGCTGAGAATAAGCGATTGGTCCTCATTGACCTTGGCAATGGAGACATACACACGGTCACCAACCTGAAGCTGGCTGATAAGTTTTCGCCGATCTGCAGATTTCGCTTTTCGAGCTCCACGGGTGTAAAGAACGTAGCCTCCCAACAGGCGATCCAGCCCTTCACTGGTGATGACTCCGCTGCTGCTTCCCCGTTTGAGTTCCACCCCGACCTGGTCACCTTGTTGAGGGTCGCTGCTTACCGAAGAGATAGTTCCAAAAACAAAATCACCTGCCCGCAGACTGTCATCTCCTGTATAGCGCAATGCACCATACTCTTTTTGCACCGTGTCACGTTCATATCCGCGCAGCTGGACATCAAGCAAGGAAAGTTGGCTGCGCAGAGCTTGCAAGGTCTTCGCCTGCAATTTTTTATCAAGCGAAGTAATGATGTGCGCGCCAGAGGTAGAGATGTTTGAGATGCCGTTTTCCTCGAGTGCATCCATGATAAAGGGTGTTTCCAACCCCTCATTGACCAGATCCATCACCGTGCTGCGGGCATAGGACATACGCCCTTGATTAAATTGTAACTCAGCCAGATCAACTTGGTTATAGGCATCAGCAGAGAGAGAGCCAGCCTTGCGCATCTTTTTTAAAACGTAGGTAATGCGCTCTTCATCACGGAGACGCACCTCCTGGGCATTTTCCCGATTCTTTCGCAGAAACGGGTTGTAATAGTTGGGGCGCTTGACGCTGCCTGCAATAAATGCGCATTCAAGAAGATTCAGATCCTGGGGCTTTTTGTTGAAATAATAACGTGCGGCAACCCCGAGTCCATGTCCGTTACCGCTGACAAAGAACTGGTTACAATAAAATTCCAGGATTTTCTCTTTGCTGTAGCGATGCTCAAGCCGAAGCGCATACAGCAGCTCTTTCAACTTGGCTTGAAGAGAGCGGGACTCGCGTTTAAAAAGATTCTTTGCAGTTTGTTGGGTGATAGTGCTGCCTCCCTGAACCACACGACCAGCTCGAAGGTTGGCCACCATTGCTCGCAGGATACCCGGAATATCGACGCCAAAATGCTTAAAATATTCGTCATCTTCTGAGGCAACCAGGGCATTGACAAAATTCAGGGGAATGTCTTCATAATTCAGGTACTGGCGATGAATGCCCTCAAATAACACCCCAATCTTTGTCTCGCCATCCCGATAATACACCGGACTTTCACGACTAAGAATGGCGGCAATGGCAGATTCTTCCATTTCAGGACAGGGTTGGAGGACGATCAAATAATAGAGTCCTGCGCCTCCGAGGACTCCGGCCAGCAGTCCGCTGAATACAAGCGTCAAGAAACAGTACTTAAAAAATTTGAGCATGATGACAATGAAATAGATGTGAAGAGCCTTTGACTCGACTCTGGGATTAATGTTCCTGATTATTCAAGGGCGCTGCTTCCCCTCAAGGGGGGGCAAAAACGACTGAGCCGAAGAGAGACGGCATCTCTGAATAAAGGGTGTTTTGAACACGTTGAATTTTCGAGATACCCTCAAGTGGAACCTCAAAGGAGCAGAATACCAGACTCAAGATTCGACAGAAAGAAAAACCTATTTTTACGCCATTGATTAAAATTTTTTTTTGTCGGCAATTACCTACAGTTATCATTTTTACTGTCTCTCCAAACTCCGCGGTTCGATCAGTAGACAGATCTTGGCTTCAGCTAGAGGGGCATTTTGACCAAAATATAATTTTTTGAATAACAATAATTTATAACTATTTCGGACTCCAATACGGCAGCGCCTGTTAATTGGCCGACAACGCCCTCTCACCAATCCGTATTTTCGGAAAAAATTAGTTATTCAGCGAATTAGCGCCCCCCTCTCACTCCGAATACTCTGGTATCAAAGACTTTTTCTTGTTTTCCTTCAAAATTTAATGTTAAAGAAAATATTCTTTTAAAATTTGTGTTCATCATGTCGTTGATCGCAGAAAGCCAATTTCCCCTCATTGCAGCCCTGCTGCATAGACCGGACATAAATTATGAAATTATTGCCTGTTCTGCTGCCCCCCTGTTGTGCCGTTCTGCTTTGTTTCTCCTTAAGTTCCTGTTCTTCTCCCAACAAACAGCACCTTACTGTCAATGGTCTCAAGCAGGCAACAGTCTGCACTGTGGATGAAGAGATTGCTCTCTCTGAGCCGGAAGAAACCGCTACCGAAGAGCTTGCGGCCCTGAAAGGTCTAAGTGCCGAGCAGCGTACAAGCTTGGAGCAGGCTGGTATAGATGCTTCTAAGTATGACTTTCCCATTGTGTTGAACGAACAAGTTCAATACTACCTTGACCTGTTTCAGGGAAAACAACGACGCTCGTATGCGCGCTGGTTGGCGCGCTCAATGGCGTACCGTCCCTACATCGAACCTGAACTAGTCAAAGCAGGGTTGCCCAAAGATCTGGTCTTTCTGGCTATGATTGAATCTGGATACAATCCCCGTGCCTATTCACCGGCGCATGCCTGCGGCCTCTGGCAGTTTATTGCTCCCACGGGGCGCACCTATGGTTTAACAATCAACTCCTGGATTGACGAGCGACGCGAGCCCGTGAAAGCGACCAGAGCGGCGATTGGCTACCTCTCTAAACTCCACAACCAGTTTGACAACTGGTATCTGGCGGTCGCCGCTTACAATACGGGCGAGAGGCGCATTGCCGATGCCATTGAGGCCTATGACACCAAAGATTTTTGGACCATAGCCGATACGGAGCGTCTCTACCAGGAAACGAAGCGCTACGTGCCAAAACTCATTGCAGCGATCATCATCGGACGAGATCCGGAAAAATTCGGTTTTACCGACATTAAATACCATTCGCCGCAACCCTATGAAGAAATTTCCGTCCCCGGTGGAGCGTCCTTATCCGCAGTGGCTGTGATCGCCAACACCTCGGTGAAGGCCCTGCGGGAGCTTAACACAGAACTCAAGCTCGACCATACCCCTCCCCGAGGCAGATACAGCCTCCGCATCCCTCCGGGAACCAAAAAACTGGTTGCAGCAAACATCAACAATCTCAAGCCAGTAAAGCGGACGGTTTACGCAAGCCATACTGTACGGCGAGGCGATACGCTCTCTGCCATTTGTCAACGCTACAATGTGAGTCTGCACTCATTACGAAAAGCCAACAATATGCGCTCCTCTTCTTTTATTCGCATTGGCCAACGTCTGCGTGTCCCCACCTATACCACACGCTATGTTCTCGCCTCCCAGGACAGGCCCCAACGAAGCTCTCAATCCACACGTACAGTACAGCAGTCCATGCATCACCGCGTAGAGGCCAACGAGACTTTGGGCAGTGTGGCCAGACGCTACAAGGTATCGGTTGAGGATTTGATGCGCTGGAATAAACTCTCTAACCCCAACACGCTGCGCCAAGGCCAACAGTTGGCTGTGTATGTGTCCAGCCACATCCCCAAAGCAGTATTGGCACAAGCGCCAAGCGCTTCACCCCAAACCATCAAGCTCCCCAAGGCGGCCCTGGCTATCGCTCCGACAACAACAAAAGCTGAGAGTAAAACACAAACAGCAGCGAGCAAGCAAGCTTCATCGGGGGCAACGGTTGCCAAAGGGCCCGCCAAAGCCACCTGGTATGTCATTCAACGTGGCGATACGTTGAGCACCATTGCCCGTCGCTTTAAGACTTCAACCAAAGATCTTCGCAAATTGAATAAACTCAGCGACAACCTCTTACGTACAGGCAACAAACTGTTGATTAAAAAAGGTTGATCTCCTTCTTTGCCCCTGTCCGTCTCCTTTGACAGACAGGGGTTTTTCTTTTGTGTTGTTCTCAAAAGAAGCCCCCTCCCCTTGTTTTTTTGCAAATGATCTCTACCCTTCACTCCAGGGCTCCAATACTCGTAAAAACTAGGGACAACTGCATGCATACCGTACTACTCACAGGAGCAACAGGATACATAGGCCGTCGGTTGGAAAAAGTGCTCCGTGAAGATGAAGCCATCAGCCTTCGCCTTCTGGTGCGCAATGGCAAAAAACTCTCCACCACCACTAGGCAGCATGCCCAGGTTGTCGAAGGCGACACCTTTAATACAGAAGCGCTTCACCAATCTCTTCAGGGAGTAGACACTGCTTTTTATCTGATTCACTCCATGGGGGGCGGGGAAGATTTCAGCCGAATGGATCGCATCAGCGCGGAAAATTTTCTTGCTGCCTGCCGCGCATCAGGAGTCAAACGTATCATCTATCTCGGAGGTCTGGGCCATCCTCAATCCGCTTCAAAACACCTTGCCAGCCGCATAGAAACCGGTAAAATCCTCTCCAGCTGCCCTGATGAGGTTCAGACGATCTGGTTTCGTGCTGGTGTTATCATTGGCTCAGGAAGTACCAGTTTTGAAATAGTGCGGCACCTGGTCCAAAAACTTCCTGTCATGATCACACCTCGCTGGGTGCGTACTCAAACCCAACCCATAGGGGTCAATGATGTTTTGGCCTATCTCCAAGCTGCCATAACTCTGCAAACCAGTGAAAATTTGATTGTCGACATCGGCATGCCTCCCATGCCCTTTCTTGAGATGCTCAAACAAACGGCCACTGCTATGGGACTCACCCGCTTCATCGTGCCGGTCCCCCTCCTCAGCCCAAAACTCAGCTCGTACTGGCTGGCTCTGGTCACACCGGTTCCCTACCGGGTTGGGGCAGCGCTCGTGGAAGGACTCAAATCTCCGACTTTGGTCGAGAACGACCATGCGGAAAAATTCTTTCCTGATATTTGCCCGCGTTCCTACAGCGAAACGGTCCTCATTGCTGCAACCGAGCTTGAAAATGACCAGGTCATAAGTCGATGGTGCGACTCCAGACCGGGGGCAAGCTGTGATATCAGTTACCAGGAAATCAATAATCAGCTGGTGTTTCGTGATAGACGTATCACCTCATTTGCTGGCATACGCCCTGAAAAAATTTTTGTCAGTCTCTCAGGTATAGGTGGAGAAAAAGGCTGGCTGAGCTATGATGTCCTTTGGAAACTGCGCGGGCTGATCGACAAGATGATTGGCGGCTGTGGGCTCAACCGAGGGCGCCGCCACTCACATGAATTGCGAATCGGTGATGCCCTTGATTTCTGGACTGTGGCTGATTTAGTCCCTAATAAACGACTCCTCTTGCAGGCGCAGATGAAACTTCCCGGAAAGGCCTGGTTGGAGTTTGATGTCCAAGAAGACCAGCTCGTCCAGACAGCCCATTTTATTCCCCAAGGATTGTGGGGTCGCCTGTACTGGTATGCTGTCCTCCCCTTCCATGCCCGCATATTTCCTCAATTGAGTAAAAAAATTATCGAGCGGGCTGCCACGCTCCCCCCTTCAAGCTAAAGATTTCACTATGTCACAAACGCCCTTTCCCCAACAAAGCTACCCTGAGGATGTTGCCGTTCTCCAACAAGAGGACAAAACTATTCTGCTGATTGGCACAGCTCATATTTCACAGCAATCCACAGACTTGGTCAAACAGGTCATCGAGCAGGAGAGACCCGACGTGGTCTGTATCGAGCTTGATGAAAAACGCTATTCTGCGCTTTCTAAACCCCAGGCATGGGAAAACCTGGATCTCAAGCAGGTCATCAAAACGAAACAGCTCACGACGTTACTGGTTAATCTCATCCTCTCGACCTATCAAAAAAAACTTGGCGGCCAACTGGGCATCATGCCTGGAACCGAACTCCTGGCAGCCGCACAATCAGCTGAACGATTAGGTATTCCCATAGCTCTTTGTGACCGTGATGTTCGCACAACTCTGCGTCGCGCCTGGCGGGCAACCACACTCTGGAAAAAGGGCTATCTTCTTGCTACGCTCATTGCCTCTCTCTTTGATCGCACCGAACTTTCAGAAGAGAAACTCCAGGAAATGCGCAATAAGGACGTGCTCAGTGAATTGATTAAGGAAATGGCCGATGCCCTGCCCCACACCAAGGCTGTACTTATAGATGAGCGTGATATCTACATGGCAGAAAAAATTAAAGAGACCCAAGGGCAACGGGTCGTGGCCGTTGTAGGAGCCGGGCATATGGCAGGTATACGCCAGGTGCTGGGGCAAGACAATCGCCACCGTATGGAGGATATTGCAACCCTTTCTCCGGCAAGCCCTTTGGGCAAAATTATCGGTTGGAGTATTCCGGCACTCATTGTCCTGACGCTCTTTGGCATTGGCATTCGCCACGGCATGGAAGAATTTGGAGCCAATGCCCTGTACTGGATACTTGCCAATGCCGTTCCGACTGCCGTAGGCGCTGCTGTTGCCCTTGGACACCCGCTTACCGTGCTCGCTGGCTTTGCCGGATCACCACTGACCAGCCTGACTCCTTTGATCGGAGCGGGGTATGTCTGTGCCTTTGTCCAGGTGATGGCCAATCCACCCGTGGTCAAAGAGTTCGAGCAGGTTAGCAGCGCCATCACTTCCATAAAAGGGTGGTGGCAGAATAAACTACTACGCATCTTTCTCGTTTTTATGTTAACAACTCTGGGCTCTGCCATCGGAACCTGGGTTGGTGGCTATAAACTCTTAAGTTCCCTTGCCCAATAACCCTTTTTTTAAAATATGTATCGAGTACAGATATGAGTGAAGCACAGAAAAAAGCACCTATTCCCGTATTGGGAAGCTTCAAGAAAAAAAAACTGCGCAGCTTAGGCCATCACCTTGAGCCCATTGTCTATGTCGGCAAAGAAGGGCTGACAGAACCTCTGCACAAATCACTGGAAGCTGCTTTGAAGGCACGTGAACTGGTGAAAGTCAAACTTGGGCAGAACTGCCCCATCGAGAGAAAGGCGGCTGGAGAGGAATTGGCTGAGTTGTGCCGGGCGGCACTGGTTCAGGTGATAGGCCGTATGATTTTACTCTACAAACCCAATCCGGAATTACCGGCGGCTAAACGGGTTCAGTGGCAAGATAGTTAAAAAAAATCCGGTCTCTCCTGCGCTGAGAGAGACCGGATTTTAAGCCAGCAAAAGATCTTAGAAATCTCCGCGATCAAACAGATCACGCCGATCTTCGACAAACCAGTGAATAAATTTTTCCAGACCGTATTGCATGAAACGATCAAAATCCCATGGATCGTCGGAAAGCATTTTTTTGCATTCGTCCTTGATCGCATAGGCCCAGGCTTCCATGCTGGTACCATCGGCAAGGCTCACCTCAACAATGACCCGCTCGTACTTATCCCCTTCAAACTCATCGAGCTTTGACATGGTGGTCTCGTCTATATCCCAATAGACTTTCCCACTCACGAGTGCCTCTTCTTTGTGAATAATACCTGGATATTCGGATCCACGGACTCGAAACCGAGCCCAGTTGCTCAGTATTGCTTCCCGTCCGTCATAGGATTGCCCGGTCACGGCTTTCATCACAAGTGGTGACTGTAATGTCCCATAACAAAATAACGCTCTCTTTTCCATTATCTACACCTGGTAATTCGATAGCATTTGAGTTGGTCAAACCAAGACGTTCCCCCTGTCGAGCGTCGAGGCCTACGGGCAACAGTGCGTCACTGCTGCATTGGTCCCACTGCAGCACACAGCGGTCTTAGCCAGTGCTGTGATCTGTTTGCTTTCTTTGACTGTTTTTCAGACACCTCTTTTCAGTCTAAGGTTGGTAATGCCCCCTCTTCTCGTCGCTCTTTACTCAACAGCCTGCCAATTATTGTACAGCTCTTGGCTCTCAGTCATCATGCCGGAGTAAATTGTGGTCATGAAGGATACCTTACTGCTCAACTTTTTCCAAGGGGAGATGATCTATATCAATAAAATATCATTCTCTTTCTCACTTTCTTCACATTTCACCATGGAGACAATTTGTCCCAGAGGGGTGATTTCATCGCCCCCCCGACAACAAAGAATTGATCTTCCTGGCCAAAACTCCTGATTTTCTCCTGTTCAAGGGGAGACAGGTTGGTTAAGATGCTTATCTTTAGCATCACTTCACAAGCCCCTTTACAACCGTCTATTCGAAGATATACGGTGTACAATACATGCCAGTATTACCCCGCAAATGGTCGCTGCGGAAGTGGTTCCCGGCTTGACCTTTCTGACATTGAAGGAGTTACTATGCACACCTTACAACAGCAAGATCCCGATATTTTTAACCTGATTCAACAGGAAGAATTTCGGCAAAAAGATAAAATCCGCCTGATCGCCTCGGAAAACTATGTTTCCAAGGCGGTCATGGAGGCAACGGGCTCGGTTCTGACCAACAAATACTCTGAAGGGTACCCGGGCAAACGCTACTATGAAGGACAGCAGTTTATCGATCAAGTCGAAACCCTGGCTATCCAACGCGCCAAAGACGTCTTTGGTGCCGAGCATGTCAATGTGCAGCCCTACTCCGGATCTCCGGCCAACCTAGCTGTCTACCTGGCCTTTTTGAGCCCTGGCGATACCATTCTTGGTATGGCCCTGCCCCATGGTGGTCACCTGACCCACGGTGCCAAGGTCTCCATCTCCGGTAAATACTTCAATGCCGAATCCTACGCACTGGATGAAGAGACAGGTCTGTTGAACTATGAGACCATCCGTGAAAAGGCTTTGGCCTGCAAACCGAAAATTCTCGTTGCCGGTCATTCAGCCTATCCGCGTCAGCTCGATTTTGCCAAGTTCCGTGAAATCGCCGATGCCTGTGGAGCTCTCCTCTTCGTTGATATGGCGCATTTCTCTGGTCTTGTGGCCGGTGGCGCGCATCCCTCACCCTTTCCTTATGCCGATGTGGTCACCACCACCACCCACAAATCCTTGCGCGGGCCGCGCGGGGCCATGGTGATGTGTAAGGCCGAGTATGCGGCTGCCATTGATAAGGCTGTATTTCCTGGCCTCCAGGGTGGCCCGCATAACAATACCACCGCTGCCATTGCCGTAGCCCTGAAAGAGGCTTCCACCGATGCTTTTAAAGCCTACGCAGCCCAGGTTGTTAAAAATGCCCAGGCCCTGGCCGCGACCCTGCTTGATAAAGGCTTCAACCTGGTTACCGGCGGCACCGAAAACCACCTGATGCTCATTGACCTGACCAACAAAGAGGTCACCGGTAAGATTGCGGCCAAGGCGCTGGATGCCGCAGGCATTGTTTTGAATTACAACGCTGTGCCCTACGACAAGCGTAAGCCCTTTGATCCTTCAGGAATTCGCCTGGGCTCCTGCGCGGTAACCTCCCGCGGGTTCAAAGAAGAAGAGATGGTGCAGCTCGGTCTCTGGATCAACGCCATTGTCTCCGATCCGACCAATACTGCTTTGCAGGAAGAAACCGCTGCCGCAGTCAAAGCTCTCTGCGCCAAGTTCCCGGCACCTGGCCTGGAAGATCTGGCGTAAGTCAAGCTAGCGCAGTCAGTGCTCTTCGTATAAAGAGCACTGACTCGAGTCTTTTACAGGTCAGCATAAAAAAAGGGACGCCAAATTGGCGTCCCTTTTTTTATGCTCGTAACCTTGATTACTGAATCGTTTGGACCACGGTCCCTGCAAAGGCGACAAACTTGGCAGGTAGCGCTCCCATGAGGCAGATGGCCATCACCAGGACGGCTCCGGTGACTTGAATAATGGGATGTACCATAACCTTGGGCTGTTCCCCCGGCTCACCGGTATAGGCGGCCTTGACCACGGAGAGGTAGTAATAAATAGCAATGGCGGTATTGATTGCAGCCAGACAGACCACCACCAGATGGTCTGCGCTCAGCGCTGAGGTCAGGATCATGAATTTACCCATGAAACCGACAAAGGGCGGAATGCCGGCCAGGCCAAAGAGCGCCACAGCAAGGACAAAGGCAAGAACCGGTTGGCGTTTATAGAGTCCGTTGAAGTCCTCGATCAAGAGGTTCTCCCCTTTCTGGCTCACATTGCTGATAACCAGAAAGCAGGCCAGATTCATCACCACATAACCGGCGATATAGTAGATAGCCAGACCATAGCCCTGGCTGTCCATGGTAATCAACCCAAGCATAATGAAACCCGCATGGGCGATACCGGAAAAGCCGAGCATACGCTTGATATCTTTCTGGACCAGAGCACTCAGGTTGCCGTAGAACATGGAAGCAAGTGCAAGAGCTGCCATCATGTTGACCAGGAAGGCAGATTGCTCGCCACTGAGGGCGAGAAAACGAATCAAGAGGGCAACCGCTCCGAGTTTAGGAATGGTGGCAATGAAACCAGTGGTCTCATTGGAAGCGCCCTGATAGATGTCCGGTACCCAGAAGTGCATGGGAAAAACAGCAAGTTTATAGAGAAAACCGGCAAGCACCAGCACAAGAGCAATCATAGCGGTGGGCTGCAGATTGCCTTCTGCGTAAAACTCAACCACATTGGCCAGGTAGGTTGAGCCGGTGAGGCCAAAGAGCAGACTCATACCATAGAGCATGAACCCGGTGCCCATGACACCAAAGAGGACGTACTTCATACCGGCCTCCATCTGCACGCGAACCCCGGTGGCATCATCGCGCATGGGGACAAGCAGGTAGAGGGCAAAGGAGGAAAGCTCAAGGGAGATGAAAATAGCCATCAGCTCAACCGAGCTGACCAAAAGCATCAGGCCAAGGACACTGAGCATAAGAAACATGTAGTACTCAGGTTTGACTTTCTGATCAATGGCCTTGAGCGACTGACTGAAAATAAGAAAAACAGCCAGGGCTCCACCAATCATGAGCTTGAAAAGCTGGGAATACTGATCAACGGCAAGCGCCCCATAGAACAGGGTCCCCTGTTCGTTAAAGGCAAGCAGGGTGCCGGCAAAGGTTCCGAGCCCAAATACGATGGCCACGTTTTTGGCGGCCGATTCGGATACATTTTTTCCAAGGCTGACGCAAAAGAGTGCAAGAGCACCTATGAGCAGCACAAGTTCGGGAAGGATAACCATAGAGTGTGCCTTTCTTCGTGTTTCCCCAAACCCCGTCTTCCCAAAACGAGAAGACGGGGTTGGTCAAAGTAACAGTAATTGAAAACGTTATTTAAGCAGGAGCGACGTTACCTGGGTATGCTGCTGCCAGCTCTGGAACTGATCCAGTAAATGGGTCACCGATCCATGCATCAGATCAATAAAGGGCTGCGGCCCAAGACCAATCCAGAAGACAAAGAGGAGAAAGGGGGTGAGGACAACAATCTCCCGAATCCCCAGATCTTTGAGGTAGGACTGGTCAGGGTTGTTGGTGCCACCCCAGACGATTTTCTGCAGCATGCGCAGCATGTAGGCTGCTGCCAGCACGGCACCGGGAATAGCTGCCAGTGCCAGAAAAATATTATGTTCAAAGGTACCAGCCAACACCAGGAACTCGCCGACAAAGGAGTTGGTGCCGGGAAACCCGAAAGAAGAGAGCGAGAAAAAGGCGAGAAAAGTCACAAACCAGGGCATGTACTTGCCAACGCCAGAAGCCAGTGATAACTCACGGCTATGGGTCCGCTCATAAATCATCCCCACACAGAGGAAGAGACCACCGGTGGTCACACCGTGGTTAATCATCTGGAGGATAGCCCCCTCTACGCCGCGGGTATTGAGCACAAAAATACCCAGGGTAACAAAGCCCATATGGCCAACCGAGGAATAAGCGATCAGCTTTTTCATATCGTGCTGGGCAAGCGCAGTGAACCCACCGTAGATGATACCGGCGATGGACAGCCACAAAATGGGCTGAGCCAGAAGCACGGTGGCATCGGGTGTGATGGGCAAACAGAAACGCAGCAGACCATAGGTACCCATCTTCAGGAGGATGGATGCCAGGATAACCGAACCAGCGGTCGGGGCCTCAACATGCGCTGCAGGCAACCAGGTGTGGAAGGGAAACATCGGTACCTTGATCGCAAAGGCCAGAAAGAAGGCCAGGAACACCAGCACCTGAAAGGTCATTGAGTACGGCTGCCACATCATCTCCGGTATAAAGAAAGAACCGGATTTGAGATAGAGGGCAATAATCGCCACCAGCAGCAGAACCGAACCTGCCAGGGTGTAGAGAAAGAATTTGATCGATGCATAGGCCTTGCGAGGACCACCCCAGATCGCGATCAACAGATACATGGGGACGAGCATGAACTCCCAGAAGACATAGAACAGGATGAAATCAAGGGCGACAAATACGCCGATCATCGAGGTCTCCATCACCAGCAGGCAAAACATGAACTGGACAACCCGCTTCTGGATATACTTCCAGCTCGCCAGCACGCAAAAGGGCATGATGAAGGTGGTAAGCAGGACCAGCAGAATGGAGATACCATCCATACCAACGATGTAGTTGATGTGGAACTGGGGAATCCATTTGTAGGCCTCGGCAAACTGGTACTTGGTCGAGGCTGCATCAAACCCGGTCAACAGCGGAATGGAAAACAGGGCGGTCAGACTGGTAATGGCAAGTGCCCATCTGCGGGCAAACTCTTCACCATGGAAGAACAACAGCACCAGCGATCCCGCCAAGGGAAAAAAGATAAGAAAACTGAGGAGGGGAAAACCCTCTTTAATCACTAACAGATCCATGTGCTATTCCCCTTAAAGCAGCTGAAAAGTAATAAAGGTTATAAGCAGAACGGCAGCCAGCGAGAAAGCGTAGTACAAAGAGATCTGAATCTGACCACTCTGCAGCAGTCGTACCTTGCTGCCGATACCCCGTACCAGGCGAGCAATGCCGTCGACGACGCCGTCAATTGCATTCCAGTCAAACCAGCTCCAGAAACGGCTCATTGACATCAGTGAACTCAAACCAACCACCCGGTAGGCCTCGCCCCAAGCTGAATCCGTTGCCTGCAGTGGTTTCTTGACCAACCAGAGAAAGCCGCTCCCTGCCTTGCGATAGAGCCAATCGATATCCAGACAGATACGATCCACCGGCTCAACGGCATTTTTAAAGAGAAAGAAAGCAAGAGCTGCAAAACCCAGTAACTGCAGGGTCTCCATGAAGTGGTACATGGTGTGGGGATTGTACTCAACATGGTAGGGAAGCAGATCATAGAGAAAACCAGGCGCGGTACCGACCACGATACAGAGGGTGGCCCCAAGGGTCATGGCGATCATCATATTCCAGGGAGGATCACCAGCGGCCTCCCAGGTTTCTTCGCTGCAGTTGTTTTTGCCAAAAAACAGAAAGTACGGCAGTTTCAAACCGTTATACATAAAGGTACCAGTGGCACCGAACATCAAGAGCCATGAGGCCCAGGAGATGTGGTGTTCAAAGCCAGCGCCAATGATCATGGATTTACTCGCCCAGGCGGCGAAAAACGGAGCCGCTGAGATGGAGAGACAGCCGATCATGGTAAAGAAGAAGGTGGCCGGCATCTTGGCATAGAGCCCTCCAAGTTCGGTGAACTTAGATTTACCGGTCATGTAGAGCACAGAGCCGGTCCCCATGAAGAGCAGACTCTTATAGAGGATATGCGCCACCGCATGGGCAACAGCACCGTTAATCGCCATCTCGGTACCGATACCGATGGCAACGACCATATAACCGACCTGGGAAACAATGGACCAGGCCAGGAGTTTGCGGATGTCATTTTCCATGACCGCGTAGATCACGCCGTAGAGGGCCATGATCACACCGAGCACGATCAGGATCTCCATACCGGCACAGGCGCGGGCCAGCGTGTAGACAGCGGTCTTGGTCGTAAAGGCGCAGAGAAAGACCGCACCATTGAAGGAGGCCTCGGAGTAGGCTTCCGGCAACCAGGAATGCAGCGGGACTACAGCAGCATTTAAGGCAAAGCCGATCATGATCAGCCAGGTATAGAGCTGCGGATGGGTGACATCCAGGAGACTGAAGGTAATGTTGCCCTCTGCCTGGTAGCGCAGCATGATACCGGCCAGGAGAATGATACCACCAATGGTATGAATCAGCAGGTAGCGGTACCCCACCTGCAGTGACTGCGGCCCGCGACGGAACCAGATCAAGAAGACCGAGGCAAAGGCCATCATCTCCCAGAAAAAGAAGAGGCTCAGGTAGTCGCCACAGTAGATGGTCCCCAGAGAACCGGCTGCGTAAAACCAGGCAGCCATGTGCTCGCCAGCCCGGTCCACCTTCAGTCCGTAGAGGGTGCCGATCACTGCCATCAAGGCCATGATCAGGGCAAAAACGGTGGAGAGTTTATCTATGCGGCCAAAGACCAGCTGCCAGTCCATGAACTGAAACTGACCAAAGGTTCCACTGAGGGTAGTATTCAGGGCCACCGCACATAAAGCCAACAGCGGCACCAGAAAAAGGTAGGGCTTACGCAACGGCCCCTGAATGAAGGGCAACAGCAGCGCCCCTCCTATCAGGAGCAATGAGGGATGAATAAAACCAGGGGTCATGCTTCTTCCTCACTGGATTGGGTACGTGTATAAAAGTCGGTCGGGGCTTGGATGCCGGAGCGGCCAAACCAACGTGCCGCACCTATGATCACGGCAGCCGCAGCAAAACCGAACAGAGACCAGAAACAGGGAACGTGCTGCTCCACCCAGCTATGGGCGTGGTGGGTGTCGACTAAGAGCGAGCTTGCGGCAATAACAGCCAGCAGCACGTAGCAGACCACGACCACAGTTTTCAACCGGGCTTGCAGGTATTTGATTATGGCAATCATCCTATGACCATCCTGACAAATTGCATCATGAAGTTGGGATAGATACCTATGATGACCGAGATGGTAGCCGCGATCAACAGCGGTATCAACATGGAGAGCGGTGCCTCTTTAATGCCGGTTTCTGCCTGACCATTCGGGCGCTTACCAAAGAAGGCCTTGTAGGTGATCGGAGCAAAGTAGCCGACGTTCAATACGGTGGAGGCGATGAGAATCATCAGAATCCCCACCTGGGAGGCTTCCATGGAACCGACCAGCAGATACCACTTGGAAACAAAGCCCGCCACCGGTGGCGCTCCAATCATGGAGAGCGAGGCCACGGCAAAGGCACCAAAGGTAAAGGGCATGGTCCGCCCCAGACCGGACATCTCTGAGATGTATTTCTTGTGGGCAGCGATATAGATCGCACCGGCACAGAAGAACAGGGTGATCTTGGAGAAGGCATGGTTGACGATATGAATCAACCCGCCCTCAATACCATGGGGAGTGAGCAGGGCCACACCCAGAATAATATAGGAGAGCTGGCTCACCGTTGAGTAGGCCAGACGCGCCTTGAGGTTGTCCTTGGACAGCGCAATCATCGAGGCGACAATAATGGTAAATCCGACAAAGTAGGCCGTGGGAATCCCCAGGTTCAACTTGTCCATAACGTCCACACCAAAAACATAGAGCATGGTGCGGGTGGTACAGAAGACACCGACCTTAACAACGGCAACCGCATGCAAGAGTGCGGAGACTGGCGTGGGCGCGACCATGGCACCCGGCAGCCAGTGATGAAACGGCATGACACCGTTTTTGGCAAAGCCGAAGATACAGAAGATGTAGAGCATGGTCACAACCCAATCTTTGGCTGTACTGGGGATGATGCCCGCATGAATGGAATGCGGAAAATCAAGGGTCCCGGACAACACGTAGATCAGGATAATGGCCGGCAACAGAAAAAATTTGGCGGTGGTGGTCAGGTAGATAATATACTTGCGGGCACCGTCATAGGATTCTGCATCCTGGTGATGAGCAACCAGCGGATAGGTGCAGACCGAAACAATCTCGTAGAAGAGATAGAGGGTGAACAGGTTATCCGAGAAGGCAACACCAATGGCACCAAAAATAGCCAAGGCAAAACAGGCGTTAAAGCGTGTCTGGCAGGGCTCGTCATGGGCCCGCATATAGCCCATGGAGTAGTAGACCGCGATGATCCACAGGGAGGAGGCCACCAGGGCAAAGATCATGGAAAACCCATCAGCACGCAGGCTGATAGAAAGTCCCGGCAAGAGGTTGAACAGGGTGAAATGCAGGGTCTGTCCGGCCTTGATGGCGGGGATAAAGGTCAGGACCATAATAAAGAGCAGCACCGAGGAGCAGGAGGAGATAAACTCCCGCAGGTTCGGATGTTTCTTCATGGTCATTACAACCAAGCTGCCAAACAGTGGTATGATCACTGCCAGCAGGAGGTTGGCATTTTCAACAACAGGGGCAAGTTCAGGGGTCAGGACATGCATAGTTTCTCTCTCCCCTTATCCTTGCAGATCAGTCAGATCATCAGTTTCTATCGATTTATAGTTCCGATAGACTGCGATCAGAATACTGACGGCGATCGCTGCCTCTGCTGCAGCAATAGCCATGATGAACAGGGTAAAAATCTGGCCAACAGCCGGTTCAGGAGAGGTGAAGCGACTAAAAGCCATGAAGTTAGTTGAGGCGGCTGCCAGAATAAACTCCGAGGAGACCAGCATGCCGATGACAGTTCGACGCACGACCATACCGTATACCCCGAAGGAAAACAGCAGGGCGCCGATCACCAGATAGGTGGTGAGGCAATTGTAAAGATTGAGCAGTTGCATCGGTTAATTTCTCCCTTTCTGTGCAAGCACCAAGGCGCCGATGATGGCCAAAAGCAGAACCAAAGAAATAAGTTCGAACACGTACCCATAGTTGGTCAAGAGTGCCAGACCAACCGCTTTGATGTCACCTGCTCCCGTACGGGGGAAGACCTGCCACTCAGTTTTAAGACCGAGCAGACTCAAGGCAGCAAAAAGCAGACCGGCAACACTGGCAGCCAGGGGGCCAGCCAGGGCAGAATGACCTTTCATCCCCACAGACTGCTGTTCTTCAGGAGTGGCCATCATGATACCAAAGGCAATCAAAATGGAGACCGCACCCACATAAATCAGCATCTGCATCATGGCCAAGAAGGGGCTGAGCAGAAAATAGTAGACGCCGGCCAACCCGGTAAAACAGACGGCAAGCCCTGCTACAGCCCGAACCAGCCGTTTGGAGTTGACTGCGATAAACGCTCCGGCAACAACCAGCGCCACAGTCAGCAAAAAGATGATGCCAACCACACCCTCAGGTGAAAAGAGGCTGGGGGCAGCACCCGTCTGAGCGACTAACGTTTGCATGTGTTCTGATCCTCCAACCGTTTTATCAGGTCAATGATAAAGTCATTTTTGTCAAAGCTGGCCAGGTTGTAGACCTTGGAATAGCGCAGAGCGTTAAAATTACAGCTCTCGACGCAGGATCCACAGAGACTGCACTTGGTGAAATCAAGTACATAGGAAGTGAGGACCTTACCCTTCCCGTTCTCGTTTTTCTTACTGGACAGGGTGATACAGCCGGAGGGACAGGCACGCTGGCACATACCGCAGGCTATGCAGTTGGGTGCGCCGGTTTCCTCGTTGCCAATCAGTTCAATATGACCCCGGAATTTCGGTGTCATGGTCGGCACCTCCCAGGGATACTGTTCGGTCACCACCGGTTTAAAAAACTCCCGGGCGGTGATCATCATGCCGGTGACCAGGCTCTTACCGCCGGTGATAATTTCGCTCCAATACCCACTCATGTCAGAACACCTTGATCAGGGCTGCGGTAATCAACAGATTAGCCATGGAAAAGGGAATCAGGATCTTCCAGCTCAGATTGAGCAACCGATAAATCTGAACGCGGGGAAAGGTCCAGCGAATCCAGATGAAGGTGAAGATCAGGATATAGATTTTAATCAAGAACCACCAGATGCCTGAGGTCATGCCGAAGGGGCCGTCCCAGCCACCCAGAAAGAGGGTTGCGGTGAGGCAGGCACCGACCACGATGTTGAGATATTCCCCCATCATGAACAGACCAAAGCCCATGGAACCGTATTCGGTCATAAAGCCCGCAACCAGCTCACTCTCGGCCTCAGCCATATCAAAGGGAGCGCGGTTGGTTTCAGCAACGGAACAGATAAAAAAGATGAGAAAGGAAATCCACATGGTCACAAAATGACCATTTTCCAGCCGGAAAATATTCCAGTGCCAGAAGCCCCCCTGCTGATCCAGGGCGATCTCCCGCAGGTTCATAGAACCGGAGATCATAACCACCGTAATCACAGTGACGAGCATGGGAATCTCATAGGCCAGGTTCTGGGAGACAGAACGGGCACCGGAGATGATTGCGTATTTATTGCCGGAGGCCCAGCCACCAAGAAGAATGGCGATCATGCCAATGGAGGCCAGCGCAAAGAGCAGGAGCACGGAGAGCTCCATATTGCGGGCACCGACATTTTCAGAAAAAGGAATAACCACCATGGAGGTGATCGCGGGGATCATCGCCAGAACGGGGGCAACACGAAAGAGGATGCCATCGACTCCCTGGGGAACGAGCAGCTGCTTGCTCAGCAGCTTCAAGCCGTCGCAGAGGGGCTGCAGGAGGCCCTGGTAGCCAGCCTCCATGGGGCCGGTCCGTCGTTGAATACGGGCAGCGCCCTTACGTTCACACCACCCAAGCCATGCAGCGTTGACACCGGCAAAGGCCATTATGCCAACCAGGTACAAGAGGGCGCGCCAAATACTTGTTTCCATATATCACATACCTCTCTTGATCAGCGGTCAATCTCGGGAATAACGAGGTCAAGGCTTCCCATGAAAGCCAGGGCATCGGCAAGGAGCATACCCTCGGCCACCTCACCAAACAGACTTAGGTTACAAAACGTCGGTGAACGCAGCTTGAGCTTATAGGGGTTCTTGTCGCCTGTGCACACCAAACGATGCCCCAGGGCCCCACGTGCGGTCTCAACGGCTGAGTAGTAGTAACCGGCCTCAGGCTTGAGAACTTTGGGAACCTTGGCCATAACCGGTCCGTCAGGCAATTTATCCAGGGCCTGCTCTATAATCCGCAGGGATTGTTCGACCTCATCCATGCGCACCATATAGCGGGCCATGGAATCACATTCGTCATAGACCGGGATATCGAAATCAAACTCAGAGTAGATGGAGTAGGCTTCGTTTTTGCGCACGTCGTAGTTGATTCCGGAACCACGGGCTACCGGACCGGTGGCACCGTAGCGGCGGCACTGTTCCTGGCTGATGAAACCGATATCTTTGATACGCTTGATCAGGATCACGTTGCCGGTGACCAGGTCGTGATACATACGCTGCCAGCGTGAGCGCAGCCGTTTGATAAAGGCGCGGGTACCGGTGATGAACTCATCATCGATATCGTTGTAGACGCCGCCAAAACGCATATAACAGTAGGTTAGACGGGAGCCGGTGATGCGTTCCAGCAGATCGATGATCTGCTCGCGGTCATCAAAGGCGTACAAGAGGGGAGTAAAACCACCAAGGTCGAGGAGAAAAGCGGCCCACCACAACAGGTGGCTGGCAATACGGTTAAGCTCAACCGTGATCACCCGGATGTATTCCGCACGCTCTGGCACCTCAATACCGGCGGCCTTTTCAACTGCAAGGGCCCAGCCGTGATTGAAGGCAAGCGCGTGGAGGTAATCCATACGGGCGGTGTTGGGCATAAACTGCGCATAGCTGCCGGCCTCGGCCAGCTTCTCGTGCATGCGGTGAATGTAGCCCAGGACCGGTTCCGCCTTAACGATATACTCGCCGTCCATGGTCATTTTTACTCGCAGGACGCCGTGGGTGGCAGGATGCTGTGGTCCTACATTGAGGACAAAGGTCTCATCATGCCGCGGTGCTACTGGTACGGTCATGGCATATAATCCTTACGAAGGGGGAAAAAGTCAGCGTCTTCCGGCAGGAGAATTCGGATCAGGTTGGGATGATCCTGGAACAGGACGCCATAGAAATCAAAGGTTTCACGCTCGTGCCAGTCGGCAGAAGGAAAAACCCCAGTAATGGTGGGTAACTCCGGAGTATCACGCGGAATACGCGTGCGTACCATAACACGGCAGTGCTCACCGCCAAGTCGGTTATAGTCGTAGACGACCTCGAGCTGTTGCTGATCGAGCCAGTCAACGCCGGAGATCGATTCAAGAAAATAGCCTTCTTTGTCCATAACCTCGGCAATTGCTACCACCTGATCCTGGGTGACCAGGACCTCAACATGATGGCCGTGCTTCGCCGGGTCAGTCACCCGAATCCCAGGTGCATCGGTGAGCCCTTCTTCCGGGGCGGTTGACGCAACTTCGGGGATAAGCTCCTGAAGAGCCTTTAGTGTAGTCTCTTGTAATGCCATGAATTTCGATGGGGTTCGTTGTGGATAAAAATCAAAAAGCCGTCTATCTCCGACCCATTACAGCTGAGGTGAAGTACGTCGTTCTCAGTTTTTTCAAAGAGCGACAACTGGTGCTGATCAGTCAGGCTGAATCCGCGGCCAGCGACGTTTTCCTGTAATCTTCTCCTCCAGGGTCATGATACCCTCAAGGAGTGCTTCTGGCCGAGGAGGACAACCCGGTATATAGACATCCACCGGAAAGAGCTTATCCGCGCCCTCAACCACGTTATAGTTTTCCTTTACCTTAAACGGCCCACCGGAAATAGCGCAGTTGCCCATGGCTATAACCCACTTAGGCTCCGGCATCTGGTCATACAAGGTCTTTACGGCCTTCTCCAACTTCTTGTTGATGGTTCCCGCAACGATCATGACATCACTCTGACGGGGTGAGGGACGAAAGACCTCAGCGCCAAAGCGTGAAATATCGTAACGAGACCCACCGGTGCACATCATTTCGATCGCACAGCAGGCCAACCCAAAGGTCATTGGCCAGAGGGAGTTGGCCCGCCCGAGATTAAGAAGCTGATCAAGCTGAGCAAACTGAACTACTGATGAAGGTACGATTTCTTCTCCCACGAGAACACTCCTTTCCGCCACGCATACACGATGGCCAGCGATAAAATTGCTACAAACAGCAGAACTTCGTAGAAATCCCGTACACCCAATTCAGGACTATTGTAAGCAACGGCTACCGGAAACAGAAAGAGCACGTCTACATCAAAAGCCAAGAAGATAAGTGCATAGAGATAATAGATGATGCCAAAGCGAATCCAGGCACTGCCGATAGGCTCCATACCGCACTCGATCAACTGACCGGCCTTGCCGATCGTCTGCCGTGTGTGGCTGGAAGGACTCAACAATTTGACAATAATGATTGGCCCGAAGCCAAACAACAGGGCCCCAATAAGAAACAGGGTTACATAAATGATATTGGTTAGAACAACTTGGTCCATTTTTTCTCCTTAACAAAGGAACCGAATTGCATCAATCCTACTGATACATATAATCAACACATCTTATCAAGCTACTGAAATCACCATTTGATGTCAAGCATAATTCGCCCAATTAACGAATTATTTCTCGATAAAACAAAGGTGTAACATTGACATTCCTGATGGGAATATTTGACCCGCAATGAAAAATCATTGAAGTATTCTAATTTAGTGTTAGGTTACGTATGTTTCAATTCAGGTCATATAATTAATCAATCAGGCTGATGCCAAAAAGGGAACCATGGCGATTACCTTCAGACAACTTGAAATTTTTATTGCAGTTGCCGAAACTCAACAGGTAACCCGGGCCAGCAAAAAACTTCTGCTGACTCAATCTGCAGTGAGCATGGCTTTAGGTGAGCTGGAAAATCAGCTGGGGGGGCCGCTGTTTGACCGCCACGGTCGCAGTCTCCTGCTGAACGATCGCGGGCGATACCTGCTTCCGCTTTCCAAGGCCATTCTGCACCAGGTAGCTAACATCGAAACTATCCTCACCGAACAACAGGATACTGTCGCGGGTGTGCTGGAGATTGTCGCAAGTACTACCATCGGTAACTATGTCCTCCCTTACCTTATCGGTGCCTTCATGCGACTCCACCCCGAGGCGCATATCAACATGTTGGTCGTCAATACCATGACCGCCGAAAAACTTGTTGCCACAGGCCAGGCCGATCTCGGTTTTGTCGAAGGAGACATCAACGTTGATTCTTTGGTCGCGTCAACTTGGTTTGAAGACGAGCTGGGTATTGTTATCAGTCCCCACCATAAACTGGCAGAGAAAGATGCGTTTACTATTCCGGATGATCTCAAAGAGACCAGTTGGGTCATGCGTGAGGAAGGTTCTGGAACTGCGGAGATTTTCACCAAAAAGCTTGGTCGGTATGCATCACTCTTAAAAGTGGTGACAAAAACCGGTCACACTGAGGCAATCAAAAAAGCGGTTGAATCGGGGGTAGGCGCTGCCTGCCTCTCCATGCTCACGGTCTGCCGCGAAGCCGAAGAAGGGTGGCTCAAAACGCTGCCCATTGAAGGCATCGACATGAGCCGACAGCTCTGGATCATCCAACATAAAGACAAGATCATTACCCGTCTGATGTCAGAATTTCTTCAGTTCTGCAACGTGGTTGCCAAAAACCATCTTGGCAGGGAATGTCTTGCTAATCCCTGGAAACTGCAATCGCTCCTTGCCCAAATAAAACTGGAAAAAGAGCAGGCCCAACCACTCCACGATACGAATCAAAAAACAGCCTGATCCGACCACATTCCACATCTTTCACCTGCAAACGGACAGAGGAGTTTTACTTCCTCTGTCCGTTTTTTATTCGCAAAGCCCCTGCCCGAATTTACTGCAGCGCAGCCAAGGCAGTCGTAATACGTTCCATTCCTTCCTTGATCACATCCATGGAGGTGGCAAAAGAGAAACGAATGAAGTCGTCGGATCCGAAGGCAGCGCCAGGTACCGAGGCGACATTGGCCTCACTGAGGAGGTAATCCGCCAGGGCAAGCGATCCATCAATGACCTGTCCATTGAATGTCTTTCCGTAATAGGCGGAAAAGTTGGGGAAGACATAAAAGGCCCCCATGGGGTTGACACAGGTGACGTTAGGAATCGAGCGCAGGGCCTCGACAAAATAGGCCCGCCGCGGAATAAAGGCCTCCAACAGCTGTTTCGGAAAATCCTGTGGGCCGGTCAGTGCGGCCAGGGCAGCATACTGGGAAGGAGCGGCAGGATTAGAGGTCGACTGGCTCTGAATCTTATTCATCGCCTTAATAATCTCGATCGGACCGATGGACCAGCCAATACGCCAGCCGGTCATGGCAAATGACTTTGAGACACCGTTGGAGAGAACAATCTGGTCCCGTAATCGGGGAATGGCATGGAGGATATGCGGCAGTTTCCCGTCAATGTAGGAAATTTCCTCGTACATATCATCGGTAATCACCAACCATCCCTTGTCATAGGCCATCTTTCCGACGGCAGCCAGGGACTCCTGCGAGAAAACAGCACCTGTGGGATTGGAGGGGCTATTGAGAACGATCGCTTTGGTTTTCGGGGTCACGTACTGTGCCAGCACTTCCGGATCAAAGTCGAAATTATTCTCCTCTTTCAACGGCACAATGACCGGCACCCCACCGGCAAGCTGAACCATCGGAGGATAGGAGACCCAGTACGGGGCTGGAATCAGAACCTCATCACCAGGATTCAATATCGCCTGAAAGATATTAAACAGGCCGTGTTTTCCACCACAGCAAACCTGAACCTGATCGGGATCATACTCCCACCCCTGGTCCTTTTTCAGCTTGGTGCAGATCGCCTCGCGCAGTTCAACAATACCCGCCACCGGAGTATAACGAGTGTGCCCATCATCAATGGCCTTTTTTCCGGCCTCGCACACATGGGCAGGGGTCGACATATCCGGTTCCCCTACACTAAAGTTCAAAATATCCGCACCAGCGGCCCTGAGTGCCTTCGCTTTGGCATTGACGGCGAGCGTCGGCGAGGGAGCGACTTGCAGCACTCTCTCCGCAAGTACAAACTTTTCTGGCAACATCTTTCTCATACTCCTTCTGTGAACTTTTGTTCTCCGGTTGTTACGAATTAAGCGTCCTAACGCTTTTGAAACAATATAACAAGTCCTAAAAATTAAATCCGGAAAAATTTCGCTATTTAATCGACTTTTTTTTCCTGATTAGGGTAATCTTATTCATTTCCCGCCCAGCGATACAGCACTTATTTTCCTGATACTCTACAACTATCACTACCTGCCACAGAGTTTCACCGCCATGACTTACGGTTCAACATACACCGGACAAGGACGACTTGAACTATAGTTTTGGTAGGCTTTATCGCTCGCTTCGGGATGGCATTCTAGGCAGAGTCCCACGCGTAAAATCCGCTCGATTTCCCCCTTGTTAAAAGGACGAAGATCCTTGCGTGATCCGTGCTGCAACTGCTCTCCATCGATGGTCACAAAGGCGTCAAATCCGGGTGTTCTCCCCTGATCAGTTGCCACTCCGCGATCAACAGGAAAAAAAGACCATTTTCCATTTTTCTTCACCACAGTCCCCTCCCCCAAGCCCACGGTTTTCGGAGAGGCGTGACAATCCCGGCAGGTTCTGCCTTTGGCCTGAATGGTATGTGGATTAATGGCGGCCATGGTGAAGCGGTTGAAACCGCCCTCTTCCTGGCCATTCTCATCGATCAGACTCACCAGATCCTGACAGCCAGGGGTAACAATGACAACTTCATCTTTCCAGACCGCCAGCATGGGTTTTTCGTAGCGGATGTACGACCTCCCCTCCTGCCACCAGCCGGGTGTATTTTTAAGGGTCAACTTGTCGAGATGATTGTCGCGTTTATCGCGCTTAACATGGCATCCGTAGCACTGCGGCACCCAGGTCGAGTGGCAGGAAGCACAACTCACTCGGGTATGATACGGCGCCAGACAGGCCTTTGCATCGGGCTCATGGAGCACGTGGCTCTTTCCATCTATTTTGCCCACCAGTACAGCCTGGTCCGTTTGCATTTCCACATTGGTCAGCCGATTATTCTTATGAGTCTGACCGGGATTTGCAGCGTGACAGCTGACACAGCGAACCTCAAGGGCTTCTTCATAATGGGCATAGCTTGTGCCATCCCCCATGATTTCATCACGGGTATGGCAATCGATACAGGCCATACCCTTTTCATGGTGAATATCCGGAGAAATTTTCAGATAAAATCGATCCCCTGGCAGCCGGTGCGAGCTCAAGGTTCCAGATTCATACGGCGTCCCATACCCTTCTGCTTCAAAGAGCCCGACATACGAGATGCCAATACGACCTGATCGATTATGGCAGCGAATACAGTTTTCCTCGGGGACCTTTTTCACCACCAGAGGGTGAGGACGATTTTTATCAATGGCTTCCTGCTCGGTCTCACTGAGTTGCCGGGTCACCGTGTTCTGCGGTGTTCCTGGCGGCAGGATATAATGACAGGCGGAGCAGCCTCCTCCCTTCTCGTTAAAAAAGGCGGGAGCGCCAGGCAGGTCGTTCTTCTGTTTCCAGAGATGACAGGTACCACAGAGCTTGCGGAAATAATCAAGAGCCAGGGATGTTTCCCCTGTCCTTAGGAGCTCCTCAACAGATATATTTGCATTCTGATGCTCCCGCTCCCCCCAATAGTACAGAAGCGTAGAAAGGATCCCCCTATTGGTGGCCATCAGGGAATGCTTCACCTTGGCAATATCTGAGGGATGACACCCCTCCACACCACAGGTCTTGTCAGCCACCCGCAGGTCGCCGGGATTGAGCACCATATCAGCATGTGCCTTGTCCTTATCTATTGCCAGGGGATTGCCCAGGTGACAAGGAGCACAACCAATGACCAGACCGTCATGGGCTCCATCAAGCTTTTCATTGGTGTGACAACTCAGGCACATATCCACCATTCCCGAGGTTGTTACGGCAACCTGCTCGGGTCGCTTGGTCTGGTGCTCACGATAGACCAGCGAGGCAACCAGGATCAAGATGGCACAGAGAGAAAGTAGAATGAATGCGGGATGGCGGGTGGGCCGGGTCATAGCGTAGGTACGTCGCCTTGAAGAGGATGGAATGTCGCGAAGATCGGGGTAAAGTTAATAAAAAAGAATGCCCTCGTCAAAGAAAGAAACTCCTCACCTTTGAAAAAATGGGTCTCAACATTTGAAGCCGATGCAATTTCAACTGTTTAGTTCAAGGAGCTAAAGCGGCTCTTGCAGACAAAAAAAATGCCGTTACCCGGTTTTCCGAGCAACGGCATGATGTACACAAAAATGAGGAACTACTCAACAAACCCCTGAACCACAGGATAGCGCCTTCCGGGCCCAAAGGCCTTAGAGGTCACCTTGATGCCATAAGGGGCCTGTTTACGTTTATACTCGTTGAGTTTCACCCTGCGAACAATATCGCGAACCACCTGCTCTTCAATGCCGCCGGCAGTGATCTCTTCAAGAGATTTATGCTCTTCAAGATACTGGCACAATACAACATCAAGCACCTCGTAGGGAGGCAGATCATCCTGGTCACACTGATCGGGCTTCAGTTCCGCAGTCGGAGGACGGGTGATGATTCGCTCGGGAACAACCTCCCCCTCGGCGTTCATCAGCCGGGCCAGTTGATACACCATAACCTTGGGCACATCGGCTATAACCGCAAGCCCTCCGGACATATCTCCGTACAGGGTGCAGTAGCCAACCGCCATCTCGGATTTATTGCCCGTGGTCAGCAGCAGACTGTTCAATTTGTTGGAAAGTGCCATCAGGAGATTACCGCGAATACGGGCCTGAATATTTTGCTCGGTCACATCCTCCTCAAGACCTGCAAACAGTGACTCAAGACTCTCCCTATAGGCCTGCATCGCCTTTTCAATGCGAATCAACTCAAAGCCACAGCCGAGATTTTCCGCCAGGGCCTTGGCATCATCAATGGAGTACTGGGAGGTATAGGGTGAGGGCAAGGCAACACAGAGCACATTTTCCGGCCCTAAGGCTTTACAGGCGATAACTGCAGTGACCGCCGAATCGATGCCACCGGAGAGGCCGATCACCGCCTTCTTAAACCCTGTTTTATGGAGATAATCTCGAACACCGAGGATCAACGCCTGTTCCACATTTTCAATGGGGTCAGCCAGGGGAATTTCAGCGGGGGTGCACCACTGATCACTGTCGACCACCAGCATTTCTTCGGCAAAACCAGCCGCTGAGGCATGCAAAGCTCCCTGGGGAGTTACCACCATGGAATGGCCATCAAAAATGAGGCCGTCCTGCCCCCCCACCTGGTTCACGTACAGCAGGGGGAGGTTATTCTCTACACAGAGCTCACTAAAGACCCGCTGCCGCTCTTTGACCTTGCCGTAATAGTAGGGAGAGGCTGAGATATTGATCAGGCAGTCGGGTACGACAGAGCCTATGGAAAAATTCTTTACCGGGTTTGAAGGGTAGTTCTCCCCTTGCCACCAGATATCCTCACAGATAGTGAGCCCACACTGCAGTCCCTTAAACGGAAAAACTGTCGAGGTCGTGCCCGGCTCAAAATAGCGAGTCTCGTCAAACACATCGTAGGTTGGCAAAAGCTGTTTACGAGCCCGCTGGACAATACAATCCTTTTCAAGCACAAAGGCTGAATTGTATAGCGGTTTTCCTGGACCTTCACGGCGCTCAGGCACCCCTATAATACAGGTAATCCCTTCTATATGTTTAATGAGCTCAGCCAGAGCCTCATCATGGGCGTCGAGAAAAGCAGGCCGTTCCAGCAGATCTTGCGGGGGATAGCCACAGAGAGTTAATTCGGGAAACACAACCAGGTCACAACCAACCTGACGGGCCTGTCCAATCCAATGCAACACCTGACGAAGATTTCGATCAAAAGCTCCAATGACCGGGTTCGTCTGAACAAGAGCGACTTTCACTATGCTATACCTGGGGGAAAACTGACCAACCGACTGCTGCTTTGACAGGTTATTGGTGCTTGGAAAAACACCGGGCGGGAGAGTAAAGGAACCGAATCAAAAACATGCGACACCGACCGACAGCGTCTTAAATCATGAAACCTCAACAAAAAAAAAGCCCGGCAGGAATTTCCTGCCGGGCTGTAACGCTATGCGTTTATCACTGCTTCATCACGTTGGCGGCAGCCGGTCCCTTGGGGCCGTCTATGATTTCGAACTGAACTTTGTCGCCTTCATTGAGTGTTTTAAAACCTGTTCCGGATATTGCAGAGTAGTGGACGAAAACATCCTTTCCTGCCTCCTGCTCAATAAAACCAAAACCTTTTGCTTCGTTAAACCACTTTACTGTTCCTGTCAACATTGCTCCCTATTTCTCCTTGTCTTGGGCTGAATGTTTGTCCCATGTGGAGTTGACCTCAGCGTATGGCCCTTACACAAAGTACCAAAACGTAACCGATGAAAATCCCACATGTTCTACTCCTGGACGGCGAACATAACACTAATTGAATTAAATACAAGGGAATTGATGTCGCCTAGACGACAGTCGCGAAAAATTTCACGATTGCAAGGAGATAACAAAGTTTACCAAAGACAATATTAGGAACACCTTAATATCTGTCATCTCAGCAATAAAAGACCAAAATTAATTGGTCAGACAAATTAATTTTTCCGCTGATATTTCCAAACCGCACGATTATGGTCACGCAGATTTGTTGAAAAAATATGCGTCCCATCATTGCGCGACACAAAATACAGAGCCCGTGACTCAGCAGGTATAAGAATTGCCTCCAACGCAGCTCGACCAGGGTTACAGATTGGCCCGGCAGGCAGTCCAGCAATAACATAGGTGTTATACGGAGTCTTGGACCTCAAGTCGGCCCGGGTGATATTCCCATTGAAATTTTTGATTCCATAAATCACGGTGGGATCAGACTGAAGGCGCATCTTTTTCTCTAAGCGGTTCAGAAAAACACGTGCGATAAGAGGACGTTCCTCAGATGCACCGGTCTCTTTTTCAACGACAGAGGCTAAAATAACCACCTGGTGCCGATTCAAACCATGGACGCCTTCATCTGGCACCTGCAGCCCACTCCAAACCTGCAGAAATCGCTGCACCATCATTTCCAGCACCCGCTTTTCACTGACTTCGTTGCGAACCAGCGTATACGTCTCCGGGAAAAGGTATCCCTCGAGACTCTCAAGCTGCAGGCCCAAAGAGAGAATAAATTCCTTATTCCGACTCAGGGCAAGAAAACGATCAGGATCGATCCATCCGTCCCGGGCGAAGAGTTCTGCGACCTGAACGACATTGAGTCCCTCTGGAATAGTGACCTGATGCCGAAGTGTTGTTCCGTCAACCAGTAGTTGGAGAACCTGTGGTGGAGTCAGGCCGCGCGCTATACTGTACTCCCCTGCCCGCAGTCGTGTGGTTAGTTCACCAAAATAGACGTAGGCGAGGTAGCGAATATCATTTTGAATAAGCCCCTTCTGAGCAAGCAGTGCTCCAATCTGGCATACCCCCATTCCTCGATCAATCTGAACAATTGCTTCACCTTCTCCCGGAGAAGGGGTACACAAATAGCTGACATACCAGATTGCCCCCCCGGAGGAACCCAGAAAAATCAAAGCAAAAAAGACGACAATAAGACGACGCATGACAATGGGGTTAAACACGTTGCTCTCTATTGAATCTTGAAGAAGCTCAATGAAAAAAAGCGGTCGGGAAACCCGACCGCTTTTTAACTCACCTGCCCGTTACAATCTTACTTTGCTGGGGCTGTTTTTGTGACCACCTTTTTGGTTGCCCCTTTAGCGGAGGCTTTCTTCACAGGAACCTTTCCCAGCGTCAGTTCAATAACCTCGTCCATGTGACCAACAGGATAAAAGGTTATTTTTTTACGCAACTCTTCAGGTATCTCAACCAAATCCTTCTGATTCTCCTGGGGAATCAGAATATTGGTGATACCTGCACGCAGGGCAGCAAGTGCCTTATCCTTGAGTCCGCCAATGGGCAGCACCCGCCCACGGAGTGTGACCTCACCAGTCATGGCAAAACCACGTTTCAACGCCTTGCCACGAATAGCAGAAAAGAGGGCCGTGGTAATGGTGATACCTGCCGAGGGGCCATCTTTAGGAATGGCACCCGCCGGAACATGAATATGAATATCATGGGTATCAAAATACTCCGGTTCAACACCCAACTCCTTGTTACGGCTGCGGCAATAGCTCAAAGCAGCCTGGGCAGATTCTTTCATAACCTCGCCCAGGTGTCCGGTAAGCTGCAGCCGCCCTTTACCCGGCATAACCGAGGTCTCAATATGGAGCAATTCTCCACCGACCTCTGTCCAGGCCAGACCAATAACCAGGCCTGGCTGGGCACTGGTATCGAGCTCGGTTTCGGGAAGAAACTTGGGAGGTCCCAGATATTTCTCCACGGTGTTGGCTGAAATGACATATGGTCCTCGCCCACCTTCGGCCACCTTGCGGGCAATCTTACGGCAGATTTTCCCAAGTGCCCGCTCAAGATTACGCACTCCAGCCTCATGGGTGTAATGACTGATAATAAGCTCCAGGGTCTTATTATCTAACTTGATCTGGCTGGGTTTGATCCCGTTCTCCTCCACCTGACGAACCAGGAGATACTTGTTGGCAATGACCATCTTCTCTTCCAGAGTATAGCCGGAGAGTTGAATCACTTCCATGCGGTCAAGAAGGGGGCCAGGAATAGTATCAGTCCGGTTAGCGGTGGTGATGAACATACACTTGGAGAGATCAAAGGGCAGATTCATATAATGATCGGAGAAGGTATTATTCTGCTCCGGATCAAGCACCTCCAACAGTGCAGAAGAAGGATCGCCCCGGTAATCATCACCGATCTTATCGATCTCATCCATCATGAACACGGGATTATTGGTCCCCACACTCTTTAATCCCTGCAAAATCCGCCCGGGCATTGCACCGATATAAGTCCGCCTGTGCCCTCGAATCTCAGCCTCATCACGCATACCGCCCAAAGAAAGGCGATAAAACTTTCGGTTCATGGCCTTGGCGATGGCCTGACCAAGGGAGGTTTTTCCCACACCGGGAGGACCGGCAAAGCAAATGATCGGCCCTTTGGTATCGTTGTTGAGTTTGCGCACAGCCAGGTACTCGAGAATACGCTCTTTGATGCGGTCGAGCCCGTAATGATCCTCGTCAAGGACCTCTGAGGCGACCTTGAGATCAAGCATATCCTTGGATGAGTTTTTCCAGGGCAGATCAAGAAACCACTCCATGTAGGTGCGAACAATCGTGGCCTCGGAGGCGTCCGGATGCATCATCTCCAGTCGACGCAGCTGCTTACGAGCCTCTTTTTTGGCATACTTGGGCATCTTCTTTTTGCGCAGCTGCTTTGCCAGTTCTTCGATTTCCTGAGAATAGCTGTCTTCATCGCCCAGCTCACGCTTGAGGGCCTGAATCTGCTCACGCAGGAAATATTCCCGCTGACTGCGTGACATCTCCTCTTTAGCGTCAGACTGGATTTTGGCCTGGACGGTGGAGACTTCAAGCTCTTTATGCAAGAGATCAGCAACAAGGCGCAGTCGCTCTACAGAATCCTCGGTTTCAAGAATCTTCTGGGATTCGGTGACCTTCAGACGCAGGTTGGATCCGACCAAATCAGCAAGCCGCCCCGGTTCCTCGATATTGTTGATGATCATCATCAAATCTGAGGAAAGGATGCCACGCAGGGACATGATCTTTTCGGTCTGTTCCCTGACCGTACGCATCAAGGCTTCGGTTTCTACAGAGATCTCTTCAGGCTCCTGGTCCTCGACCAGATCAATCTCCACCTGGAAGTGCGGTTTATCCTGCAAAACTTTCCGAATTTTGGCCTTGGACAAGGCCTGAACCAGCACCTTAAGGCGACCATCGGGCAATTTGAGGGTTCGCATAATCATGGAAACCATACCAACCCGGTACAGATCGTCCTCTTCGGGATCATCCTTGGTGGGATCTTTCTGAGTCACCAGCATCAACAGCTTGTTACTGTTCAGTCCCTCGTTCACCGCTTCTATCGAACCGGGGCGACCGACAAACAATGGGATGATCATATAGTTAAAGACCACCACATCGCGAACAGCCATCATGGGAAGTGACTCAGGGATTTCCAGATCTTGCGCCTGTTCCCCAAAATCGCCCATACTGGTTGATAATGAATCATCAAATTCCACTCTATTCCTCCTTAAAATTGCCGTGAACGGCAGTCGTAACCCAATTGTTCCACGACAGTAAACACAACCCTAACTGAAGTCAAGACACGCCCTCAACTGGAGAGGCCAAGAAATTTTCACTTGAAGAAAAACCTGTTGGCCAATATAGAAAGGATGTTTTCGCCCCACACGTTGTCCTGTTCTGAACTCGTGAGCATTTTGCAGTGCCTCTGGTTCGCTGTTTGTGACAACCGGAGTAGAGCAAACATAAAAGGATAGCCTTCGCTCGCCATCACGAATTCAGATTGTTGCCCCCCTGGAGCCACCTATGCTGACCACCGGATCGTTTTTCGAACTCGCCGACTTCCCCGAACGTGCCCTCTTTGTCGATTGTCCCCATGTTTGGGATCCTTTAAAGAAGCTCAAAGAGTATGTACGCGACAATACCGCCCCCTCTTTTCAACACGTCTGCATTCACGATGGAGTCCCTCTGAACAGCCCTTATGTCTGGTACAACGGGAAACTCCGCAATGCGCGCGAGTGTGTTATAACCTACGGCGACACCACCAAAGGCGAGTTACGCGTCTGGGAAAACGGACAATATCTCAATGGGGCCTCGGTTATCATGGCCGGCGCGGTCATGGTTGGTCGCAATATTAAAATCGGCCAGGGGGTGCTTATTGAGTCGGGAGCGATGATCAAGTCCCCTGCCATTATCGGCGATCAGACGGAAATTCGTCAAGGCGCTTATCTGCGTGGCTACACCATCATTGGTCACCGCTGTGTGGTCGGGCATACGACTGAGGTCAAGCATTCCATCTTTCTCAACGATGCCAAGGCCGGACATTTTGCTTACCTGGGCGACTCGATCCTCGGCAACCGAGTCAATCTCGGCGCCGGTACAAAATGTGCGAACCTGCGCTTTATTGCTGGTGATGTCTCCATTCGTACCAGTATTAACAAGGTCGACACCGGCCTGCGCAAGTTCGGCGCCATCCTTGGCGACGACTGTCAGACCGGTTGTAACTCGGTGACCAGCCCCGGAACCATCCTTGGCCCCAACAGCTTTTTGCTGCCGAATGTTACCGCAGCTTCTGGATTACACCCTCGTAAATCCGTTCTACGGTAGAAGGCGTCTTTTTGGCCTGCTCTTCGGGTGGTACCCCTTGAGCGGCATACTCATACAGTGCAAAAAAGAAGGCGAACAGAATACCAACTGTAAAAAACACTCGCGCCAGACGATCCCAGGGGAGCCACCCTTTTCCAGAGAGGTGGCGAAAAACCACTGCAACGATATAGGTGAAGCCGAGCGCATAGGGAGCTGTTGTCAGCATCTGATAGGCCGTGCCCATAGCAGAGGCCTCCAAGGTTGAGCCAACGCGTAAATGAAACAGCACATACGCCAGCGCTGTTAGAATAAATGTAATTTTTTCTCGTAACGTTTTCATATTATGAATAGAATTCTTGCCTGCATATTTCCCGAAACCCTGCCTGATGCGGGTTTGCTTGCCCCCCTTGTACAGGTTTTCAACCAGGTTGTCCACATGCAAGCCGTGGAAAACGAACCTCCTGCAACAGACTCCACCTACTTGAACCAGTGTCGAAAAATGGGCCGTCTGCGTTCATTTACACCGGCACCGCTTGGCCAGGAGCGTGATCGTTTCATGGCTCTGGTTGAAGACATGCGTCGAAATGGCGCCGACTACACAACCCAACTCAGCATGCTGACCCTGGCAGGGATGCCACACGGGGGCAGGCAACGCGAATCCACCACTAGCCTCATCAGCGATCTGCTCAAACGCACAGATATTCGTACCGAAGAAGCAACACAGTTGCAACTCTGGCAATCGCGCCTCATGCTCAAACTCGGTGAATCCTTTGACGCCCAGCAAGCAGACATCGGCAACGCTCTCTCTCATATCAGCGCACGCCAGCACGACCTGTTTCAGGAGTTACGCGAGGAAGACGAACTTTCACTCACCCAACCGGAAGGAGCCGGGGAGCACGCTGCCGCCTCAGAATCTCTGTTGAAACACCAGCTCAAAGCCTGGGCTCGTCTCTATTTTCATGATCCAGAGCCCCAACCGGCTCTGCTGCTCACCCATCACCCCCTTGCCATGGATCTACTGCAGGAAGTCTACGAGAAGCTCTGTCAGCAGGAAGCCTCTCTACTGTTCAGTCTGCCGCTCCCCGCCCAGGGAGCAGAGACTCCCGTCACCGAACAACCGTTGCTGGACAAACTTCCCCAAGTGCAGTCCACCCTCTCCCAACTCATGGCGCCACTCTCCCCAGAGGAGGCAGCAAGGCTGGCCGCTCAATGGCACAAGGAACAAGCATCCTGGGAAGAACTTTTACAGAGCCAATCCCCACATCAGGGGGCCCCATGGCGCCAGCTTGAGGTTATGTATTTTCCAAATATTTCAGCCAAACGACTTTTGATGGAAGGTTTTGCGGCAGGAAAGAAGGACTCAGGAATGACCCGCAACACAGATGAGTTGGGGTGTTGCCTGGCATATCTTAAAGGATTGTAAACAAGGGCCAGGAGGGAGAAAACGCGAAGTTATTGCGGGGGAAGTGTACTTTTTTTAAAAAAGTTGTCGCTGATGCTCAAGGGAGATGACGTAGTCAGTCCACTGGGATGAAGGGGTCTCGATCTCTACCCCGATTCGTTTATTCCACTGCCCTAGCTGAACCCAACGCATTTTGACCTGAAATTTGAAATGTTGCTCACCGCAGGTGGCAACCACGGTAAATTTATCGGCTTTTTTGCCAAAACGCTTGGCCATATCGGCAAGACACAGTCCTCTGCGAGAAATGTCGCTCACGGCAGCCGAGCAGCAACCCATACCATCGGACACATCAATACTCATATTTCGCATGCGGATGCGAGGATGTTTTCGTTGGTCCATTGCCGCTCCTCTCGTTCCCAAGCCCCCATCGCCTTGTAAAACACCCGCAGAGTCTGTGAGTGTCCTACAGGGCCGGGGTCAGATTCTTTTGTTAGTATCTAGGTGGTGAACAATCAGTTCCCAAAGGACGCATTACCCAACGTTCCCTTCGCACTCCTCCCGGTACGGGTTGATGGTCATTACCGGGCAACAGGCGGTTTTCACGACCTTGTCTGCGACACTGCCAAACATGATACGCTCAAGCCCCTTGTAGCCATGGGTCCCCATGACGATAAGCTCAACCTTTTTCTTTGCCGCAAAGCTGAGAATCTCTTCGGCGACGTCTCCGGTCAGAACCTTGCCCGTTACCTGGGTGACCCCAGCATCGGCAAACATGGTCTTGTTTTCTTCAACGTAGGATTCCATCTGTTGTTGGGCTGAAGCGAAGAGTTCTTCTTCTAGGTTAGGCAGTGAGATGGGGGGAACAAAAAATCCGCTGTAATCCTCAAAGCTCTGTACAACAAAAACCAGGTGCAGCTCTGCTTTAAAGGTTCCGGCCACGTACGCAGCCGCCTTGACGATCTTGCCGGCATTGTCGGAAAAATCAATCGGGGTGAGGATGCTTTGAATTGCCTGCATATCGTACCTCCTTGGACGAAAGTCGATGAACAACTGCTGTACTTACCTATACTGTATATCAACCCCAGAAATTTTCACTGATAATTTTAAGAATGCGCCATGTTCTTCGACGACCACCTTAATGATTGGGAAAACCAGTTGACCCTCAGTACCATCAAGAATATATTCTAAAGTCTTTGAGCCCTTCTACCGCCTGCAACAGGTGACTTTGGCCGGCTGGAATCCCGCCCCAGCCCTGCCCCAACTCTCTTCCCGACGGGAGTGCTACCGATTATGGAATTTGAACCAAAATGGATTGCCTGGGAAATCACCCGCCGTTGTAACCTGCGCTGCGTCCACTGCCGCTCCTCCTCGGAGCTTGAAATTGAGGGGCATCCCGACTTTTCCTTTGAAGAGGCCAAAAGAATTCTTGACCAGATCCATGCCTACGCAAACCCAGTTATGGTGCTTTCCGGAGGCGAGCCCCTTCTCCGCGACGATGTCTTTGACATTGCCCGCTACGGCACCAGCCTAGGACTGCGCATGTGTATTGCCACCAACGGTTCACTGGTCACTAGAGAAGTGTGCCAGGAGATGAAAGATTCGGGCATCAAAATGGTTTCCATGAGCCTGGATGGTGCCACCGCCGCGGTGCATGATGATTTCCGCAATCAGCCCGGTGCCTACGATGGTGTGATGAACGCCATAGAGCTGTTCAAAGAATATGAGATTGATTTTTTGATCAACTCTTCCTTCACCAAACGTAACAAGGCTGAAATTCCCCAGCTGTACTCTCTGGTCAAATCGCTGGGGGCCACTGCCTGGTACCTTTTTATGATTGTGCCCACCGGTCGTGGTGAGGAGATCATGGAAGAATTAATCCCAGCCTCCGAATATGAAGATATCCTCAACTGGCATTACGATATGGAAAAGGAGGAGGACGACCTCCTGGTGCGGCCGACTTGTGCTCCCCAATATTACCGTATCGTTCTCCAGCGGGCCAAGTCCGAAGGTGATCAGTTCAAACGACGCAGCCTCAAGTTTTCCACCGGTGGCTCCAAAGGATGCCTTGCCGGCCAGTTGATCTGCCTGATCAATGTGGATGGGGATGTACTGCCCTGCAGCTACTTTCCCCTTTCTGCAGGCAATCTCAAAGAGCAGAGCTTTCAGGAAATCTGGGAGAATTCCCCGCTCATGCTCGACATGCGAAACTTCAAAGAGTACAAGGATAACTGTGGCCGTTGTGAGTATGTCAATGTCTGTGGCGGCTGCCGTGCTCGCGCCTATGCCGTGACCGGCGATTACATGGCGGGCGAACCTTTTTGCGCCTATCAGCCCAAGCGCTAAGCTCAGCTCCAGCATACAATCATTCTCATCTGCGGCGTTGCCCCCAGAACCATGAGGCGGGGCCTGTCTGTGGTAGCCTACAGACAAATGCTCTAATCAATCAATCGGCCCAGCCGACAACCCCCTATACACACGCAATGAACGATACCTTTCTTCAAGCCTGTCGAGGTAACCGCACTCCATTCACTCCAGTCTGGTTCATGCGCCAAGCGGGTCGCTACCTGCCCGAATACCAGAAAGTGCGGGGGAAAGTCAGTTTTCTTGAACTCTGTAAAACGCCGGAACTGGCTGCAGAGGTCACGCATCAGCCCATCGATCTCTTTGGTTTTGATGCAGCGATCCTCTTCTCTGACATTCTCATCCCCATGGAGGCGATGAATCTGGATCTGGCTTTCCACGAGGGTAAAGGACCTATCTTTGCCAACCCCATACGCGATCAACGGGGCGTGGATGAACTGATTGTTCCCGATCCGGATGAGACCATGCCCTTTGTCATGGAGACCATTCGCCTCCTGCGCAGCTCCCTTTCGGTTCCGCTTATCGGCTTTGCCGGTGCGCCCTTTACCCTGGCTACCTATCTGATTGAAGGCGGCAGCTCAAAGGTCTTTTTGAACACAAAAAAGATGATGTACCAGGCGCCTGAGCTCTATCACAACCTCATGGCCAAGATCACCGCCTGCACCAGCAGCTACCTCCAGGCCCAGGTTCGGGCCGGCGCCCAGGCCCTGCAGATGTTTGACTCCTGGGTTGGTATCCTGGCGCCTGAGGATTATAAAGCATTTGCCCTGCCCTATGTCCAATCCATTATTACCGATCTGCGGGCCATGACCGACATTCCTCTGATCTATTTTGCCAACAACGGCTCCACCCTCACTGACCTGACCACAACGGTTGGAGCGGATGTACTTGGCTTTGACTGGCGCCTGCCCATTGGCGAGGCAGTCAAACGAGCAGGCAACCATGCCGTCCAGGGCAACATCGACCCCATCGCCCTCTTTTTGCCCCAGGCAAAACTGGAAGCACGGATTAAAGCCATGCTTGAAGAGGCCCGGGATGCCAAGGGCTATATATTTAACCTGGGACACGGCATTCTCCCGCAAACACCGCCGGAGCAGGTTCGAATAGCGGTGGACGCGGTACACCGGTTCAGCGCCAAGGCTTAAACCACTGACCATGGACAGTCCTTCCCCGATTCCGACGCTTTCTGAGTGCCTCAGCCTCATGGAGCAGTACGCCATGCTGGACAACATTCGCCACCACTCGCTGGTGGTGGCGCGCCTGGCTGCCCAGATTCAGGAAGGACTCTCCTCTTCTCCCCGAGCTACCATCCCCACCGATCGCCAGTTGGTGATCAGCGGCGCTCTGCTCCATGACATCGCAAAAACCCCCTGCCTCAACAGTACCTGTGACCACGCCAAGGAAGGGGGGAAAATTTGCCGCGAGCACGGTTACCCCGAAATAGCCGCCATTGTCGAACAACATGTACTGCTTTGGGAGTTTGAGCCCAGCCGCTACGCTGAGGGCTGTTTTACCGAGCGGGAGATTGTCTACTATGCCGACAAACGGGTGCGTCACCATACGGTGGTGGGGCTGGATAAACGCTTGGAATACATTTTAGAACATTACGGCCAGGAAAACCCGGTGCTCCATGGGCTCATTCGCAAAAACTTCAAAAAATGCGTCACCCTGGAAGCGTATCTCTTTCGTTTTCTGCCCTTTGCACCAAATGAACTGGGGCGGTATTAACCTGGTAGAGGAATGAGCATGCAGCCCACCTTTGATTGGATAGAGCATTACCCAGCCGCAGTCAGTGTCTGCGATCCCCAAGGAATTATCGTCGCCATGAACAGTGCCGCCGCTGCAATGTTTGCCAAAGATGGAGGCATGGCACTTATCGGATCAAGCCTTTATGACTGTCATCCAGAAGCTGCCAATACGATCATTCGCGGACTCATGGCAACCCAGTCCAGCAACACCTATATCACCGAACGAAAAGGGGCTCGCAAGCTCGTCCACCAGGTACCCTGGTATGACCAGGAAAGCTTTGCCGGGCTGGTTGAAACTGTGATTTCCCTACCTCCTGATCTGGAAGTGAAGCAACGGGGGTGAGGTTCTCCCCCCTTCCAGCTTCTCCCTGCCCCTCGCACAGACAAAGTCCCATGGATCCATCACCCCAAACCACACAAACAATCCTGACGACCTGTACCCGCGACTGCCCCAACACCTGCGGCCTGCATGCCACTGTTACCGACGGAAAAATCATACGGCTGACCGGTGCCCCCGAACACCCCTACACCAAGGGCGTTGCCTGCCACAAAACCAGAAAATTTATCGAGCGAGTCTACAGCAAAGAGCGGATCACCAGTCCCATGCTGCGGGATGGATCAGGCTGGCACAAGGTCTCCTGGGACAAAGCTCTGGAGACAGTTGCTGCGCGGATCAAATCGATTTGTGCCGCAGATGGCCCTGAGGCCATCCTCTACTATCAGGGGTATGGAGAGCGGACCGCACTCAAACTGCTCAACCGCTACTTCTTCAACCTGCTGGGTGGAGTGACAACCCTGCGTGGCACGCTCTGCAGCGGCACCGGGATCGCGGCACAAAATCTGGATCTGGGCAACCGCATCTCCCATGACCCGCTGGATCATTACAATTCGGGTTCCATGATTCTCTGGGCACGCAATCCTGCGGTGACCAATATCAGCCTGATGCCGGTCATCCGCGATATTCAACAGCGAGGCGGTCGCGTCATCTCCATTGATCCCTATCGTACCCGCACCGCCCGGATTGCAGACCGCCATATTACTCCCGCTCCTGGAATGGACGGTTTTCTTGCTCTGGCCGTGTCCCAAATTCTTTTCAGCCAGGGCCAGGAAGACGCCCATTTTCTTGCCAACCACAGCAAGAATGCAGCCCCCTTTCGCGCAATCGTCCACAGATTTCCCCTCAAGGAACTCTGCCGACGGGCGGATGTTGCTCTTGCGGATGCGGAGTATATCGCAGAAACCTTATGTACCTCTCCCCCCACCTCGATTTTGCTGGGCTGGGGCGTTCACCGCTATAGGGATGCGCACCTCTCCATTCGGGCCATTGATGCACTGGCTGCCATCTCCGGCAACATGGGTATGGCAGGAGGCGGGGTGAGTCAGGGATTTGATGAATACGGCCCCTATGATCAACAGTACTGGGGCGATGCACTCAACCCGGAACGAAGGACGCTGCTCATGCCCACAATTGGCGAGGAACTCCTGCGCACCACAAACCCAAAAATCCGCATGGCCTTTATCACGGCGGCCAACCCTGTCTGCAGCGCCCCCAATGCAACCAAGGTTGCCCGTGCACTCAAACAGACAGAGTTTGTCGTCTATGGGGGGCATTTTTTAGATGACACGGCCGAACTCGCCCATGTCTTCTTGCCTGCCACTACCTTTCTTGAAGAAGATGATGTTATGGCCAGCTACGGCCATAACTATGTGGGGCCGGTCAACCGTGCCATTGAACCGGTCGGTCAATGCCGCAGCGATTTTCAGATGTTTTCGGCGTTGGCTCAACGCTTTGACTTTGCTCCTCGCTTCTGCCGGGACGCCCAGGAATGGCTGGAGGATATCTGCAGCCCTATCAAAGAAGCTGGATGCAGTCTGCAGCAACTCAAAACAGGGGCCTTTCGCATGCCAGAGCCCATGACCCCCTATGCAGATAAAAACTTTCCCACCCCCTCAGGAAAATTTGAATTCATGACCGAGTTCAATGCAGATGTTTTCCCCCCTAGGGATGCAGAGTTTCCCTATACCCTGTTGACTCTTGCCGGATTTGACCATATCTGCTCGGAGCGGAGCCTGGGTGAACATGCTGAGCTACCCGAAATACTCCTGCAGACAACAGAGGCCAACCGCTTGGGGCTCAAAGATGGCGATCGTGTCAGGCTGGCAAGTGTGGTGGGCAGCATGCAGGTCAGAGTACGAACCGATGACAGCCTCCGCGCCGACTGTGTGGTCGCCGAGCGGGGCGGATGGCTCAAGGCGGGGCATGGTTTCAACCAGATCACCCCGGACATCAGCAGTACCATCGGGCAAGGGACCCCGTTTTATGAAACCCGGGTAAGTATAGAGCCAGTGGCTTTAGAAAATACGCCACCAAGTCCATGAACCAGACCACCTACATCTACAACTCTAAAACGGCAGTACTGCTGCTGCTCAGCATCTCCCTGGTTTTTATTGGTATCGGCATCTATCTACTCATGACCGAGGAAGCCAGTCCGGCCAACTGGGTAGTGGTGCTCCTCTTCTCAGCAGGCGCACTTGTCTTTGTGCGCCAACTCTTTGATAAACGCCCTCGTATTATTCTAGATGCGGAGGGGATTGAAGATAGAAAGCTCAAAGGAGTCGGGAAAATTCTCTGGCTGGATATCAAAAACGCTTACATCAAACGCATGCGCGGCATCGCCTTTATCTGCCTTGAGCTCCATGATCCGGAAAAATACCTCCCTTCCCAAGGAGCCTTGCATAAAGCGCAGCAAAAGGCCGATGCGTTCTTAGGTGTTACGCCGCTCATTATAACTACATCCTACGCAGACAGGAGTGAACAGGAGATACTTGCGCTAATCCAGGCGCATCTTACCTAAGCCCCCACTCTTTTATCGCCCCCACCTTTTCAAACAAAAAGCTCCATCTAGTCAAAATCACTCCATTCCTTGACAGCTTTGGGGTGCAGGGTATACTCAAAAACAAGAATATATCCGACCACGGGGTAACCCCGCCAGTATCGGTGATCATCAAGCCTGCCCTTCCTTTCGAGGCTTTTATTCATTAATAACGAACGAGTCCATCATGACGAACCGGTTCTCTGCCCTCTTGGCCGCCCTTGCCCTGCTGCTGTCGCTTTCCAGCGTAACCTCCGCAAAAGACACGCCCCACTCCCAGGCAGGCTCACGCTACATTCGCATGGCCCATAACTTTTTCGTGTTTTATGATCCCACAATCACCATGGATGTGCCCTATAAGGACACGGGACTGACTCGCATCGAGGCCCAAAAGTACATCCTGGAGAAGAGCAACGCCTCTCTGCCACCGCTTAACTGGCAAGCTGGGTTGTATCCCCACTGGAAGGGCGAACTGTGGTTGCCCGGATCGCCCATGGCGTTCAAACCCTATTACCGCTTACATAATTACCAAAAGGGTGGTTTTGGCCAGGCCATCGGGGCTCTCCCCACCATCCCCCAAAGCCCGCCCATGCTCCAGACCGGGTTAATGAAACTCGAACACCTGCTGGGGCTGCCCGGGCGCACAGAGATTTTTCTATTCTCCGATGGCAAGCACATGACCTACCCAGGGCTGGAGCCAGAGCCCCTCAAAGAAGCCAAGCTCCTAGCCAGTCGCTACGATATTTGCCTCAATATCGTCTCCAGTGCGCAAACAGCCAAAGACCGCAAGCTCCTTGACGATATTGCCGCCGTGAACAGTTGCTCCCAGGTGATTGATTTTGACACCGCCTTTGATCACCCCGAGCATCTCTTCGGCAAACTCTATATGGATACCTGGGGACAAGGGTTTTCCAATATTCTCTTTGATTTCGATAAATCCTTTATCCGTAGGCAACACCACACCCAGCTGAACAGTCTTGGGCGCATGCTCAAAGAAAGCCCTGAGCTCTATGTGGTACTCTCAGGTTTTTGCGACAGCATAGGGTCGGAACGGTATAACATCGGCCTTTCCCAAAGAAGGGCAGAAAGCGTCCAGCGTTACCTCCAGAATAACTTTGGCATTTCGAAAAATCGTATCCTTCTCTACTGGTACGGCTATGCCAACCCGGTGGCCTCCAACACAACCCCCGAGGGACGCCAGCTCAACCGCAGGGTGACTATCGTTTTACGGGGCACAGGTAAGTAATCGCGGGGCAACGACGATGCAACTCACCTTTCACGGAGCGGCACAGAACGTGACCGGCTCCTGCCATCTCATCGAATGTGGTCCAACCCGCATTCTCATTGACTGCGGCCTCTACCAGGGAGGCCGCGAGCTTGATGAGGAAAATCATAACGATTTTGGTTTTGACCCGGCCAGCATCGATTATCTCCTGCTCACCCACGCCCATCTGGATCACTGTGGTCGTATTCCCCTGCTCTACCGACGCGGTTTTCGCGGAAAAATCCTGACCACCGGTGCCACCCGGGAGCTCACCCGCCTGGTCCTGCTTGATTCTGCACGCATACAGGAAGAAGAAGCCCGCTATCGCAACTACAAGGCGGGCAAGCGACGCCAACACCAGATGGTCGCCCCCCTCTACAATACCCTGGATGCGCTCAATTCCCTGGAATGTATTGCTCCTCCCGTTTCTTTCGGCAGACAACAGGAACTCAGCCCCTCGATTCGAGCGACCTTTTATGAGGCAGGGCATATTCTGGGCTCGGCCTCGATTTTACTGGAACTGGAAGAAGCAGGCAGGCAACAAAGAGTCTTGTTCTCCGGGGATCTGGGCTATAACGGACGCGCGATTCTCCCTGATCCCGCCATCCCGCCTAAGGCTGACATAGTGGTCATGGAGTCCACCTATGGGAACCGGGTCCACAAACAACTCTCCCCTTCCATCGATGAGCTCTACCTGGCCATCAACACCACCATCCAACGAAACGGTAATATTCTCATCCCCAGCTTCGCTCTGGAGCGCACCCAGGAAATTCTCTATTACCTGCGGGAAGGGATTGAAGGAGGCAAGCTCCTCCGGCATCTGCCGGTCTATCTCGATTCGCCCATGGCCATCTCCGCCACTCAGATTTTTCGTAACCACCCAGAATGCTTCGACGAAGAGACCTGGTCCGTGATCAATGCAGGGGCCGACCCTTTTGAACTGCCTGAACTGCATATCACCCGCGATACCGCCGAGTCCATGGGGCTGAAAAATATCCGAGGTTCAGTGATTATTGCCGGCTCCGGCATGTGTACCGGGGGCCGCATTCGTCACCATTTGCGCCATAACCTCTGGCGCAAGGAAGCCGCGGTGGTCTTCGTCGGCTTTGCTGCTGAAGGTACTCTGGCCAGACGTATCATCAACGGAGAAGAGGTGGTGCGAGTCCTCCACGATCAGGTGGAGGTCAACGCCGATATCTATACCATTGGCGGCTTCTCCGCCCACGCCGACCAAAATGAACTTCGCGCCTGGCACGCCCAGACCGGCTCTCCTGAAAAAACTATTCTTGTTCACGGTGAGTTAGAATCGATGGAGGCGCTGGCAGCACTTCTGACTAATACCAGTATCGAAATGCCTGAGTTGCATCAAAGCGTTGAACTCTAAGCTGACTTGCCCAACATTGAACTCTCCCTCTCGCTTATCATAGATAATCAGGAAACATCTCAACCCAACATATGCCTGCTGACGTTAACCTTGCCACCTCGAATCTTTGATTTTTGAATTGAAAGAACTGGGGGAGAATGCGATTTTTTTACAGAATGAGAATTCGCCTTCTCATAGATATTCTTTAGCGGGAATTTCTTTCGGAGTATACGTGGTATTGCGGACATAATGCAAAGTTGCAGTTAAGGCTGATCACTGCTGTCGCACAGATTTTCCCAGATCATTTTCTGCGGAGAAACAACAGGTTGCTTTTCTAGGGGCTTGAACAATTCGATTAAATCTCTTTTTACAAAGAGGTTTAGCTGCAACACTCGCAAAATTTGCTGCAATGAACTGACTAATATTGCGCTAAATTTTTGATAGACCCTCATCAAGTAAACACACAGAGCAATCCAAACCTGTGTTAACACCGCGTTGCTCGAAGTGCCGAGGAATGTTTTGATTTTCAGGTTTTGCTTGATCCACTTGAAGAACAACTCGATCTTCCACCGCTCCTTGTAGATGTCAGCGATTTCTTTCGCTTTGAGGTGGTGGGCGTTGGTTACGAATTGGTATTTAATGTCTGTCTCCGGGTCCGTATAAGCAACCAGACGAAGTTCCTTCTCTACTCCTTTGAGCCGAATGGATTGATCGTTGGAGACTCCAGAGCTTTTTCTCCCTGGTTGTTTAAGAAGATACTCGACTTAGGCGTTTTTTTTAAGACGAGCTACAGAGAAAATAGACTGAGAAGCGAGCTTGTTAGACCACTGATAATCTATGAATCCTCGGTCATAGCATACAAATGAACCTTTAGGGAGATTGAGAGTCCTGGCCCATTTGATCTCGTGGTCTTTCCCCTTGGTCATATCCATGAAGGCTGGAAGGTAGCCACCCGCATCAAGGCCGACATTCAATTTGATCCCGCCTTTTTTCTGCCTGAACTCCGCCCATGGAAAAGCAGATAGGCAAAGATTAATAGTCGTTGCATCGAGGAGATAGAGCTTTTCGTTGAAAGAAAACTTGTGTTTAGGTGCGACCAATTGGCACCGCTGAAGTAACCGATTAAACAGTGCCTGATAAAGAGATGCAGGCTGCTTGGCATTAACTCGCGCCAACGTTGCTTTACTGTTTTTTTTCATGCCTAGATGGTAGAGCCGCTTCTCCTGGACTTTAAGATTTTCAGTGACATCTCTGAGACTCTTTCTCCCTTTCTGTCGGGAATTTGGCATTGAAATGAGTAAATCACAACGAATAATGATTGCCTTATTATCGAATCGGGGTATCCTGTTCAAACAGGTTCACTAAAGGTGTGCCCCCCGTCTGTTAATTATCTCTTCGCTGACTGAGTCAGAATTCTACTTCGTCGGTTGTCGTCATAGTTTGAACAGATACCCCCTATAGGGGAATATTATCTTACTTTCCCGCCACGCCCCTTGTTTCTCCATCCATGAAGTCGATTGTTATACGTTGCCATCACCGAGTGGTTACCTCAATCGAATAGTTCTTCGAACAGGTCACGTATCAGGCAAGGCTTATGTTCTGACCGTACAAAGTATCCATCTTCTGCAAAGATCTACCACATTTTTTTCGTACAAAAAAGACTGCCCTGAGATCGGCCGCTGTCATTCTCATGAAACGGATGACCTTCTTTTTCAGGATTCCAGTGACGACACAAAAGGAGTTTAACATTGGCTAAACAGAATTATTCATACGAAAAGCGTCAACGCGAATTGGAAAAGAAAAAGAAAAAAGAACAGAAGAGGCAACGGAAAATTGAGAATATATCACCTCAGAAAGAGGAGACCATAAATGAGACGAAAGATGCATAGCTCTTCAAGACCTAAAAGACGGCTGTTATGAAGCCTATACGTCTGTGCTACCAAACAGTTGACTTTGGCGAATTTGACATTCACATACGAACGTTGCGAGACAAACAGCAATATTTTGACCCCGAAGGTGCCGCCGCCAAGATAGGCATATCCTCCGCCGCCTGGCCGCTCTTCGGTGTTGTCTGGGACTCTGGGTATTTTTTAGCCGACATTATGGTTGATTATCCCATTCGAGGCAAGCGTATCCTTGAGGTGGGTTGTGGCATTGGATTGGCCAGTCTAGTCCTCAATCACCGAGGTGCCGATATTACAGCAACCGATCACCATCCGGAGGCCCAAGCTTTTCTTGACAGAAACACCTTGCTTAACCACGATCGGAATATTTCTTTTGTTCGGGTCGGATGGAACGATAACGTCACGCAAGCACTGGGTTGTTTCAATCTTATTATCGGCAGTGATCTGTTGTATGAGGAAGAACAGGCGAAAATGCTGGCTCTGTTTATTCATAGGTACTCTGAGCTTCATTGCAACGTATTGATAATCGACCCCGGACGAGGCCACTCGGCCAAATTTAAGAGAAACATGAATGATCTCGGTTTTCGATTTTCCGCCGAACAACACCGCGCCTCCAATGAGGCGAGCAAGCCGTTCTCAGGGAAAATACTCTCTTTTGCCCGTTGAGTTATCCTTTTCCTTTTTTAAATTCTAAAACAAGGCCTTTCGGGTTGTTGTAGCATTGTCAGGATAGAGAAGATTGAGAAATGTTAAATAAGTTTAATGCATTGCGCGTGTCTTTCGAGAAAGGAGAGACACTCTCTGGAGGAACAATGAAAAAAAACTTGAGCAAAGGCGAAAATGTGCGACATAAGGCGCGGGCTGAATGGGGGATTGGTACAATCGCCTCCGTTGACAGTTGCGGTACTATAGTGGTTGTCTTTGAAGGCAATAGAACTTTTTCAATAGCCAAAGGTATCAATTTTCTGATCAAGGTTGATAAAAAAGGGAGAAAAATTAAACCTGATGCTTCTTGAACCGGCATAAAATTCTTGTTCGAAGACCGATAGACCCGTTTTTTGAACAGAGCCATAGTGCGGTTTATTGGTACTGGAAATGTTAACCTGTTTGCCAACAGCAATACTATTGCTTTATTTCTGTAGATAGATTTTCCAATTGCATTAAAACTAGTCTGAAATGGAGTAACTGGGAAGTAAAGCTTTCCAAAGAGCATCTCAATCTGGTGAAATTTCGTATCGATTTAAGGTTTCTACTGTACACCTACACTGACAGCTTCCATTGGAAGCGAACCCTCTAAAGGGGAACATGATATATAAAAAATGAAGCCGGAAGGACGACCATCCTTCCGGCTTCATTTTTACAACTTGTACGTTTCCGGCTCTTTCACCTGAGGATGCTCAGGAGTTTCCAGCGTCCTCGGCTTTTCAGGCTTCTGTATTTCTCCTAGCGCAGGTTTCTCGGCTTCATTGGGGCTTGTGGCATCATGCACTGCAGCCTTCCCTTTTTGCCAGAGTTCTTGAGACTCCTCCTTAGTGGCTTTCCAAGCCTCTTTTGATTTCTCTCCCACCGTGTCATAGAGTTCTTTTGAGCCGGTTTTGGTTTTATTCCAGGCTTCGCTTGACCCCTCTTTTATGCCTTTCCAGGTCGAGCTTGCCGAATCACGGGTGGCATCCACCACGGCCGAGGAGGCCTCTTTAACCTCATTTCCGGCAACTTCCCACTTACTCGGTGCCTGAGACTCTCTCTGTTGTTGCTCCTGGATACTCCCGCCAGATACTGGCTCATTCGCCAGCAGCAGCTGGGGCTGCCCCTGGGAACTGAGAAAACAAACGCCAATCAGACAAACCATCCGCATCATTTTCATTGATACACCTCATTCACAAATCTAATCTTTCCAAGAATAGATACAAGTTTTGGGTATTGGTATTGCAAAATCCGCCAATACACCCTATTTTTCGACACAATGTCTTTGATTTATAAGGCCTGAAGATCTTTTCAATCGTTCATACTCCTGAATATTAATGCTTCATCGTACATTCAGTCGATTAGGTCCATATTCTCTGCAGCGGAAAATACCATATGACATCTTGCAAACGAACACCATGGTTTATTCTTGTCATCCTCAGCCTTTTCCCTCAACTCTTGCATGCTACACCAGCTGAGGACACTCCTACAAAGTGGTCTGTTCAATCCGCTGTCTCCTATGCGCTGAGCCATAATCCTGATACCCGGGCCGCACTGGAACGCATAGCAGCAGCCGATGCCGATCTTAAAGCCGCCCGCTCGGCCTTTTACCCCCAGCTGGACATCGGGTTGGAGTACAACCGGACCAACAACCCCATGTACTCTTTTGGCAACATTCTCAATCAAGGTGTCTTTAAACAAAAAAACATGGATTTCAACGATCCTGGCACCACTGATTCGCTCCAGGCCAAAGCGATGCTCCAGTATCGATTCTACAACGGTGGTCGCGATCAGGCCGGTGTTGATGCCGCTCAAAATCTGAGCCTTGCAAGTGGGCATCAAAACAAGGCCACCCGACTGCAGCTGGAGTACAGTGTGGTCCGGGCCTTCTGCCGGATCGTCCAGGCCGGTGAGGTCATTGCCGCACGCCAGTCTGCGCTCAAAGCCATGACAGCCTCGCTTGCGGTTGCCAGGGCTCGCTATGACGAGGGGAGCCTGCTGCAGGAAGAGGTACTCAACCTCGAGGTTCAGCAAGCCCGCGCCCAAGAACAACTCATCCGGGCCGAGCACAGTTTACGCCTTGCGCAACGCGGTTTCCTGCGGCTACTTGGCCTCAAGCAAGGCCCCGTTGTCCTTAATCCCCAGGCTTCACCTGTCCAGGAAATCCCTGGAGATTCAAGCATTGAAAATCGGGCTGAGCTCAAGGCCCTACACGCCCAGATACAAATGCTTGCGGCAAAGGTGCGTCAGGCACGGGGGGGCTATAAACCCACCGCTGATCTTTTTGGGTCCTATCAGGTGGAAAAGGGCTCCACACTTGATGAGGGGTCAGGTAATTCTTGGGCTGCCGGTGTACGCCTCAACTACACCCTCTTTAACGGTGGACGAACCAGCGCCGAGGTTGAGCGAGCCGAAGCCCAGTTACGCGAGGCCAAAGAGCAACTCCACAAGCTTGAGCTGGCCTTTAATCTGGAAAAAGAACAGGCGCTCCTTTCTCTCAACCAGGAAGAACAACGGCTCAAGGTGACGCAAAAGATGGTACGCTCCGCCCGGGAAAGCGCCCGCCTTTCCCGTCTTCGCTTTACAGAAGGAATTGTGCTTTCCTCTGAGCTCATCGAAACAGAAAACCGCCTCACCGATGCCCTGCTCAGCCATAGTCTTGCCCGGGCCTCACGCAAAATTGCCATTGCAGATTTACGTCGCGCAGTTGGCCTTCATCAATTCTTTCAAGGAGAGTAATCATGGCTCGCCCTTTTTGCTTCACCTCTTGCTTACTCTGTTTAACGTTTGCCTGTACTTTTTCCCCTTCTCTCTCTGCCAGTACCCAACCACAGTCCACCCAGGACCTGGCCTTGGTACAGGTGGCAACTGTCGAGCTTGGCGAACTGCCCTCGCTGATTGAAATTGCCGGAACCCTACAATCCAAAAACAGCGCCGCAATAGCTGCTAAAGTGACAGGTATTGTCACCAAGGTTCCGGTTGTCCTGGGCTCAAAGGTACAGGCCGGAGACCTGCTGGTTGCCATTTCCGCCGGTGAAATCACAGCCCGGGTCAGCCAGGCCCAGGCGCAACTGACCCAGGCCCGGCGCAATCTGGAGCGGGAACGCAACCTGCTGAAAAAGAAGGCCTCGACTGAAGAAACGGTCAAAACCATGCAGGACCAGTACAACATGGCCCTGGCTAGCTACAACGAGGCGCAGAGTATGCTGGGCTATACTGCTATCACAGCCCCGTTTGACGGGGTCATTACCCGTAAAGAGGTAACCCCTGGTGACCTGGCTACCCCGGGAACGCCGTTGCTTCGACTGGACAATAACAGCCAGCTTCAGGTGCGCACGGCTGTCCCTGAAAGCCTGGTGCTCAACATCCACCCCGGCGACAAACTGATGGTCAGAGTGGAAGCGGCCCAGGTGCTCACCCAAGGCCGAGTTGCCGAGGTCGCCCCAGCGGCTGATCCAACTTCTCGGACCGCCCCGGTGGTTATTGATCTTGATTCCCAACCCAATATGCGCACCGGTCAGTTTGCCCGTGTGCTGCTCCCCACCGCAGGGAGTCGAGGATTGCTGATCCCCAAGAGCGCGGTGGTGCCCAAGGGACAGATGGACAGGGTCTTTGTCATTGAAGATGGACGCGCCTACCTTCGCCTGGTGCGTACCGGTCAGGTCTATGACGGAATGATTGAGATTCTTGGTGGTTTGTCCGCGGGTGAAACCGTTGCCATTTCCAACAACCGTCTCCTTTTTAACGGTCACAGGGTTCAGGTCCAGCCATGAGTGAACAACAACCCCGCCACCCCGGATTTGCAGGCCGTCTGGCCGCAACCTTTGTCAGCTCCAAGCTCACCCTGATCGGCTTAGTCGCCTCCCTGCTCCTGGGCCTGATGGCCCTGAGCCAACTGCCCAGGGAAGAAGAGCCCCAGATCAAGGTGCCGATGATCGATGTCATGGTCTCCATGCCAGGAGCCAGCTCCAAAGAGGTGGAGCAGCGGCTTGCCATCCCCATGGAAAAACTCCTCTATGAGTTACCTGGTGTAGAATATATTTATTCCACCTCCTCTCCAGGACAGTGTTTACTCATAGCCCGATTCTACGTGGGTGAAGATTTTGAAAAATCCATAGTGAGTCTCAATCAGAAACTGCAGACCAACTTTGACCGTATACCCCACGGGGTTTCACTGCCACTGATCAAACCCCATACCATTGACGATGTCCCCATCCTGGCGTTAACACTCCATTCGCAAAGCTACGATCACTTTACCCTGCGCCGCCTCACCGCCCAGGTGGACGACGCCATTAAATCCATCTTTGAGGTCGCCGAAACCAAAATTATTGGCGGGACGCGCAGGCAGCTCCGCGTCCAGTTTGACCCACTTTTACTGGCTGCCCGCAACTTAAGCCCGGCTGATCTGGAGCGTCATCTGACCCAGGCCAACCGACAATCTCACTCCGGTACCCTTCGCGCTGAAAACCATGAAATTTTGTTGCAGACCGGATCCTTTCTCCATTCTGCTAAGGAAGCGGGCCGGGTCGTCGTTGGGGTGCATGGCGGCAATCCCGTCTACCTGGATGAGGTAGCAACGATCATCGATGGTCCAGAAGAACCTCAGAGCTATGTGCTTTTTGGTGCTGGCGAGGGAAATCCCGAAGCGGCAGTCACCCTCTCAGTGGCCAAGCGTCCGGGAGCCAACGCGGTACATGTGGTCGACACTGTTTTACATAAGGTGGAGAGCCTCAAAGGCTCGCTGATTCCTCCCGAGGTGACGGTCAGTATCACCCGTGACTACGGTGAGACCGCTGCAGAAAAATCAAATGAGTTGCTCTATCACATGGCTATTGCAGTCTTTGGCGTGGCCCTGCTGATCCTGCTCTTTCTGGGCTGGCGAGAGTCGATCATTGTCCTCTTGGCCATCCCCTCCACCCTCTCCCTAACCCTCTTGCTCTTTTACCTCTATGGGTACACGCTCAACCGCATCACCCTCTTTGCTCTGATCTTTTCCATTGGTATTCTAGTTGATGACGCCATTGTGGTGGTGGAAAACATCGTGCGCCACATGCGGCTTCCGGAAAATAAGGAGGCCAGCCTCAAAGACATCGCCGTGGCTGCGGTTATAGAGGTCGGTAACCCCACTATCCTTGCCACCTGGGCCGTCATTGCCGCCATCCTGCCCATGGCCTTTGTCGGCGGCTTGATGGGCCCCTATATGCGCCCCATTCCCATTGGCGCTTCGGCAGCCATGGTTTTTTCGCTGTTGATCGCCTTTACCGTCACCCCCTGGGCGGCAATCCGTATTCTACGAAAACGGGGATCCCATGGCTCCGATACTGTCAAGGGTCACGATCCTGACCACGCCCCCGATGACTGGTTCACCCGGCTCTACCACCGGATTATGGATCCGCTCCTGGCCCATGCCGGTTGGCGTCTGCTTTTTTTTGCCACTATTATTGGCTTGCTGCTCACCTCATGCTCCATGGTCTATTTTGGGCTGGTCAAGGTGAAGATGCTGCCCTTTGACAACAAATCTGAATTTCAGATCATTCTTGATATGCCCGAGGGATCCACCTTGGAACAAACCGCCCGGGTGGCCACAGAGATGGCTCTGGTTGTGGGTAAGGAACCTGAGGTGGTCAATTACCAGGTCTATGCAGGCACCGCCTCACCTTACAACTTCAATGGCCTTGTGCGGCACTACTTCTTGCGTTCTGGCTCCACCATGGCCGATGTTCAGGTCAACCTTAAAGGCAAAGGGGAACGTAAGAGCCAAAGTCATGACATTGCCAAACGGGTCCGGCCGGAAATTGCCCAAATTGCTGCCCGCTACGGTGCCACGGTTGCCGTCGCCGAAGTTCCCCCTGGTCCTCCGGTATTGCAAACCCTGGTCGCGGAGATCTATGGTCCTGATGATGCCAGCCGAGTGGCTTTGGCCACCAAGGTCAAAGAAATCTTTGCTTCCACTGAGGGAGTTGTGGATATCGACTGGTACCGGCAAGCCCAGCGTAACAAGCTGGTATTGACGGTTGATAAGGAAAAGGCGGCCCTCAACGGACTCTCCGAGGCAGAAATCAGCCAGGCAATTGATATGGGGCTTTCCGGACAATCCCTTGATCTCTTCCATCAGCCACGCGATAAAGAAGAGATTGAAATGGTTCTCCAGCTCCCCCAGACACAACGGGCACGGGTCGACAACCTGCTCAATATCTCCCTGCGACCGATGGCCAATCCCCAGGCACCACTGATCCCTCTCCGAGAACTGGTACAGGTCAATACGCAACCGGTGGATCAGCCGATTTACCGCAAAAATCTGAAGCCGGTAATCTATGTAACCGGCGATGTTGCCGGAAGTGCTGAGAGTCCGGTCTATCCGATCTTTGCTATGAATGCTAAGATTAAGGAGCTCAATGCTGCAGACTTTGGCGGCCAAAAGGCACCGCTCACCATCTACAACCTCAACCAGCCTTTTCTTGAGCAGCAGCCTTCCATGAAATGGGATGGCGAATGGCACATCACCCTCGAAGTCTTTCGTGATCTCGGCCTGGCCTTCTGTGTGGTTATGGTCTTGATTTATATGCTGATGGTGGGCTGGTTCAAGGATTACATCATTCCCCTGGTGGTGATGGCGGCCATCCCCTTCTCGCTGATCGGTATCCTACCGGCGCACTGGGGATTGAATGCCTTTTTCACCGCCACCTCCATGATCGGTTTCATGGCGGGTGCGGGGATAGTGGTCCGCAACTCGATTATTTTGGTGGATTTTATCGAACTGCGCCTCAGCCATGGTCTGCCGCTTGCTGAAGCTGTAGTGGAGGCGGGAGCTATCCGTTTTCGTCCCATGCTCTTAACCGCGCTTGCCGTGGTCGTTGGGGCCTCGGTTATCCTGGCTGACCCCATCTTTCAGGGGCTTGCCATCTCGTTAATGTTTGGAGAAATTGCCTCGCTTCTCATCAGCCGCATGGCGGTGCCGGTCTTGTACTTCATGGTGCAAGAGCATAAACAGAAACGAATCCACCTCTAAGCAACAGCTGAGTTCAGGAGTAATCAAATACAAAAAGGGCTGCCCCGTCTTAACCGGGGCAGCCCTTTTTGTTTGCAGAGGTCGTCCTGCATGCTTTGCTTAGCTCTTTTGCTCACTCGCCTCGTTTTGAAGAACCGAACGAATGATCGGAGCCAGGTCATGCAAGGAGACCGGCTTCATCATAAACTCGCGGATCCCGGCCTTGGTGACCCGCTCCGGTGAAAGGGCGGAGCTGTAACCGGAACAGAGAATAATAGGCAACTCGGGACGCAGGGCAAGCATGGTCTGGGCGATTTCAAACCCGGTTTTCCCCGGCATGGTTTGATCGGTAATGACCAAATCATAGCCCTGGGGGTCCTGCTCAAAAGCTAGCAGTGCGGCATTGCCATCGTTACAGACTGTAATTTTGTAGCCCAACTGCTCCAAAAAGCTCTTGAGATAATCAGCGACCATCCGCTCGTCGTCGACCACCAAGATGGATTCACTGCCCCCAACCAGAGACCGCGATTCCGCTTGGGCCTGAGGGGTTTCAATTCCGGTGACCACCGGAAAATAGACATTGATCGTCGTCCCTTTGCCTTTGACGCTCTCGACCAATATCCGTCCTTCATGATTCTCAACAATGCCGTGCACCACGGCCAACCCCATACCAGTGCCTTTGCCGCTGGGCTTTGTCGTGAAATAGGGTTCAAAAATACGCTCGATATTGGCAGGATCAATGCCGCAACCGTTATCAATGACTGATATCTTGACCCATTCCCGCTCGTCCTGAGTGGCGGGAATCGCCTTGCGTACAGTTTCCATGGCCAATGCAATTTCGCCGCCGTTGTCCTCAACGGCATGAAAGGCATTGGTGCAAAGGTTCATTACCACTTGATGCAGCTGGGTGGGATTCGCCAGGATGACACGATCGGTAGTAGCAATCTTCTCTTGGATGGTCACCGTGGTGGGGATCGTGCCTCGTAACAGTTTAATGACCTCCTTTAAAAGGACCCCCGGTTGCAGCAAAATACGTTTGGTCGTTTCTTTACGGCTGAAGGCCAGAATCTGGTTAACCAACTCCGAGGCCTTACCGCCCGCTTTGAGTATCTGACGAATCTCGCGCTGCAGCGTGACCCCTGGGGGCAATTTTAACAAAGCCAGTTCGGCATATCCCAAAATAGCTGCCAGAAGATTATTAAAATCATGGGCAATCCCCCCGGCCAAGGTTCCAATGGCTGCCATCTTCTGGGACTGGCGCAACTGCTCTTCAAGCTGCCGCTGCCGTCTGATCTCAGAGAGTTGATCTGTGAGATCACGGACCAACTCCAAGGTACCCAGCAGTTTCCCTTCATGATCGTAAATCTCATTTTCCATGGTCTCGCCAAGAAACGCCGTTCCGTCTTTACGTACAAAACGTCGACTCCAGGCGGTGGGAAAATCATCATGGCGAAACTTTGCTCCATTCTGCTCGTAGAGCATGATCTGTGGCTGGCCTATTAACTCTTCGGGCATGTAATCAAACATGGTGCAGAGCGCGGGATTGGCCTGCTTGATCACACCATCTGCATCCATCACCACGACCCCGTCGGGGATGCTGTTGAGGGTCGAGCGAAAAAAGATTCGCTGCTCGTCAAGATCACGGATCTTGGTCCTCAATTCGGGATAATAACTTTTGCGTACCGATCGTTCACCGAGGCCAACAATCGCATCTTTCAGATCATCCCAGCTGTCACCACTTCCGGAGTGATTGGCCATAGGTTAAAAAGCCTCCTTGAAGATAGCCTCGATATCCGCAACTTCAAAGCGACGCGGATTGGTGACCATGCAGGGATCAGCAAGCGCTTTTTGCGCAAGCAAGGTGACATCATCCAGGCGTACACCCCGCTGATTCAGACCAGAGACAAAACCAAGCTTCCCCTTAAACACCACTATCGCCTCGGAAATTGCCTGCGCTCGGTCTTGAGGGGCAATATCTGACATCTGGAGCCCAAAAATCTCGCCAATACGATCATACCGCTCGGGTACGGCTTCATAATTGCGCCTGATCACAGCATCCAAGAGCAAGGTGTTACACTCGCCATGGGGCAGATCAAGTAACCCGCCCAAACTATGGGCCATGGCATGCACCGCCCCCAGACTGGCGTTGGAAAAGGCAAGCCCGGCTTCTAGGCTTGCCAGCATCATTTGCTCCCTGAGATCGACATCATTCAAATTTTTGAGCACTTGGGGAAGATACTGATGAACCAGACGAATTGCCTCCAGCGCATGCAGGTCGGTGAGTTGTGAGCAGGCAGAGCTGACATACGCTTCGATGGCATGCACCAAAGCATCCATCCCCGTGCACAGAGTCAACTCATGATCCATACTCAGGGTCAGACCTGGATCAAGGAGAGCAAGATCCGGGACCATAGTTTTACTGATTATGGCGACTTTCACCCGTTCTTCGGTATTATTGATGATAGCAAACTGTGAGACATCGGCAGATGAGCCGGCAGTGGTGGGAAGGCAGATCAGCGGTGGACCTGGAATTTCTACCTTTTCTACACCTTTGAAGGCCAGGATATGTTTATCATTGGCAGCGACAATGGCGACGCCCTTAGCGCAGTCCATGGGGCTGCCTCCCCCCAGGGCGATAATGATATCGCAATGCGACTGGCGGTACAGCTCTGCGGCTTCCATAACCTCGTGATCTCGAGGATTAGGGCTGACTTTATCGTAGACGACCAGCTCAACCTCGGCGGCGGCAAGAATAGTTTGGGCGCGCTGTAAAAGTCCCGCCTCTACAATCCCCTGATCGGTGACGATAAAGACTCTCGTGGCACCATAGTTCAGTACACAACGACCAAGTAATTCAATTGCCCCGTCACCGTAGATTATTTCTGGAGCTAAAAATTTACGAATATTTAACTCTGTCAACATGGTTTTCTCCCTCCCCCGGAGTACCACTGACAACAGAAGCTTGCTCGTATCCTGAATCAGTGACAGCGGGTGAAACGGAACAGATTACAATTTTCGTCGGTTCGGAAAAAGACCTTACTCAATGATTACCAGCTGCCGCCGATTCATGTACATAGCCTGTCTGTACGTATCCTATGTGAAATAATCTGCGGCGTCAAACACCTTTGCCCAGTTCTGTTCCTAAAAAACAAACTCTTGCCTTTACTTGTATTTTTCTAAAAATATATCCTTTTATTCGCTCATTGACAGCTTATCATTTTCCTTCTGCTTACAGGGGGCAAAAGCACGTCCAAAACGGTCCTGTCCTAACAGATGGATGCTATCTCGAGCAAAGAGATCAAAAAAGCTGGTATCCGCCAGAGTACAGCGAAATCCTCGGCAGGTCTGGGGCCGGTGATGATAAATTTTGCAGCAGTACTTCCCGTTGACTTTCTGCAGAAAAACACAACCATTCTCATCGGGATGAATCATATACAGCTGTCCCTTTGCCAGAGCCTCGGCCTCCAGGGATTCCATGGACTGTTTGCGCAACTGGCTTAAACTGATATCAACGCCAACATGGCCTCCCATTTTTTTGATAAAATCCACTTCGTCGGGCTGCAGTGCAATTTTACGATACGATTTACAGCAGGTCCCGCACTGTCGGCAGGGGGCAAAGATAGTTCGTAATGCGGCTTCGTCAGGGGCTTTGAGTGCATTCATTGGGGGCACACCATTGGCTCTGTGCCAGGCAAACATTAATGACGATTTATAGAGTCCAAAATTGATGAACGGGATGCTGCTCTAAAATTTTAGCTGCCCGCGGTGAAAAAACAACGCCAGGACGCTTACCGCAGGGGGTCAGAAGGCTATCGATTGTCGCCAACACCGAGGCTTCGAGACTCACGGGGTTGTAGCCCCCCTCTAAAATATAGAGCAAACGATCATCACAAAACTCATGAGCAAAAAACTTGAGCAGTTCCGTAACCACATAAAACCACTGGGTGGTGAGCAGGGTGCGACTAATGGAGTCATCCTGGTGACCATCGTAACCAGCTGAGACCAATATAATCTGGGGCAGATACTGCTCGATCACATTGCCAAGCACCCTATTGAACAGATAGAGGTACTCGGCATCTCCAAACTGCTGGTGCACCGGAAGGTTAAGCGTATACCCATAGCCTTTGCCGGTTCCGACCTCATGGGCCTGCCCACTAAAGGGAAAGAGTTTTTCCTGATGAATAGAGCAAAATAAAACCTGGTCTGTCTCGTAAAAAGCCGCCTGGGTCCCGTTGCCGTGGTGGACATCAAAATCAAGGATTAAAATCCTCTGCATACCGTATACTCGGCGCAAATACTCCGCGGTAATTGCGACATTGTTATAGAGACAAAATCCCATCCCCCGACCAGGCTCGGCATGGTGTCCCGGTGGTCGCACCAGGGCAAAACCATGGTCTATCTCCCCGGCAAGTATTTTATCTGCCAGATCCAGACATCCTCCAGCAGCAAGCGCTGCAGTATAGAGACTCTGTTCCATAAGATAGGTATCGCGATCATAGGAAAATGGATCCTCTAGATTGGCATACTCACGTAACTGCTCCTGGTAAAAACTCGAATGCACCGCCTCAATCTCTTGGGTGGATGCTTCGCGGGGCCGAATAGGCTGATAACGGTTTTTATATGGCTCAGCCTGAAGACAGGTGTAGAGGTGCCGCAGGCGTAAGGGGTTTTCCAAGGAATGTTTGGGGATTGCATGATCAAAATACCGCTGATCAGTGACAATACCTGGTCGTTTATGCATAGTGATACTGATAGATGGGTTCTTTAAGAAATCGCTCCCACTCCAGGCGGTACAGATAACCAAGTCGCTGAACCTGCTGATCGGTATAGGGCGTTGCCTGGACAAGTTCAAAACCGAGCTTATCCAGACACCGCTGCTGCGCCAAATTGTTGACATCGGTATACATTTCTACCCGCCGCAGATTCAATCGATCAAAAAGAAATAAAATCAGATACTTCTGTGCTTCAGTCCCATACCCTTTCCCGCGCATCTCCGGGTTCGCTACTTTAAGTGCGATGACAGCAGTAATAGGATCCTCTGCGCGTACCCAGTAATGGATGGTCCCCACCGGCTCGCCTTCACGCAACTCCATTAAAAAGGTCTTGTTGCGCTCACTCCAGAGCATACCGGCCTCGATCTGCCGTTGTATTTCTGGAACAGGGAGATGCTCCGGGCTCAGGTACAAACCAAAGGCAAGAGGGTCGCAGCTCCAGCGAGAGATGAGCTCTGCATCCTCTTTTTCGATGCGACGGAGGAGCAGGCGGATCGTAAATAACTTATTGCCAAAGATGGTCATAGTACCCAGGCCCTGAGCGTAGTGGCGACATCAAGCTCAAAAAACAATCCCCCTTAACGGCTTATCTACTTGGTCATATTATTCACCGCCGACTGCAAAGAACTGCTCGAGGCCATGAGCCGCTCCAGGGCAGCAACCGTATCACCCACAGAGTCCTGTACGGTTTCCGTGGTCTTACGATTATCCCCTGCGGTTTGCACAACCGTTTGTATCTGCTCCATCACCTTCTGACCATGATCTGCCAGATCCGCCGCCCTGCCACTGACATCGTCTATGGACGTAGAAATCGTCATGATACCACTGGAGATCTCATCCATGGCACTCAAAGCGGTATTAATGACCTTGGAGCCATCATCGAGCATGCGCATGCCGTCCTGCATGGCGGTAATAGTCTGGCGGCTGTCGTTCTCCACCATTTTAACGATATTGGAAATATCAACCGCTGAACGGGAACTATTTTCAGCCAGTTTACGGACTTCATCGGCAACCACGGCAAAGCCGCGCCCGGCATCACCGGCTCGAGCAGCCTCAATAGCAGCATTAAAAGCCAACAGGTTCGTCTGCGAGGCGATCTCTTTGATGATGTCGACAAAGCCACCAATTTTTTCAACCTGAGAGACCAGCGTCGCCACCATCTCATTATTTTGTTGCATGGAGCGGTTGATTTGCTGCATCTTTTCACCGGCTTCCGCGCCTGCCTTGCGTCCATTTTCCGCCTCGGAAGAAACGGACCCAGCCAACTGGTTCACCTTTTCGCTGACTCCCAGCATCTCATTGGAAGATGCCAACATCTGACGAATGGTGGCCTCCGAGGCATCCAAGCGAACAACCTCCTGCTCGATCGCCTCGTTCATCACCTGCATATCTTTTTTAACCTGGCCCATACGTTGCTGGGAGTCGGCTACCAGGCCGGCGACCTCGCTGCTGGCGGTGCTGACCAACTGTTCAACCTCGGCCTCTGCACTGACATCAAGGACAAACTCAAGCGCGCCTTTGATGTTACCCTTGGCATCTTTAATCGGAGCACCGGTGTACTTGATGGCGATGTCACGGCCATTGATCCGGGCAACCGTCTTGCTCGAGATTACCTGATCGCTCTGCATGGCCTGATTGCAGGAACAGTGTTCTGTTCGACAATGGCCTGTATTAAAAAAATTATAGCATTTCTTGCCGATCAATTCGTCGGCACTCACCCCGAGGGCTTGGGCACCAGCCGGGTTGATATAGGTGATAGAAAAATCGGTATCAATCGAGAAAATCGGCGTGGGAATGGCATTCAGATTTTCAATTTTTTCATTGGCATCCTGACGTTGCCGGGCCTCATCGGTGATATCAAGGACAAACTCCAAGGCACCGGTGATATTGCCTTTGGCGTCTTTGATGGGCGCCCCGGTGTACTTAATCGGCATGATAACCCCATCTCGTGGCCGGGCGATGGTCTCTTCACTGATGACCGAATCACTGTTCATCGCCCGGAGACAGGCGCATTTTTCGGTCTGGCAATGCGGTGTTTTAAACAACTCATAACACTTGCGGCCAATGGCGGCATCAGGGGCCAGGCCGACTGCCGAAGCTCCCGCCGGGTTTATGAAGGTCACGGTATACTCGGTGTCGATCGACATGATCGGGGTGGGGATGGCATTGAGATTTTCAATCTTGGTGTTGGCATCGTGCCGCTGTTTAGCCTCTTCGGTGATATCTAGAATAAACTCAAGAGCCCCTTTGATATTCCCTTTGGCATCCTTGATGGGAGCCCCGGTATATTTGATGGGCACAATCACCCCTTCACGCGGCCGAGCTATGGTTTCCTCGGTGACGATGCCATCGGTGGACATAGCCTGGGTGCAGGCACATTTCTCGGTACGACAATGGGGTGTCCTAAAAAAATCATAACATTTCTTGCCCACCATCTCGTCCGGACTGAGCCCCACCACAGAAGCTCCTGCCGGGTTCATATAGGTGATAGTAAAATCGGGATCAATGGACATGATCGGGGTCGGAATGGCATTGAGATTTTCAATTTTCTCATTGGCCATCTGCTGGTGCTTACTTTCTTCGGTCACATCCAAGACGTATTCGAGGGCTCCTTTAATATTGCCTTTGGCATCCTTGATTGGAGCACCGGTATACTTAATGGGAATAATCACCCCTTCTTTTGGTCGGGCAATGGTCTGCTCGGAGACAACACCGTCGGTTTTCATGGCCCGGAGGCAGGCACACTTCTCGGTTTTACAGTGCGGCGTCTTAAAAAGATCATAACATTTCTTGCCTACCGCCTCATCGGGGCTCATTCCGACCACACCCGCCCCGGCGGGATTCATGAAGGTGATGGTGAAATCGGTATCAATGGACATGATTGGCGTGGGGATGGTATTGAGGTTTTCAATTTTCTCATCAGCTAACTGCTGCTGTCTGGCTTCATCGGTGACATCAAGAACGTATTCAACAGCTCCGATAATATTGCCTTTGGCATCCTTAATCGGCGCACCGGTGTACTTAATGGGCACAATGACCCCATCCCTTGGGCGAGCGATAGTCTGCTCTGAGACAACGCTGTCAGTCTTCATCGCTCGCAGGCAGGCGCATTTTTCGGTTTTACAGTGCGGCGTCTTAAAAAGATCAAAACATTTTTTTCCCACGGCCTCATCCGGCGTCAATCCAGCCACTCCAGCTCCGGCCGGATTAATAAACGTTACTGTAAATTTATCGTCGATCTCCATAATCGGCGTGGGGATAACATTAAGGTCGGTCTCCATCTGGTTCAGTCGAGCTTCCAGTTCTTTCTCCCGGGTGATATCTGCCATAACAACCAGGGTCTGGTCTTCGGATTCGGCTACATGACTGGCCTGAGAACGGTAGTAGCGCAGGCCAGCCCCGTTATTGTGGACAGCTTCTGCGCTCACAGGCTTATGGAGGCGCTTGGCCTTTTCAACCGGGCAATCTTTGGTTCCGCAGAGATGCAGGTTGCAGGTCTCTTCACAGGTCATCTTGCCAATCACCTCAGCAGAGCTCAGGTTGAACGTTTTGTAAAACGCATTGTTGGCCCAAATAATGGTGCGCTTATCATCTACGACAAACCCCGCCTCGTCCCGAGTCTCCAGCAAACGCATATCCAAATTGCCAGGTGTATTTGCTCCAGATGCCATAATTTCCTCCATCTTAGTTCTTAAAACCTCACACTCTGCTGTTCACTGGAATCTTGCAGACCACCTGTTGAACATTCTGCACTCAACATCGCATCCCCCGAAGAAAATGCCTCTTCAATCTTCAGATGATTTCGCAAAATATTAGCTATATTGACAACCAGTACATGTTCTTTGAGCCCTTCTTCGTTGATAAATTCAATGAGCCGATCCAGGGTATCCTTTTTGGAGTGGAGCTCTGGCCGCAACGAAGGGGTTGCATGATATTTTTCTTGTTTATAGATGGTGATGATCTCGTCGACCAGAAGGGCCACCATATTGCCCCCTGCCCTTCCGATAATGAGTTTATCTTCCGGGCCCAACTCTTTCCCCACGACATTATGCTCCGGGCAGGTATAAAAATTCCGAAGGCTCATAACCGGGACCACACGACCACGAAGATTAATGACCCCCTGGATGAGTCCCTGATCACTGGTGAGTTGGATCAAATCGCCGCAATCGATGATCTCCTGCACATCTTTGAGTTCAATGGCATAACGTTTACCGATACCAAAAATCAGATAGCAATGTTCGGTAATGATATGACGGGCTGAGGGTTCATCCTCCTGGGCAGCCTGCTCGCCATTGCGCCGTAACCTGCCCATGGCGCTGATCTTGTCGATCTGGGTGCTGATCAACCCTTGAACATTAAGCAGCATGATATTGGTAAAGCTGGCAGAAGAGCAGACCCCCTGTAGATGAGGCAGATGCTCTCCTGGAATAGGCAATATCTCATCCTCGGCAACAACTAAGATCTGATGTACCTTATCCACAATCAGTCCAAAGCTCAGAGTCTCTGAATGCATCACCAAAATACGCGTATCTTCAGTGGGCTTAAGATCCTCAGTCGAACACCCTAACAGTACGGCACTGCAAAGAACCGGGATTGTTTGCCCACGTAACTGCAGAGCCCCCTGGACTTTGCCACTCCGAAAGGTTTCATCTATGTTGGCAAAAAAACAGATCTCACGGGCTTCGGCCACCGGGACTCCGTACACCTGATTTCGACATGAGTAGAGCACAAACTGCTGGTAGCATCGTTGCCGGGGAGCAATAACTTCTCCCTGGTTAGAGTCGGTTTCAACACTATCGGGAGAGCCGGGAAAGAGCTTCTCTAAATCAATGAGCTCCAGGGTTCGCTTCCCCCCATCCAACTTGATAAGATCGGTGATCACACTCTCCTTACTCATGAGAAAGGCAGGAAGTGCTTCGATGGATTCCGATCCGACCCGAAGAACATCTCGAATATCCTCCACCAGCAGACCGTAACGTTTCGATCTAACCTGCACCACGGCCACCTTGGCCTCAGGGCCATAAGCAGTCACAGCGAGCTCCAGCCGTTTTTTGAGGTTAATGACCGGGATAACATCGCCACGCAGAGGCATAATCCCTTCGAGAAACGCAGCCCCTGTCGGCAGAGGTTGGATCTGCTCATCCAAGACCAATGCTTCCACAACCTGCTCGGCGGGCATGGCTATTTCAACATCGGTTTGCTGATCAAGAATAAACGAGGCAAAAAGCTGGTCTTTCATTACAAACGTCACTCTTCCACTGTAGGTCCGGTGGCACTGTCTTTGAAAGGAGCGCTCCGTGCTTCCAATCGGTTCAGCACCGCTTCAATCTCACTGAAATCACTATCCTGATAGGCAATAAATCGGGGACGCAACTGATGTGCTGAGGCAACGGTTTCAGTCTCGGCATCGGGAAGGATAAGAACGAAAAACACCTGCTCCAGGCGAAAACGAAAGGGAGACAAAGACAGCAGTTCCTGCGTGTTCGTTGCCTGTAACACAACGGTTTCCGGCAAAGGTACCGGGGTTTGAAAGTGACGAAGCAACTCCTGCATGTTCCAGCAATCCGTTAAGGACTCAAGGTTATCCAGCGCCTTGATGGAACGTTTGAGTCGCTCACCACTTTCAGTCTGATTCGACCGAAATAACAGTACGTTCATGGCAGCCTCTTTTCAGTGGTAGAACAGATTTCACACTGTCCCCTCAGGTCAAGGCAAAGAGCATGCCAAAGCACAAGAGACGCCGCTTAAAAAAAAAGTCTGTATTCACAGCAATTCGTGGCTGTTTATCCCATCGAAACGATGCGTGGCACTGTTGACACTGTCAACTTTTGTGGACAGTGTCTTATAAAGTGGACGAAGATCTGTTTAGGCCTGTTCGTATTTTTTAATCAACTGATATAAGCGGGTTCGAGAAAGGCCGGACACACGACCTGCCTCCATGATATTCCCTTTACATTGACGCAAAAGACGCGTTGTATAGTCGCGTTCAAAGGCTTCTTTCGCCTCTCGCCAGCTGAAAACGGTTCCATCACATCCACAGAGCATCACATCGGTCGGGCTTTGACGCTGGACATTGGCACGGGCATGCGCGGTTCGAATATGCAAAGGAAGATGTTGGGAAAAAAGTACGGGAGAGTACACAGCTTGGGCAAAGGCGGATTCCATTGCCTGGGAGAGTTCACGGACGTTACCAGGCCAGGAGTATGAGCAGAGCAGCTCCATAACCTCAGGCAGACATTCTTTAGATTCCTGACCATAGCGGTGAATCAGACGGGTAAGAAAATGATCGACCAAGAGGGTGATATCCCCTTCGCGCTCCCGCAGGGGTGGGAGGTGTAAACTCAGCCCGCGAAGTCGATAGAGTAAATCTTCGCGAAAATCTCCATGCTGGGTCAGTTGGGCCAGGTCTCGATTCGAGGCGCAGATTAAGCGAAAATCACTGTGGCATTCCTCCTGACTCCCCACCGGGCAAAAGGTTCGTTCCTGGAGCACCCGCAGAAAACTCTTTTGGGTAGCCGGGGGCAACTCGCCCACTTCATCTAAAAAAAGCGTTCCCCCATCGGCATGACGTATCAGACCCCGGTTAGACCGATCTGCCCCGGTAAAGGCACCCTTCACATGCCCAAAGAGGACTGATTCCACCAGTTGTTCTGGCAGGGCCGTACAATCGACCACAACAAAATTCCCTCGTGATCGTTTGCTATTGGCATGAATAGCCCGAGCAAAGGCCTCCTTGCCGGTCCCCGACTCCCCAGAGATGAGCACACTGGTATCAGAGGCGGCCGCATTGGCGAGAATCTCTAGGCACTGGACAAAACGAGGACTTTCACCCACCAGCTGGTCCCGCTCCACCGCCTTCAGTGCGGCCCGCTTTCCATACAGCGCCTGCCGGTATTGCAGTGCTCTGGCAAGCGGCAGAGATATCTCTTTTATGATCGTTTTTTTTTCAAGATAACACCAGGCACCATGGCGGATAGCGAGCTCAGCGCCATCGGGATCCCCCTGCCCGGTCATAATGATGACCTGGGGATCCGAAGGGACAACACGCAGCTGTTCAATCATTTTCAACCCATTGCCATCGGGAAGATAGACATCAAGGAGAATAATATCAAAATCCCCCTCCCTGGCCCGCTGGAGGCCAGCTGCAAGGGAAAGAGTGGCCTCGGACTCGTGATCCAGGCTCTTGAGCTTGTCGGCCACGGTTTCAGCGAGCAGAATATCGTCATCAATGATGAGAATTTTTGCCATGTGTTTGACGAACAACGGAGATTTTAGATGAGTGGAACCCAGATAAAAGGGTCTCTTCTTGATGAGGCGAGCACCTGTGTTGCGGCAAAACACCATCGGAGAAAAAGAGACATTGGCTCTATTACATGATTTTCACAGGAAATTGTCAAGATGTGGCTTCAGGAAGCCGCCAGGAATTGCCCTAGGGTGGCAAGCAGTAGCTTTCGATCAAGCGGTTTGGCAACAACGGCTCGTATTGGGGTGGTACCTAGATCAACCTCATCTAAACTTTGCCCATAGCCAGTCATGACGATGACTGGCAGCTCCGGTTTATGCGATTGGAGAAAACTGCACAACTCCACACCATTGCAGTACGGCATCTCCAAATCGGTTAGGACGAGATCATAGCGACTCCCGTCCCTTTGCAGATGCTCTATGGCGGCTCCTGCGCTTGTCAGAGTAGATATGGCCAGTTCATGATCTTTGAGATAATGTTCGATCACTTTGAGCACGTCCGGCTCATCGTCGACGACCAATATTCGCCCTTGCAGCACGCCGACGTCATTGACGTAATCTGGCTTCTGACCGACAAAGAGTCCCTGAGATTTTTCTTTTTTTTTCGCCTGAATCTGCTCTACAATTTCTTCCCCCCGTTCGCAGGAGGCAATAATCCGCAACAATCGACGTTGCACCACATCATCGGGATGATTTTCCTCTTCAATCATTTCCACATTGGCCCGGATAATACTGAAAATATTTTTCATAGCGTGGGCATGTTCACGACTGAGCTGACTGGGAGTTTGCATTGAAGGGTCCATAATCGATTTTGATGTAGCAAACGGATGCATGACGAGATTCCTTTTCTCTACAAGAGCTGGCGGCTTTGAGGGGTGAGGTAAACAGAGGAGACTTTTGTCTGCATGTGGGAGTTGTTCTTGTTTACTTCCCGCCCAAGAATGGCTATGCTGCACCCATAAGGGAGCACGAAATACGCAGAGACCTTGCATGTTTTTTTGCGATCTCTCCCTATCATTTATATACCAAATCGTGTGCACATAAAAATACAGTTATCTATTTTATATGTTATCCCGTGCTCATGCACCTTGGTACAATGTCATGCTGAATGCTTGGTCAGGCCTGCCTGCAAAGCTCTTCAGATACAATTTCGCTTACCAAACGACCTGCTTCCCTCCTGATCGCTGTTGTCCTGATGGCTATTTGAGGTTTCGCTCGCGTGAATCTTTGAGAATATGAGTACATACCGTCTTCGTCCCACGGCCCGTAAGAAAAAAAAGCAACCGCTCCGATTTACCGCCACCTGTGGCTTTGGCCTGGAAGAGCTGGTTGGTGAAGAAATCGCCAGTTTTGGCGGCAAATCCATCGAGACGAGTCCTGGAGCAGTCAGTTGGAATGGCTCCCTGGAGACCGGCTATCGTGCCTGTCTCTGGTCACGTTTTGCCTCTCGCATTCTGCTTGAGCTGAGCCGTTTTGACGCCCCCGATACCGATACGCTCTACAACCACGCGGGAAAAATTCTCTGGGATGACCACTTTGACATCAAGTCAACCTTTGCCGTCCATGCGACTTTGGTCAACTCGGCGATTACCCACAGCCGTTTTGCCTCGCTGCGCATCAAGGATGCCATTGTCGATCAGTTTCGCAAACGTTTTGGCAAACGCCCCGATGTCAATCCACTGAACCCGGATATTCGGTTGAACCTGCACGTTCAGGGCACCGGCGCCTCTCTGTCCATTGATCTCTCCGGCGACAGTCTGCACCGACGCGGCTACCGCACCGGTACCGGTGAAGCGCCCCTCAAGGAAACGCTGGCAGCAGCCATTGTCCGGCTCTCAGGCTGGCTTGACCGGGTCGAAACGGAGCCCATCCTTCTGGACCCCATGTGCGGTGGTGGCACCCTGCTGATCGAAGCGGCTCTGATGTACAGCGACAGCGCCCCTGGTCTCTTGCGTAAAAGTTTTGGTTTCATGGGCTGGAATAAACACGACCCCCAACTCTGGGACCGTCTGACCCAGGAAGCCCTTGATCGCGAAGGACAGAACCTTCCGGAAACCTGGCCCCAGTTCCTGGGCTTTGATGCCGATCCCAAGGTGGTGGCCGCCGCCCGCAAAAACGTGATTGCAGCGGGCTTGAGAAACGTGGTGGTCATCAAACAGCGGCAGTTGGCCCGGTTGGAATCGCCCGGTGCCCATGGCTCCATTATTACCAACCCCCCCTATGGCGAGCGACTTTCTGAAAAAGAAGCGGTCAAGTATCTCTACCGCTGCCTGGGCCGGACCTATCAACACCATTTCTCCGGCTGGTCGCTGGGATTTTTCACCGCCAACCCGGACTTTGGCGAGATGCTCGGGGTGGAATGGCAACAGCGCTACCGGCTTTTTAACGGACCGCTGAAATGTCAGCTTTTAATTGGCAATGAGACCCGTTTTACCGATCGGACTCCGCCCAGTTGGACCTTTAAGCCCCTAGCCAGCGGAAGTCCCGGCGAAGATCTGGCCAACAGGCTCATCAAAAACTCCGAGCGACTCTTTCCCCAGGCCCAGGCCGAGGGCATCACCTGCTTTCGTCTCTACGACGGAGATATTCCCGAATATAACCTGGCGGTGGATATTTACGAGGAATGGGTCCACGTCCAGGAGTATGCTCCCCCTGCATCCATTGAGGCCACGAAAGCTAAAGAACGATTCGAACTTGGCCTTCAGGTCATTCGAGAGGTCTTTGATCTGCCTCGCAGCCGCATTTTTATTAAAACCCGGCAAAAGCAAAAAGGGAGCAAACAGTACCAGAAAAAGACCTCCACCAGCGGCACCCTCTTTGAGGTCCACGAGGGTGGCGGACGATTCTTGGTCAACTTTACCGACTATCTGGATACTGGTCTCTTCCTTGACCACCGTATTACCCGGGATCGCATCAGAACCCTGACCCAGGGCAAGACCTTTCTCAACCTCTTTGCCTATACCGGCTCTGCCACGGTCTACGCTGCCATGGGCGGTGCGACCTCGACCACCACAGTGGATCTCTCCGAGACCTATCTCACCCGGGCCCAAGCCAACCTGGCATTAAACGGCTTTGGTGGCCCCCTGCATCAGGTGGTGGAGTCCGATTGCCTGGACTGGCTAAAAAAATCTAACGATCGTTTTGGAGTGATCTTTCTTGACCCACCCACCTTTTCCAACTCTCGGCATCGCAAGCAGACCTTTGATATTCAAAAGGATCATAAAGAGCTGATTGAGGAGACCATGCGTCACCTGGCCAAGGCGGGGGTGCTTATCTTCTCCAATAACTTTCGTCAATTTAAACTGGCGCCGGAACTTGAAGAACAATTTGAGATTCGTGAAATCAGCGAAGAAACTATCCCCTTTGATTTTGAACGTAACCAGCGGATCCATCGTTGCTGGGAAATTCGCCATCCGTTTAATCCAGCAGAGAACGCCAGCGAGGTTTTCTGATGGAGCCGTATAATCCGGCAGAGGAAATCGTGGCCATTGTCGACAGGGACAATACAGTCATAGGCGCGGTCACCCGCCGGATTATGCGCCAACAAAAGCTCATTCACCGGGCCTCTTATATACTTGTCTTCAACACCGAGGGAGAGCTTTTTATCCAAAAACGGAGCCTGAGTAAAGATATCTTCCCAGGATACTGGGATCTGGCTGCCGGTGGAGTGGTCCTTGCCGATGAAAGTTACGAAGAATCGGCCAAACGGGAATTGAAGGAAGAACTGGGCATCAGCGGTGTGAAATTACGCCCACTTTTTGACCAATTTTACGAAGATGCCGACAACGCTGTCTGGGGACGCATCTTTGCCTGTACCAGTAACGGGCCCTTTGTTCTTCAGGAAGAAGAGATTGACTACGGCCGTTTTATCGGCCTTGGCGAGATTGAAGAGCTCAACGCGGTGGAGCCGGTGACCCCGGACGGCATGATGCTGCTTGAGCGACTTCCACGTTGAGAAGTTGTTCAGTGTTGCGTGGAGATAGCGCTGCTGCCCCGCGCACCTCGCCGAAACACTCGGCTTAAGCCCCGCACCGAAGGCTCAGAATTTCACCAACAACACTCTGAGCCAACATCCTTAGTTCTTGGTCTAAAAGACAATCTGCCCTATACTGCTTGCAAGATTAACTTTGCGGTGTTGAGGCTCCATGGATGTATACATAGCCAGGCAACCTATATTTGATGCCCACAAAAAAATCTTTGCCTACGAGTTGCTCTTTCGGCAGTCCCAGGGATTGCATCTAGGAGAGCTCAGCGGAGACCGGGCCACCACCAGTCTGCTTTCCACCGCATTTCTCACCGAAGGCATTGAAAAGATAGCCGGCAACCGCCCCTGCTTTATCAATTTCACCCAAAATCTCCTGCTCCAGGAGATTGCCCCCACCTTCCCCAAAAATAAAATCATTATCGAGATTCTTGAAGATGTGAAAGCGACCCCCGAGGTGGTGGCCGCCTGCAGGCGTCTCTCGGAGTTGGGCTATATTCTGGCCCTGGATGATTTTGTCTATGAAAAGAACCTGCTGCCGCTCATTGAGCTGACCAACATCATCAAGATTGACTACCGGCTCTCAACCACCAGTGAAATAGAACGCATGCTCTATCGGCTCAGCCGGTTTAACATTCGTTTTTTGGCAGAAAAAATTGAGACCTACGAAGAGTTCGACCATGCCCGCAAATTGGGATTTCATTACTTTCAAGGCTACTTCTTTGCCAAACCTGAGTCCCTCAAGATCACGGAAATCGCCTCCAACAAGATCAGCCTGATCAATTTGCTGACCGAGATCAACAAGGCCGAGACCACAGTGGAGCAGCTGGAAAACATCATTGCAACCGATGTCTCGATCTCCTACAAGCTGCTGCGCTATATCAACTCCTCGTTTTATCACCTGCTCAAAGAGGTGGACTCAATCCGCCAGGCGATTATCTACCTGGGCGATCAGGAGATTCGCCGCTTTGTTACCCTGGTTATTGTTTCCGAGCTGGCGGCCGACAAACCGCCGGAACTGATCCGCCTCTCGATTATTCGTGCCCGCTGGTGCCAACTGGTGGCCGAGAGCTGCAAACAGGTAACCGACAGTGGCGAGTTTTTTTTACTGGGCCTCTTTTCCCTGATCGATGCCATTCTCGATAAGCCCATGCAACAGGTGCTGGAGATGCTCCCCCTCTCCGATGCCATACGGGAGGCCCTCATCGACACAGGGGGGCCTTACGCCCCTTTTCTTCTTGTCCTGCTCACTTATGAAAAAGGGCAAACCAAAGAGTGCCTCCGCAATCTACGCAAGATTAAGGCAGACCCGAGCAAGGTCTATGACCACTACCTGGAGGCAGTGCAGTTCTGCTCTATTCTTTCCTAACAGCACCTTCAGCTTGTCACAGCCCTTAGGCTTTATAGCTCTGTCTTCCCCTCCCAGAGGGTGAAGAGTTGGTCGATGCCTTTGGTGGCCAGCTCTGCCATGGAGGTGAACATCTCCGGTTGAAAGGGCGCCCCTTCGGCGGTGGACTGAAGTTCGATCCAGCGACCATCACCGCTCATCACAAAGTTGGCATCCACATCCGCGTTGGAATCTTCACTGTAATCAAGATCCAACACGACCTCGCCCTCAACCACGCCCACGCTGACTGCCGCCACCGGTAAAATAGAAGGCAGCTCTGTCAGCATCCCCAGCTCAACCATCTTCTCCAGGGCCAGGCGCAATGCCAAGGCTCCCCCGGTAATCGAGGCACAACGGGTTCCCCCGTCTGCATTGATGACATCACAGTCCACCCGCAGGGTATGTTCCCCCAGCTCAGTGAGATCAACCATCATCCGCAGCGAGCGGCCGATCAAACGCTGAATCTCCAGGCTACGGCCCGATTGACCACTGCGAGCCTCACGGCGGCCACGGCTATGGGTGGCACAGGGCAACATGCCGTATTCGGCTGTAATCCAGCCCTGCCCCTTATCCTTGAGAAAAGGCGGAACTTTTTCCTCCACGGTGACGCCACAGAGAACATGGGTATTGCCCATCTTGATAAGGACCGAGCCATCTGCATGGGGTTGGAGGTTATACTCCACCTGCACCGGACGCAGTGCATCGACAGGACGTTTTCTTGTCAGCATGGTGTTCTCCTTGGAACAAGAGCAAATGAATCTCTTTGCTGGAACCAGCAGAGAGAAAAAGATATCGTAACAGGAAGACCTGCATACGTTAGGCAGGTTAAAGAAAAACCAGGGTAATCCCAGGATTGGACCGGTTCAGGTCGCGGTGTTGGGCAAGAAAGGGATACTGGCGTAACAGTTGACGGCCTCTGCCCGAGCGGCCCTCAAACTGTTCACCGGCAATGACGTGACGAATCTCTCCCCGGTGTTTGAGATAGTTGAGCTGTTCTTTGAGCGCCTCTTTGATGGCGCCCCCCTGCCCACTTGAACCATAGCCATGGATCAGGGTCAGGACCTTACAGCCCAGGCTGCGGCTGGTGAAGAGTTCACTTTCAAATCGTTTGAGGGCATGCTCGACCAGGGGCTTGCCCCGTTCGAGATTTACCTGCCGATGGAGGACTCCGCGCTCCTTGGGGCTGCCGCCATCACAGGAGGAACCACAAAAGGGACAGGAGCTGTGCCCTGGCTCAACCTCGTTGCCACAGACGGGACAGATCATGATAGGTACTTCTCTTGCTCTAACATAATTCAGGCGGTTACTTGCGCCGCACCTCGATCACCTCGGACATCTGCAGCAGATGCTGCTGGAGCCGCTGGAGGTGCTCCAGGTTCATCACTTCGATCAACACATCGATCTCGGCAATATTCTCCACCGTGGTCCGCGCGTTGAGCTCAACAATATCGGCATCATCGGCGCTGATCGTTCCACTTATGTCCGCAAGCAGGTTTTTGCGATTCTCGGAACGGACAAGAATCCCTGCCCGGTAGGTACTGTTGGGAGTTCCGGACCAGGAAACATCAAGCCACCTGGCCGGATCAGTGGCCTTGAGGTTAAGGCAATCCGCCTTGTGGACGGAGACACCGGAACCGGTGGTGATGAACCCGATGATGGCATCACCGGGCACGGGCCGACAGCACTGGCTGATCTTGATCAGCATGCCATCCACACCATCGATATCAATGGAGGTCCGCCTCTGGGGCTCGTTTTTGGCAGCCTCGGTGGCCCGTCTGGCCCGCTCGACCATCTCGGCGATACGTCTTTTTTCCTCGGCCTCGCGAAATTCCTCGGGCTGAAGAGTTCGCAGCAGGTGGGGCACGGTGATGGACCCACTGCCCACCCGAACCAGCATCTCATCCAGGCTGTTGCAGTTGAGTTTTTTCAACAACAGGCGCAGGTGACCACTCTTGAGCAGACCTTTGAGGTTCACATCGTATTTCTTGAGCTCACGCTCGCAGATCTCCCGACCGAGCTTGAGCGAGCGCTCTTTTTCTTCCCGACGCAGATACTGACGAATGCGGGTGCGCGCTCGACTGGTTTTGACCAGCTGCAGCCATGCTCGGCGGGGATGCTGGTTCTTCTGGGTGAGAATCTCGACAATATCCCCACTCTGCAGGCTGTGCTTGAGCTGGACAATCTGCCCGTTGACCTTGGCCCCGACACAGGTATCGCCCACCTCCGAGTGAATGGAGTAGGCAAAATCGATGGGGGTGGAACCATGGGGCAGCTCGCGGACCTCACCTGAAGGGGTCAGGGCAAAGACATCGGGCTCAAAGAGCTCACCACGGACCGACTCCATGAACTCGCTGGGGTCTTCTACCTCTTGCAGCGACTGCACCAGCCGCTTGAGTTCCTTGAAGAGCTTGGCATCACCGCTGGTGATCTTCTGCCCCTCTTTGTAGGCCCAGTGGGCGGCCACACCTTCCTGGGCAACCCGATCCATCTCCTCGGTGCGAATCTGAATCTCGATGAACTGGCCATCGGGTCCGGAGACGGTGGTATGCAGGGACTGGTAGTTGTTGGATTTGGGTGCGCTGATCCAGTCCTTGATGCGACCCGGCACAGGAGTCCAGTCGGCATGGACCGTGCCCAAGGCCTGATAGCATTCCTTGACCGTGCGCACGATGATACGAAAGGCGACCTTATCGTAGACCCGCTCCAGAGGGATACGCTGGGCGACCAGTTTTTTATAGATGGAGTAAAGGTGTTTGGGACGGCCGATGATGCGCACCGGCACGATCTTGGCTGCGTTGAGTTTCTGATGGAGGATATTGATCACATCATCCACATAGACCTGTCGCTCCGCCAGGGTCGATTCCAGATGGGCGGCAAGGTCCGCGTACTCCACCGGTAACAAATAGCGAAAGGCCAGGTCTTCCAGCTCCCGCTTGAGCCACTCGATACCGATACGGGAGGCCAGCGGCGCATAGAGGTCCATGGTCTCCCGGGCCTTGGTCCGCCGCTGTTGTTCATCCACGGCGTCCAGGCTGAGCATATCCTGAAGGCGATCGGCCAGCTTGACCAGAAGCACCCGAATATCCGCGCCCATGGCCAAGAGGAGCTTACGGATATTCTCCGCCTCATGGGCCAGATGGGAATTGTAGCGGACGTTGGTGATGCGGGTGGCCCCATCGACAAGGTTAGCCACGTCCTGGCCGAACATCTTTTTGAGTTCATCAAGCTCCGCGACATGCTCTTTGATGGTTCCATGCAAAAGCCCTGCAACAATCGTGTCCAGGTCAAGACGCATGGAAGCCAGGGTCGAGCCAACGGCCAGCAGATGATCGATATAGGGCTCGCCGGTCGCATAAAACTGACCGGCGTGCCGCTCTTGAATAAACTCCCAGGCGGTATTGAGTGGGCTTAAGTCAACATCACTTAAATAGCCGGAAGCCAGGGAGCGCAGTGGTTTGATATCCGACATAACAGGGTTGTTTCCGTTGTAAAAAAACTGTCTTAAACAGACAAGGCCTGACGTACCTGTTGGCTGAGATAGGTAACCGCCTCCTCAGGGGTGAACAGCTGGGTCTCTCCGCTCTTACGGACGCGGACCTCGACCTTGCCTTCCTTGGCGTAGGTTTTGCCCACCATGACCCGGAAAGGAATCCCCACCAGATCGGCATCATTAAATTTGGAGCCCGGGCGTTCATCCCGATCATCCAGCAGGACATCCAGCCCCTGTTGCTGCAATGCGCTGTAGAGCGCCTCGGAGGCCTCACAAAAACTCTCGTCTTTGGGGGTCAGGTTGAGAATAATGACCTGAAAGGGGGCCAGGGGCACAGGGAAAATAATTCCCTTGTCGTCATGGTTCTGTTCGATGGCGGCGGCAACAACACGGCTGACACCAATTCCGTAGCAGCCCATGATAAAGGGTTTCTCCTGGCCATCGCTGTCCTGGAACCGTGCCTCCATGGCCTCGGAGTACCGGGTGCCCAGTTTAAAGACATGCCCGACCTCGATGCCCTCTTTCAGCCCAAGCGAACCGCCGCAGGTGGGACAACGATCTTCCATGGTGATCTGACGCAGGTCGCCAACAATGGTGGGTTTGAAATCACGCTCCGGATTAACCCCGGTCAGATGACACCCCTTTTCATTGGCACCGGCCACCGCGTTGACCATGCGCATCACTTCCTGGTCGGCAACGATCTTCAGCGGCAGCTCCACCGGTCCAAGGTAGCCTGCGGGCAGACGGGTTGCCTGCCAGACCTGGTCTTCCTCCAGGGGCTCCACATCGTTGGCTCCCAGCAGGTTTTTAAGCTTCACGGACTGGACTTCCCGGTCGCCCCGCACCAGGGCCGCAACCACCTCTTCATCCGCCAGGTAGAACATGGTCTTTATCACATCCTTGGGTTCAACACCTAAGAACTCGGCCACGGTCTTGACCTTTTTCTTACCCGGTGTCTGCACCTTGGCAATGGGGGCCAGCACGACCTGGGACTCCTCGGCTTCAGGCAGGGTGATCGCCGCTTTTTCCACGTTGGCGGCAAAGCTACACTCGTTGCAGATCACCAGGGTATCTTCGCCGGTCTCTGCCAACACCATGAACTCATGGGAGTAGGAACCGCCAATGGCGCCGCTGTCTGCCTCAACCGCGCGGAAATCGAGCCCGCAACGCTCAAAAATACGAAAGTAGGCATCACGCATGATCTCGTAACTTTTGCTGGCACCGGCGTCGTCCATATCAAAAGAGTAGGCGTCCTTCATCACAAACTCACGGCCACGCATCAGGCCGAAGCGTGGTCTGATTTCATCTCGAAACTTGGTCTGAATCTGATAGAGGTTGACCGGCAACTGGCGATAGGACTGCAGCTCACGCCGGGCGATATCGGTAACCACCTCCTCATGGGTGGGGCCAAGACAGTAGTCGCGATCATGACGATCACGAAAACGAAGCAATTCAGGACCATATTTTTTCCAGCGTCCCGACTCTTCCCAGAGATCTCCAGGCTGTACCATGGGCATGAGAATCTCCTGGGCACCGGCGCGGTTCATCTCCTGACGGACAATCTCAGTGACCTTCTGCAGGGCAAGAAAGCCAAGCGGCAGATAGGTGTACATGCCCGAGGTGAGTTTACGGATAAATCCGCCCCGCACCAACAGCTGGTGGCTGATGACCTCAGCCTCCGAAGGAGTTTCCTTGGTGGTGGGTAAGAGCATCTGTGAGTAACGCATGGTTCAAGTCTCCGCTTGCTAAAACAGGTGTAATATATAAGGGAAAGCAGGTGATTATTTTTTAGTGGTTCGCTCTGCTTCCAGTTTTTCCAACTCTTCAAGAAAGACCGGCAGTAAATCAGCCTCGGCCACCTTCTTGTAAATCTCGCCTTTTTTAAAGAGAATGCCAACACCATTACCACCGGCAATCCCTATATCGGCCTCACGCGCCTCTCCGGGCCCGTTGACCACACAGCCCATGACCGCGACTTTGATTTTGCTTTCCATGGTCTGCAGTTTCCGCTCAACCGCCTCAGCCAGAGAGAAGAGATCGATACGGGTACGGCCGCAGGTGGGGCAGGAAATCATCTCCGGACCACGTTCACGAATGCGGAGTGAGCGCAGAAGCTCATAGGCCACACGAATCTCTTCCACCGGTTCGCGGGTGAGTGAGATACGAAAGGTATCGCCAATCCCTTCAGAGAGCAGAATCCCCAGTGCAACGCTGGATTTTACCGTGCCGGGAATAAGCCCGCCAGCCTCGGTTACGCCCAGATGCAGTGGGTACTCTGTCTGTTGCGAGAGTTGGCGGTACCCGGCAATGGTGGTCAGCGTGTCGGAGGATTTGATGGAGATCTTCATCTCATAAAAGCCCAGCTGCTCCAGAAGGCGCACATTGTTCAGGGCGCTTGCAATCAACGCATCGGGGCGCTCGGGGGTTGGATAGCCAAACTCCTTGAGCAGATCCTTTTCGATGGACCCGGAGTTGACTCCAACCCGAATGGGGACAGCGTGCATTTTAGCGGCAGCCACCACCTGGGCCAGTTTATCCGGGCCACCAAGGTTTCCGGGATTAATCCGAATCCCCTGGGCACCGTGTTCCATGGAGGCCACAGCCAGGCGAGCATCAAAATGGATATCGGCAATCAGCGGGAGAGAAATCTGTTCACGGATGGTGGTAATGGCCTCGGCGGCCGCCATGTCCGGTACAGCCACGCGTATGATCTCACAGCCGGCCTGTTCAAGCCCGTGAATCTGCTGCACTGTCGCGTCGATATCGCTGGTCAGGGTATTGGTCATGGACTGCACAGCAATGGGTGTACCACCACCGATGGCCACATCCCCCACTTTGATCTGTCGGGTTGTTTTTCGGGTAATCATTTGACCACGCACTCTACTTTCGCTTGAGATTTAATTCCGCCTCGGAGGCTCGCACATACAGCGGCACCGGATTCTCCTCACCGACAAAACCACGCTCAGCCAACAAGCTCGCCCCCATAAAACCAACTCCGGCAGCCCGTGGATGCAAGAGCGCCGAGGAGAGGAGCTGCACCTGTGAGTGGCCAGCCAGCTGTGCTGCGCAGGCTGCTACTCCGGGACCGGCAACCAGGCATGGTTCAGTGATGCTGGCTGCAAGCTCATCGGGAGTCAACACTTCAAAGTTGCTGCTTCTTTGCCAGCCCTCCTCCTGCAAGCGGTAACAGGCAGCGTAGACCTGTTGTTTGCGGGCATCGAGGACCAGATAAACAGGTTGGGCTGCAGGAGTGAGCAGCAGGGATAAACCATCTAAGGTAGGGACACCAATCAAGGGAAGATCGGCAGCCATGGCTATGCCCTTGGCCGCAGCCATACCGATACGCAAGCCGGTGAACGACCCTGGTCCCTGACTGACAGCAATGCCATGGAGGTCGTTCCAGCTTAACGACAAGCCTTCCATAAGCCCACTCACCGAGCCAAGGAGTCGGCGGGAATGGGTGACCTCCGGTTGCAGGGTGTACTCCCCCAGTACCTTACCGCTGTGGCTATCCCCCCTGGTTATGGAGACAGAGCCACAGCCGGTGGAGGTTTCAATGGCCAGGATCAGGACATCAGCCATCGTTTCACCAGGCGCAGGATGTCATTATAGAAAACAAAGACCATCAGAGTCCCGAGAATGGCAATACCGATCTTCTGGCTTATCTCCATGGATCGTTCGCTTAAACGACGACGACGCACGGCCTCCAGGGAAAGGAAGACCAGATGCCCACCATCGAGCACCGGTATGGGCAGGAGATTGAGGATGCCTAAGTTCACACTCAAAAGTCCCATAAAATAGAGCAGGTTCATCCAGCCGGCTTCCATCTGCTGGCCGGCAATCTCGGCAATACGGATCGGACCACCCAGTTCGCTGGCGGGAATCACCCGCTGCACCATCTTGACGATTCCCATCACAGTGAGATAGCCAAGGTTCCAGGTCTGAACAAAGGCCGCCTGCAGAGACTGGCCAACGGTGGCATCCACGTAGTGAATCTCCTCACTGCGGACAATGCCAAGCATATAGCGTTTGCCCACCACCTCGCCAAAAAGGTTTTTAACCTCCTGCATGGTGGGTTCGCCGCTGAGCTGCAACTCCTTTCCATCTCGAACCACATCGAGGGTAACGACATTGCCCTGACTTTTTTTGATCGCCTCGGAGACCTGCTCCCAGCTTCGCATGGGAGCCCCATTAATGGTGAGGATCTCATCACCGGCGGCAAGTCCCATCTCCTGGGCAGCGGATTCCGGATTAACCGCACCGATACGGGTGGTATCAACCGGTTCGGGCATCCCCGCGAGGACAAACATGCCGAAAAAAAGTGTCACGGCAAAGAGCAGGTTGAACAGGGGGCCACCAAAGACAATACCAAACCGCTGCCAGACAGTTTTATGAGCAAAGGAACGGTGTGTTTCCAATTGGTCGACCTCGTCCTCGTCATGCTCCCCATACATTTTGACGTAGCCACCGAGGGGAAAGGCGCTGATGAGATACTCGGTTTCTCCCCAGGTCCGACTGAAGAGTTTCTGGCCAAAGCCCATGGAAAATTTGAGCACCCGGACGCCGAAGAGTTTGGCAAAAAGAAAATGGCCCAGCTCGTGGACAAAAATCAGAACACCAAGAACAAGTATAAAAGAAAAAAGAGAAACCATGAATATCCTGAGAGCAATGTTCGTTAACGCAACAGGCAGTTTTTCACCGCCGGGACGAATGGGATCTACCGGTGGAGAAGTACCCGCTGCTCACTGAGACGATGGTTGCTGCGCAGATGGAAATCTGCGCTACGGAGTGGGCAACGAAAGAGGATTTCTCAAACTAAAAAGAAGCAATCGCCTTATGGGCAACAACGCGGGCAGCTTCATCTGCCCCGAGAATTGCATCGAGATCCAGCTCATTGGCCTGCGGTGTTTGCGCAAGGCAGATCTCTACCACGCGAGCGATATCAAGATAGCCAATTTTTCCTTCGAGAAAGGCCTCAACGGCAATTTCATTGGCCGCATTGAGCACAGCCGGCTGCACGCCCCCTGCACGCAGGGCAGCAAAGGCAAGACCAAGGGCCGGAAAACGATTTGTATCCGGCTGCTCAAAGCAGAGGTCACTGCACTGAGATAAACTAAGTCGGGGCAGTGCCAAGGGCAAGCGTTGTGGGTAGGTCAAAGCGTAGCCAATGGGAATACGCATATCGGGAATACCGAGCTGGGCCACGACCGAACCATCAACAAATTCAACAAGCGAGTGGACAATGGACTGGGGGTGAACCACAACCTCGATGCGATCTGGCTCCATGGAAAAAAGCCAACGGGCTTCAATGACTTCAAGCCCCTTATTCATAAGTGTTGCAGAGTCGATGGAAATTTTGCGCCCCATGGACCAGTTGGGATGAGCCAGAGCCTGCTCGGGTTGGGCAGTGCTTAGGGCGTCAGCATCCCAGGTACGAAACGGCCCCCCAGAGGCAGTGAGAATGAGTTTATCCACATCCTGACTGCGTCCAGCCTCCAATGCCTGAAATATAGCGCTGTGTTCAGAATCAATGGGGAGGAGGCGAACACCATGCTGCTCCACCTCATTCATAACAAGGCGCCCGGCCATAACCAGAGTTTCCTTGTTGGCAAGACCAATATCTTTCCCCGCACGAATGGCAGCAAGCGTCGGCAATAAACCAACTGCGCCGACGACGGCCGTCACCACCATATCGGCCTCAGCCAGGGTAGCAATGGCGGTATTCCCCTCCACACCGGTGAGTATTCTGGAACGATAGGATGAGGGAAGTTTTTCCGCCAGCTGGGCAGCAAGCTCAGGCTTACCAATGGAAACACATTGGGGGGAAAATTCAAGAACCTGCTTGGCCAAAAGGTCAATGTTACTCCCGGCAGAGAGTCCGACAATTTTGAATTGATCGGGAAACTGGCGGGCGATGGACAGAACATTGGTCCCGATGGAACCGGTAGAGCCGAGCAGAGCGATATGTTTCATTGCAGCCACTGAAAGTAAATCAGGTAGTAAAGAACTGGTCCGGTGAGCAGAAGACTGTCAACCCGGTCAAGAAGGCCACCATGGCCCTGCAGCACTGTGCCGGAGTCTTTGACACCAACTGACCGTTTGATTAACGACTCGGTCAGGTCACCGCAGATGCCTATAATGATGAGCAAACATGCGGCAAGAAGCAGGTATAAAGGTTGGGCGGATTGAGGAAAGAGGAGATTAACCCCTTCAGCCGCGATAACACCGGTGATAATTCCACCGACACCACCCGCTATGGTTTTTTTAGGGCTGAGCAGGGGGAAAAGCTTCCGTTTACCAAAGGTCTTACCGGCGTAATAGGCACCGGTATCAGAACCGGCAATCATCGCTATAAAGAGCAACAACCAGTAGTCTCCCTGGGGAAGATGGCGAATAAGTACCAGGTGGGCAAGGCAACCAGAGACGTATAATGCTGCAAACCCGGAAAAGGCAAGATAATGCAATCCGTCTTGAAGCGAGCCGTAGCCTTGAAGTGACAAGCCGACGAGCAGCAGCAAGGAGCCGAAAAGTCCAACGGGGAGCAGTTCAAGGCTTCCACCGGCAACACAGGCGATGGGCATCAGCGTCGCCGCGATGGTCAGCACGAGTCTTAAGCCAGTCATCTGATTGCAGGTCATACGAAAAAATTCATACAACGCGACACTGGTTCCAAGCAGCGCAACACACCAAAAAAGAAAAGGCGTCCCCACAAAAAGCAGTGCAATCCAACAGACTGCCATGAGAACGCCGGGGATGACACGATTCATTGTTATTTAGGCACCGCTTACCTGGGCTCCAGTCTGACCAAAACGGCGCTGTCTCTGGGAGTAGTTGTTCAGAGCTGCCAGAAAGGCTTCTTGACGAAAGTCAGGCCATTTGACATCGGTAAAATAGAGTTCGGCGTAGGAGGCCTGCCAGAGTAAAAAATTGGAAAGCCGGTTTTCACCGCCGGTACGGATGAGCAGGTCGGGATCAGGTTGGCCGGCAGTGAAGAGATGTTCACTGATCACAGCCTCATTGATGGAGTCAGGATCAAGCGCTCCTTCACGGCACTTGTGTCCAATGCGGGTAATGGCATCGACCATTTCAGCTCGGCCACCATAATTCAGGGCGAGGTTGAGGGTCATGCCGGTGCAGGATTGGGTTTGGGTGATACTTTGGGAGAGAATTTCCTGCACATCAGGAGGAAGTTGGTGCAACTGGCCAAGGCAGTTGAGGCGAATATCGTTTTTGAGCATGCTGCGCAGCTCGCTCTGCAGATAGGTCTTCAATATACCCATCAGACCGCTGACCTCGCCTTCAGGCCGTTTCCAGTTTTCTGTGGAAAAGGCGTAGAGGGTCAGATAGCCAATGCCTTTGTTGCGAGCGACTTCAACGATCTCTTGAACGGTGTCCGCCCCTGCCTTGTGTCCGAACAGACGAGGCCGGTGACGCTCTTGGGCCCAGCGTCCATTGCCATCCATAATAATGGCAACGTGCCGGGGAATGGTACTCTCAGCTTCTTGAGTCTCCACAATAACCTGTGAACAATTGAGTGCGCTGATTAAACAGCCATCACTTCTTTTTCTTTGCCGCTGACAATATCATCAATCTGGGAAATGAAGCTGTCAGTAGCCTTTTGGGATTCATCCTGAAGACGGAACATGTCATCCTCAGAAATTTCCTTATCTTTCTTCATTTTCTTAAAGGAATCATTGGCATCACGACGGACGTTTCGCACAGCGACCTTGTGATCTTCACCCAATTTCTTGACCTGCTTGACCAGCTCTTTACGACGTTCTTCGGTCAGCGGTGGAATCGTCAGGCGAATTACGTTGCCATCGCTGGAGGGGGTCAGGCCAAGATCGGAGGCGAGAATAGCCTTTTCAATGGCACCTATAACCTGTGGATCCCAAGGTTTGATGGCGATCATGTTGCTCTCTGGAATAGTCAGTGCAGCCACCTGGTCCAGGGTCATCTGGGCCCCGTAGGCGCTGATTTTAATTCCGTCGAGCAAACTTAAAGTTGCTCGACCGGTACGAATCTTCACCAGGTCACGTTTAAGCGCATCAAGGCTCGCAGCCATTTTCTCATTGAGTTGTTCAATAACAGCGTTTGACATACTCTCCTCACTTAGTTCCACACCCCGTCAGAAGAGACCTGACAGGGTGTGGCGTTGTTTCAGTTGGTAATCAGGGTTCCAACATCTTCCCCGGTGACGGCTTTGACAATATTGCCGGGCTTGGTCATATCAAAGACGAAGATCGGCAGATTGTTATCGCGGGCCAGAGAAATGCCAGCGGCGTCCATGATCTTGAGATCATCGCGCAGCACGGTGGAAAAAGTCAGGGAATGATAACGGACAGCGTTGGGATCCTTCTCAGGATCACGATCATAGACCCCATCAACCCTGGTGGCTTTCATTATCACATCAGCCTTGATTTCCAAGGCACGAAGGACAGCAGCAGTATCGGTCGTGAAATACGGATTACCGGTCCCGGCCGCGAAGATGACCACCCTTTTATGCTCCAAATGATCGAGGGCTTTAAGTCGTTCGTAGGCTTCACAGACATTGAGCATGGTGATTGCGGACATCACCTTGGTCGGAATATCTAGATTCTCCAGACCATCCTGAACAGCCAGGGAGTTCATGACCGTACCCAACATCCCCATATTGTCGGCAGAGCTGCGGTCCATACCGCTGGCAGCTCCGGCGACTCCACGAAAAATGTTCCCCGCCCCGATAACCAGGGCGAGTTCAATTTTGAGGTTGTGCAGCGCTTGAATTTCCTGTGACAAGTACTTAATGACCTCTGTGCTGATGCCATAGGGACGGTCTCCCATAAGGGCTTCACCACTGATTTTCAAAAGGACTCGTTTGAATTTCATATCGCAGCTCTCCTCGTCACTTGTCTTTCCCACATTGTGTCCATGGGTCATAGGTTTACAGCGTACCCTCGGAGATAAGGTAAAAATTATCCCAGCTGAAAACGGGCGAATTGCTTAATGGAGATATTCTCACCCATTTTAGCCACGAGCTCATTGAGCAGGTCCTGAACACTGAGATCAGGATTCTTGACAAATTTCTGCTCAAGCAGACAGATCTCAGAGATGTACTTCTCAATTTTACCAGAAACGATCTTCTCAACAATGTTCTCGGGTTTGCCTGAGTCCAATGCCTGTTTTACATAGATATCTTTCTCGCGGGCGACCAGCTCAGCCGGTACATCCTCACGACTCACAGCAACCGGGCAGACCGCAGCGATGTGCATGGCGACATCTTTGGCAAAAGCCTTGAAGTCATCGGTTTTGGCGACAAAATCGGTCTCACAGCCGACCTCAACCATAACACCGAGTTTGCCACCAGCGTGGATGTAGCACTCAATTACGCCTTCTTTGGTTTCACGGTCGGCGCGTTTTGCGGCAACAGCGAGCCCTTTCTGACGCAGCAAATCAACAGCCTTCTCCATGTCACCGTCGGTTTCAGTGAGGGCTTTTTTACAATCCATCATGCCGGCATTGGTTTTATCCCGGAGCTCTTTTACCATCTGGCTTGTAATTGTCACAGTCGTTCTCCTTAGTCAACGTGCATTTAAGCACATATCGTAGTCAACAGTATACGCAAAACCGACAAAGAAGCCTCGTTGGCAACTTTGTCGGTTATTCAAACGGGGGTGAAAAAAAGGCGAGGATTACTGCTCGTCAACCTTGGCGGCCAGATCTTCATCTGCACCGGTGGTCATCGCTGCCTCAAGATCATCGATATCAGCAGCAGTCTCTTCTCCGCGACGGGATTTGCCCTCAAGCACTGCACCAGCCATGGTGGAAGTGATCAGCTTGATAGCGCGGATAGCGTCATCATTACCGGGAATGATGTAATCAATACCATCGGGGTCGCAGTTGGTATCGGTAAGCGCGATAACCGGGATGCCCAGTTTCACAGCCTCGCCGATGGCGATATCTTCATTTCTCGGGTCAACGACAAAAAGAACGTCAGGGAGCGTACGCATATTCTTGATACCGCCGATATTGCGGTCAAGTTTCACACGCTCTTTCTCCATCATGAGAATTTCTTTTTTGGGAAAACGATTGATGGAGCCATCGTCCTGCATGGCCTCAATTTTTTTCAAACGATCAACAGAATGTTTAATGGTCTGAAAGTTGGTCAGCATACCACCGAGCCAGCGGTGATTAACAAAGTACATGCCGCAACGCTCAGCCTCTTCCTTGATGATTGCCTGCCCCTGCCGTTTGGTACAGACAAACAGAACAGAACCACCGTCGGCAACGATATCCGCAAGTGCTGCGTAAGCCTTACGGAAAAGTTTCATGGTGACATCGAGGTTGACAATGTAAATCCCATTTCTCGGCCCATAGATATAGGGTTTCATTTTGGGATTCCAGCGGCGGGTCTGGTGACCGAAGTGCAGACCAGCTTCCAACATTTGACGCATATTTACAGCTGCCATGTTATCTCCTGATTGTATTTTGGTTAGTCCTCCATCCTGTCGGCCGATTTCACCATGAACGTGAAACACCTGGACCTAATCGTCAGGATGTGTGTGATAAGGGGCGCAGCGCCCCCAAAATAAGACAAGCTCGTTATAGTAGCATGATAAACTATAATTTACAAGCATGTCGCTTGCCAGACTCAATTTTATTTAAAGCCCGGTAAATGGGTCATTTTTTCTGCAACAGCTTACGCCCACCAAGTATGGTTTCCAACCATTTAAAGCCGAATTGAAGGAGTGCTTCATCGTCTTGCTTCAGTCGTTTCCGCTCATCTTTGCTCAATTTGAATTGGGCAATAATCTGCTGTTGTTCACAGTAGTTGCGAAAACCATCGAGATTATAAACGGTCATAAAAGCGAGGCGCTGGTAGGGGCCAGCCTGTCCTTCACCGGCCCAGGGATTAGTTGCAAAAAAGGCGTCCAATTCGGCCCAGATGTCATTGAGCGTGTTACACTGATGAAGATTTTGGTCACGTTCCCATTGTTTCAGGGTATAGGTCCTGGATTCAAAATGTCCTTTGCAATAAGGGTGGTGGGTCAAAAAATGATGAACTTTAATTTGCCCCCCCTTCCCAGTGCATTCGAGCCCACGCTCAAGCGGATACGTTCGACAGGAGGTTGGCCGATTACGGTACACATGACACCCTTCAGCTGTCAAAAAAGGACAGGAACGTGCCTCATCATCGAGAAGTTTCAGACGAAGGCCAGGGAAAAAGGGATGACTGCCCTCCGTGATCTCAGTATAGCGTTCGATAACCTCACCGCTTGTTATTCCAAGCTGTTTCTTGAGCAGAAGAATATCGTACGGGTAGAGGGGCAGATGAACATCTCTGCAGCACTTCAAAAAACATGATACCTCTGGATGACAGTGGAAGCTAAACGGTTCTTTGCCTATGGGTTCGCGATCTTCGGGTATTAAGGATTCGTATTCCATATCGTTCACACAAAAAAAGCTGGTATGAAAATTCATACCAGCTTTAACACGTTCTACAACCAAGGGTTCAGGGAGAAATTACTCAGCCTCTGTTTCCTCGATAATATCTTCGTAGTCGACGAGCTCCAGGATCGCCATGGGTGCTGCGTCTCCTGCACGATTACCAGTGCGGATGATACGGGTGTAACCACCCTGACGGTCAGCATACTGAGTGCTCAACTCATCAAAGAGTTTTGCAACGATATCTTTGGAGCGAATGTAAGACAAGGCCTGACGACGAGCGTGCAGGTCGCCACGTTTGCCCAAAGTAATCATTTTCTCCGCAACGCGTCGTGCCTCTTTTGCTTTGGGAACTGTGGTAACAATCCGCTCCTGCTCGAGCAGTGAGGTCACCATATTGCGGAACATGGCATCACGGTGCGATGCTGTACGGCCTAGTTTCCGACCTGCTTTTCTATGTCTCATGGTCTTGTCCTTTTGTCTCTAAAAGAGTCCTTATATAAAACTGTGGATTACTCTTCCAGTTTTTCTTCTCGTTTATCTGGGGCTACCCAGCCCTCGTACTTCATGCCCAATGTGAGATTGTGCTCGGACAACAGGGCTTTAATTTCGTTGAGCGACTTACGTCCAAAGTTTTTGGTCTTCAGCATTTCAGCATCTGTTTTATTAACGAGCTGCCCAATGAACTGAATCTGTGCATTCTTCAGGCAGTTAGCTGAACGGACTGAAAGCTCCAAATCCTCAACGTTTTTATCGAGGAACGGTGGGTAGGCTTTACTGTCGTCTTCCTCGTCTGAGCTTTCAGGAGCTTTCGCGATATCCTCATTGAAGTTAATGAAAATAGTCATCTGCTCTTTGAGGATCTTTGCTGCATAAGCTAAGGCATCCTGCGGCTCAACGGATCCGTCGGTCTCAATTTCCAAGGTCAGGCGATCAAAGTCTGTCTGCTGGCCAACACGTGCCTGGCTGACGATATATTGAACGCGAACGATGGGCGAAAAAGAGGCATCGATAGGAATAACACCGATGGGCTGCCCCTCTTTCTTATTGTGCTCGGCGGAGACGTAACCTTTTCCCCAGTGAACCTCTAGCTCGGCACGAAAGGTCATATCACTGGTCAGAGTACAAAGATGCAGGTCAGGGTTCATGACCTCAATGTAGCTCCCCCCATTGATATCACCAGCGACCACTTTGCCTGGTCCCTGTTTCTCAATGACGACTGTGCGAGAATCCGGCCCGTTGAGTTTTAAGCGAACCTGTTTCAGATTCAGAATGATCTCGGCAACGTCCTCGTGGACCCCATCTATGGTGGTGAACTCATGCAGTGCATCGTTGAAACGAACACTGGTAATGGCTGCACCACGAATGGAACTCAGCATTATTCGCCGTAGCGAATTACCGATGGTTGTTGCGAAACCACGCTCAAGAGGCTGACAGACAAATTTTCCATACGAACTTGTAAGTGAGCCTTCGTCAACTTCAAGTTTTTCAGGAGCAATGAGGCTATGCCAGTTTTTGTAAAAGGGATTGTCGTCCCGGATTTCTTGTGCCATGCAATACCTAACGATTGAAGTTACTTGGAATACAACTCGATGATAAGCTGTTCCTGAATTGGCATCGTTATTTCTTCGCGATTTGGCAATGCTTTAACTACACACTGAAACTTAGGCTGGTCAAGCTCAAGCCAGCTGGGCAGTCCACGACGAACTGCGCCTTCAAGGTTATCAATGATGACCTCGTTTTTCTGATGTTTCTCTTTCAAAGAAATAACATCGCCAGCTTTAACCTGATAAGAAGGAATATTAACCTTCTTGCCATTGATCAGAAACAGGTTGTGACGGACCATCTGCCGTGCCTGGGTACGTGAACTTGCAAACCCGCTCCGAAAAAGCGCGTTATCAAGACGACGCTCGAGCATGATCAGCAGAATCTCACCGGTTACACCTTTGGCGCGCTCGGCTTTCTCGTAATACCGGCGGAACTGTGCCTCAAGCATACCATACATCTGCTTGACTTTTTGTTTTTCCCGCAACTGTACAGCGTAGTCGGACACTTTACGAAATTTATTCTGTCCATGCTGCCCAGGGGCGAAGGAGCGACGCTCAAAGGAACACTTGTCTGAGTAACAACGGTCACCCTTGAGAAACATCTTAAGATTTTCACGTCTGCACAGCCTGCAGGATGCGCCTGTATATCTAGCCAACTTTTACCTCCAAATAGTATCCGATAAGATCTCTGACTGTGGTACGGATAGTTGAGTGTTGCCTCTCAAACTCTTCTTCTTTTAGGTGGTTTACACCCATTATGAGGAAGCGGGGTAACATCGACAATACGGCTTACGTCAAGATCAACACCTGTGAGTGCACGCAGCGCTGCTTCGCGACCAGGACCAGGCCCCTTAACACGTACTTCAACTTTACGCAGGCCATGCTCTTTAGCCTTTGACACTGCATCGTTCAGTGCGTTCTGGGCAGCAAACGGGGTGGATTTTCTTGATCCTTTAAAACCAAGAACACCAGCGCTTGACCATGAGATGGTATTACCCTGACGATCAGAAACAGTGATAACTGTATTATTAAATGTGGAATAAATAAAAACGATCCCTTCGGGAACATTTTTCTTATCTCTTTTCTTTACTTTTGTATTGACCTTGCCTGCTTTAGCCATAGCGACTCCCAATTACTCTTCAGTCAGAACAGTGCGAGTGATAGTTATTTCTTACGAACAGCAGCACCGCGTCTGGGACCCTTGCGAGTGCGGGCATTCGTTTTAGTTCTTTGACCTCTTGCCGGTAGACTACGACGATGGCGACGCCCACGATAGCAGCCAAGATCCATGAGACGTTTTATATCCATGGAAACTTCGCGCCGGCGATCACCTTCTACGATGTAGTCACTCTCAAGAACGATACGGATACGGTTAACATCATCGCCGCTCAGATCATCACTGTTCATCTGATAAGGAAGATCGACCTTATCGAGAATTTGGCGAGCAGTCGTTAATCCAATGCCGTAAATATAGGTCAAAGCTCGATCCATGTGTTTGTTGCGTGGCAGGTCCACACCAGCTATACGTGCCAAATCCGTGCTCCTTTATCAGAATCTTGCTAGATTAATTAACGACCGGTTATCCTTGCCGTTGTTTGTGTTTTTTGTTAGGGCAGCTTACCCGTACAACACCTTTACGTTTCAAGATCTTGCATTCACTGCAGATCTTTTTTACTGACGAACGTACTTTCATATTTCACCCCGAAACGTTTATCGTTTTCCCTTCCCGCCTTTAGACCGGAAGGTTACCCTTCCTCGAGTCAAATCATAGGGCGACAATTCAACGGTGACCCGGTCGCCGGGAAGAATTTTAATATAATGCATGCGCATTTTACCAGAAATGTGCGCAAGAACCTTGTGCCCGTTATCCAGTTCAACTTGAAACATGGCATTAGGTAATGGCTCTACAATTGTCCCTTCAACTTCGATGGCGTCTTCTTTAGCCATAAGCAATATCGCTCCCGTTATTATACGAGCAGAAAATTTTAATTATATATCGAACAAAAGCCGAATAATCAAGCCTTTTTGTGCTATTTTAGTCTTTTGCAATAATTCTAAATCATTCTGGCGGCTGATCACTTAAAATAAGCGGCCCATCCTTGGTGATGGCAACAGAGTGCTCAAAGTGGGCTGAGGGCTTTCTATCAGCAGTGATCACGGTCCACTGGTCCTTAAGCACTTTCACTTTTGCTACGCCAAGATTTACCATGGGTTCAATTGCCAAAACCATACCTTCCTGAAGACGCGGTGAAGCCTGGCGTTGAACATAATTGGGAATCTCTGGCGGTTCATGAAGATGAGAACCAATACCGTGACCAACAAATTGGCGCACTACTGAAAAACCGTGTGATTCACTATAATTTTGTACAGCTCTAGATATATCTGAAATCCTGTTACCAACTACTGCCTGCTTAATCCCCTGCATCAGCGCCTCGTAGGTAACATCGAGCAGCTGTTGCACTTGTGAGGGTATTGGCCCAACCGCAACTGTAATGGCGGCATCTCCATAGAAACCTTTATACAGCGTTCCAAAATCAAGAGATATGATATCACCGTTACGTAAATGCTTCTTCTTTGAAGGTATTCCGTGAACGACTTCTTCATTGACAGAAGCACAGAGGCTGGCAGGAAACCCCTTGTAGCCTTTAAATGCAGGGACCGCATCATGGTCCCTGCAATACTCTTCGGCCAGTTTATCAAGCTGGTGGGTTGTCACTCCTTCTGCGACATGCCCCCGGAGGAGCTCATGTACCCCAGCCACAATTCTGTTCGCCTGATGCATGAGATTAATCTCATCAGGAGTTTTCAGAGTAATGGCATTTTCGCTAGCTATCACTGTTCCCTCTTACCGTCCTTTACGACCAGATTTAAGAAAACCATCGTAATTTTTCATGATCATGTGCGATTCAATCTGGGAGATTGTATCTATGGCAACACCAACCACAATGAGAAGTGCTGTACCACCAAAATAGAATGGTACATTCAACTTACTGATAAGAAGAGTCGGCATGACACAGACAGCACTCAGATAGATAGCGCCGACCACCGTAAGTCGGGTTAAAACATAATCCAAAAATTCTGCTGTTTTCTTCCCGGGTCGGATTCCAGGTACAAACCCACCGTTCTTTTTCAAATTTTCCGCGACGTCATCAGCTTTGAAAGTAACGGCTGCGTAGAAGAAGCAGAAAAACACAATCATGGCAATGTACATTGAATAGTAATATACAGTCCCCGGAGAGAATGCAGCGGAGAGCTGTTGTACCCAATCGACCTGCACAAATGAGCCAATTGTAGCAGGAAACATCATGATTGATGATGCAAAGATTGGAGGTATAACACCGCTCACATTCAACTTCAAAGGCAAATGCGATGATTGTCCACCGTAAACACGACGCCCAACCACACGTTTTGCGTACTGAATAGGAATTCTTCGTTGGCTCGTTTCCACATAAATAATAAAGCCAACGACAAGGAACATCATAGCAATAATGATGGGTACAAATATCAAAGAAAGCTCACCAGATTTGATCAGCTCGATGGTATTACCAACAGCAGCTGGCATACGAGCAACAATTCCGGCGAAAATGATCAACGAGATACCGTTACCTATCCCTCTTTCGGTCATCTGCTCGCCAAGCCACATAATAAATGCGGTACCTGATGTGAGCGTAACAACAGTGAGCAGCTTAAACTGAATGCCCGGATCAATGACGATCGGAACACCATTCGGGCTGGTCATCCCTTCAAGCCCAGAGGCAATAAAAAATCCCTGAATCACAGAAAGAACAACAGTTCCATAACGGGTGTACTGAGTGATTTTACGACGGCCGGCCTCCCCTTCCTTGGAAAGTGCTTCCAACTGGGGGATGACAACAGTGAGCAACTGAATGATAATGGAGGCCGAAATGTACGGCATAATCCCGAGTGCGAAGATAGAAAATTTCTCCAGAGCACCACCAGAAAACATGTTAAACATGCCGAAGAGGGTACTCGCATTCTTTGCAAAGAATGCTGCCAGGGCTTCTCCATTAATCCCAGGGGTAGGAATCTGTACCCCCATCCGATAGACCAAAAGCATAAAGAGAGTGAAAATCACTCTCTTTCGCAGTTCTGGTATATTTGCAGCACCGACTAGACCTGCCATGTATTAGCCCTCGACAGTTCCGCCGGCTGCTTCGATCTTCTCTTTAGCCCCTTGGCTGACTTTATCCACCTTAACGGTCACGGATTTGTCAAGCTCACCATTGGCCAAAACCTTCACAAGAGCATCCTGTTTAACGATTCCGGCTTCAACAAGGGCATTTTTGTCAACCACAGCACCGCTCTCGAATGTATTCAAGTGATCCAGGGTGACGATAGCGTATGCCTTTTTGAAAATATTGTTAAAGCCACGTTTGGGCAAGCGACGATGCAGAGGCATCTGACCACCCTCAAATCCCGAACGTAAGCTGTAACCTGAGCGAGAACGCGCACCTTTGTGACCACGGGCAGAAGTTTTTCCATGACCGGAACCAGGTCCACGACCCACTCTTTTTCTATCCTTACGAGCACCTTCACTGGGTGCCAAGGTATTTAATTTGAGCACGATCAGTCCTCCATTTTTATCAAATGCTGAACTTTGTTCAACATGCCGCGCAACTCAGGCGTGTCTTTACGGGTCACGGTTTTATACATCTTGGTTAAGCCCAAGCCGACCAGAGTCGCACGGATGGCTTTAGGACTTCCGATACCACTTTTAACTTGGGTAAACGTTACTGTTTTTTCCATGATAAACAACCCCTCACAACCTTATGCCGCAATTTCTGCGACAGGCTTGTTACGCAACTTTGCAATCTGCTCAGCTGTGCGTAAGTTTCTCAATCCGTCCATGGTGGCTTTTACCAGGTTATGTGGATTGTTCGACCCTAGACATTTGGTGAGAATATTCTGCACACCAGCTGCCTCAAGAACAGCACGAACCGCACCACCAGCAATTACACCCGTACCATCGGAAGCGGGTTTCAGCATAACAGAACCGGATTTAAATTTGCCAACGATGTCATGTGGAATGGAAACATCGGTCAGGGATACGAGTTTCATATCCTTACGTGCCTGCTCGATCCCTTTACGGATCGCCTCAGGTACCTGGTTTGCTTTTCCCAGTCCGTACCCTACTCGGCCTTTTCCATCTCCAACAACCACGATGGCACTGAAACTGAACCGGCGACCACCTTTAACAACCTTGGCCACGCGATTGATATAGACTATTTTTTCGATGAGCTCTTCTTGAGTTCCTTCTTTAGCTCGCTTAAAATCAGCCAAGAAACACCCCCGTCGTTAATTTTGATCCACTCTTTGAGAGTGTTTTGGTTAAAACTGCAGTCCGCCTTCGCGGGCACCCTCAGACAGTGATTTCACACGTCCGTGGTAGACATTACCACCGCGATCAAAGACAACCTGCTCGATACCTGCAGATATTGCTTTCTCAGCGATCTTAAGCCCCACCTGTTTAGCCTGCGCACATTTATCGCCGGCATCATCAGCATTGAAGTCCTTGTGCTCGGTGGACATGGAGACCAAGGTTTTATGCTGGGTGTCATCAATAATCTGGGCGTAAATGTGGCGGTTGCTACGAAATACACACAAACGGGGGCGCTGACTGGTCCCAGTAATTTTGACGCGAATGCGCTGAACCCGTTTCTTTCTTGCCTTTACTTTCGGATTAGTTTTGGCCATGGTCGGTTATTCTATGTGTAAGTTTTTATTTTTTACCGCCGGCCTTGCCGACTTTACGTACAATGTGTTCGTCTACGTAACGAATACCTTTGCCTTTATAGGGTTCAGGTTTTCTGATTGCACGGATCTGAGCTGCGGTCATCCCGACAAGTTCTTTATCAATACCTTCTAAGGTAATTGAGTTGTCCTTATCAACGGTGGCTGAAATGCCTGCCGGCAGAGTAAAATCAACGGGATTAGAATACCCGACGTTCAGTGTCAGGGTTGCACCTTGCACGTTTGCACGATAGCCAACACCTTCAACCATGAGTTTCTTGCTGAACCCCTGGTCAACACCAACGACCATATTGTTAATCAAAGACCGGGTCATTCCCCAAAAGGCCAATACCTTTTTGCTGGTTCCCTTCGGGGAGAATACCAAGGTATTGTCTTCCAGGGCAACGGCGATCTCAGGGCGGATGTCCCGCTCAAGATTACCTTTCTTGCCCTGGACTTTGATGTGTGTTCCTTTTATTTCAACCTTCACCCCACTGGGGATCGGAACGGGTTGTTTTCCTATTCGTGACATTAGGATCTCCTTTCTTCAGCAAATCGCAAATAAATTACCAAACTTCGCAGAGAAACTCACCACCAACATTCATTTCACGAGCCTGCTTGTCGGTGATGACGCCTCTGGAAGTTGTCAGAATACCGATACCCAAGCCGCTCATTACATTCGGAATTTGGGTGGATCGTTTGTACTGACGACAACCAGGTTTGCTGACTCTACGGATACCCGTTATTACCAGTTCGTTGTGCGGTCCATATTTCAGGTCAACCTTCAAAGTGCCTTGAGGGCCTTCTTCACTGATCTGATAATCAGTAATGTACCCTTCTTCTTTCAACACTTTGGCTACGTTGACCTTAAGTTTGGACAGTGGCATCTCAACTGAACTGAAACGCGCTTTATTAGCATTTCTAATTCTTGTCAGCATATCTGCCAACGGGTCACTCATAGACATTGAATAATCCTCTACTTTATATAAATTGGCTTTGTATGAGTATGATTACCAACTAGATTTTGTTACGCCAGTGATCTCACCTTGAGAAGCCAACTTGCGGAAACACAATCTGCAAATGCCAAACTTACGGTAATACGCACGTGCGCGCCCACACAAAGGACAACGATTGTATCGTCGTACTTCAAATTTAGGGGTACGTTTAGCCTTGGCAATTAATGATTTTTTGGCCACAGAATCCTCCTAGAAGCTCTACTCTGCTATCCGTCTGTCAGAAATTATTTTTTTCTAAAGGGCATTCCAATAGCATCAAGCAAGGCTTTAGCCCCTTCGTCTGTTTTGGACGAGGTAACGATGGTTACGTTCAGTCCGCGAATCTGATCGATCTTATCGTAATCGATCTCCGGAAAGATGATGTGCTCGGTAATACCCATGGAGTAGTTACCGCGTCCATCAAAGCCTTTGAAAGAAACACCGCGAAAGTCACGAACACGGGGCAGGGCAACGTTGATTAACTTGGAGAGAAAATCATACATACGCTCACTGCGCAGAGTTACGCGCGCACCAATCGGCATGCCTTCGCGAAGCTTAAAGGTTGCAATGGATTTTTTAGCTTTGGTAACGACTGCCTTCTGACCTGCGATACGAGTCAGCTCAAGTGCTGCCTTCTCTACGATCTTCGGGTTTTGAACAGCCTCACCAAGGCCCATATTGAGAACAACTTTCTCAACACAGGGGATGTCCATCACGTTTTCAATCCCGAGCTGCTTCTGCAGGGCGGGTTTAATTTCGTTCTCGTATTGTTCTTTTAATGTGCCCATTCTTTACTCCGTAAGCGAGAATGCCGTCATTTAGATACTTCGATGGTAGCTTTGCACTTTTTGCAAATGCGAACCTTGGTGCCGTCATCAAGGATCTGCTTACCGACACGTACAGTCTCGGCGCATTCTGGGCACACCAGCATGACATTGGAAATATGAATGCCAGCTTCTCTTTCAATGATCTGTCCGGATTGGGTAGCGTCGGTAGCTTTCTGGTGTTTTTTGATCATGTTGATTCGCTCAACGACTACTCGGTCATTGTCGCGGTCAACACGTAACACCTTACCTACTCTTCCCTTATCTTTTCCAGCAATGACTTCTACTTTGTCATTTACGCGCAAATTGCTATGACCTTGACGCATATCGTAATCCCCTTAATTATTTAGGTAATTGAGGTAGTGTTTATAATACTTCAGGAGCAAGGGAGATTATCTTCATGAAGCCAAGTGATCTCAGTTCACGAGCAATAGGTCCAAAAATACGCGTTCCAATGGGTTCACCATTGGTGCCCAGCAGTACGGCAGCATTTTCATCAAACCGAACCGTCGTATCTTCCGGACGTTTGATAGCCTTAACAGTTCGCACGACTACGGCATTAAGAACATCCCCCTTTTTGACTTTGGCATGGGGAATCGCTTCTTTTACCGTCACTACAATAATATCACCAATACGTGCATAGCGCTTTCCTGTGCCACCAAGTACTCTGATACAGAGTATTTTCTTGGCACCGGAATTATCGGCTACATTTAACACGGTTTCAGTTTGGATCATGACCTCACCCGATTATCTTCTCGATTCGTTTCTAAAGCTGATTATTAGGTGCTTTGGATTTATACAGCACGCTCTACAATGCTTCGAACCAGCCATCTTTTCTTTTTGGACAAGGGACGGCATTCTTCGATTACCACCAAATCACCGATCTGGCAGTCATTAGATGCGTCATGAGCCATATATTTGACCTGTTGGCGAATATATTTCCCATACAGTTTATGGGGGACTTTGCGCTCGACGAGAACGACGACGCTCTTGTCCATTTTATTGCTGACAACAAAGCCTTGTCGCGTTTTTTTTACGTTTTCGCTCATTGTATTTTCCAAGTCTAAAATTAATCAGCTACGCTGCTTGGTTTTGTTTCTCAGCAAGAATAGTCTGTATTCTAGCAATGTCTTTACGAAGTTGATTGAGTTTAGCAGGATTTTCAAGGCGGCGGATACCATGTTTAAACTGGAGTTTAAACAGATCTTCCCTTGTCTCTTCTTCCTTTTTCAGCAAGTCTTCGACGGCTAAACTTCTCAGATCTTTTGCTTTCATATTACTTTACTCTTACTGATCAAAGTGGTGGGAAATGGAAGCTTATAGCTTGCAAGCCGAAGGGCTTCCATGGCCAGTGCCTCAGGTACCCCTTTGAGCTCATAGAGGATACGACCAGGACGAATGGTTGCTACCCAATACTCAGGTACACCTTTACCCTTACCCATACGAGTCTCAGCCGGCTTTTTGGTGATCGGTTTGTCAGGGAAAACCCGAATCCACAATTTACCGCCACGTTTTACTTTACGGTTAATGGCAATACGGGCTGCCTCAATCTGCTGTGCGGTCATACGGCCACAACCAACAGCTTTGATAGCGTAATCGCCATAGGCAAGCTCAGCGCCTCGGCTGGAGACGCCGTCCATTCTGCCCTTAAACTGTTTTCTATGTTTAACTTTACGAGGACTTAACATATCTTAACTCCTAAGAAATTCACCGGGCGCGAAAAAAGATCAGTTGGCCTGAGCCTGGCTGTCTGCGACGTTTTCGGTCTCAGCCAGTACTTCACCTTTAAAGATCCAAACTTTAACGCCGATGATTCCATATGTGGTTTTTGCTTCGGCGGTTCCGTAATCGATATCGGCACGCAGAGTGTGCAGCGGTACGCGGCCCTCTTTGAACCATTCGGTACGTGACATCTCAGCACCACCAAGACGACCGGAACAGGAAATTTTTATGCCCTGCACACCAAACCGAAGAGCAGAATTGATCGACTTTTTCATGGCCCGACGAAAGGCAATACGTCGCTCAAGCTGAGTAGCGATGTTTTCAGCGACCAACTGGGCGTCGGCCTCAGGGCGACGGACTTCCTGGATGTCGATGAAACAGGCGCGTTTGAACTTCTGCTCCAGATCTTTTTTCAGCCCTTCAATCTCAGAACCCTTCTTACCGATAACGATACCGGGACGAGCGGTGAAGAGTTTGATTTTAATCTTTTCACCGGTACGCTCAATGATAATGCGAGCGATACCTGCATGATAAAGACGTTTTTTCAGATATTTGCGGATCAGCTGATCCTGATGCAGATTTCCCGCATATTCTTTATCAGCGTACCAAATGGATTCCCAAGAGCGTGTTATGTTAATACGCAGTCCGATGGGATTTACTTTTTGTCCCAAGATAACCCTCCGTTCCCTCTGCTAATATTCGTTATTTGATGAATTTAGGCTTCGTCTACGACAACAGTTATGTGACTGGTGCGTTTCAGAATGCGGGTAGCACGCCCTTGGGCTCTTGGACGAAATCGCTTGAGCATTGGCCCACCATCCACCATGATTTCTTTTACATAGAGGCTGTCCACATCTACAGAATCACGCTGATCAGCATTAGCAACAGCAGACTCAAGCACCTTACGAATAATTTGGGCTGCCTTTTTCGGCATAAACCGTAGGGTGGTCACAGCAGTATCGGCTTTCATTCCACGGACAACATCAGCTACAAGACGTGCCTTCTGTGGTGAGATACGTATATACTTAGCGACGGCTTTTGTTTCCATCGTGTTCACTCCTCAGGATCTTTCCTGCAAGATCTATTATTACTTGCGGCCTTTTTTATCAGCTGCGTGCCCGTAGTAGGTACGGGTCGGTGAAAATTCACCCAATTTGTGGCCAACCATATTCTCTGTCACGTAAACAGGGATAAATTTGTTTCCGTTATGGACGGCAAAGGTGAGTCCAACCATCTCTGGGAGAATATCAGACCGACGAGACCAGGTTTTGATCACCTTACGAGAACCACTTTCCTGGGCCTGCAACACTTTCTTCATCAGATGGTCATCGACGAAGGGGCCTTTTTTTATAGATCGAGCCATTCCTAGTATCTCCGTGTACTATTTCCGTTTATTGACGATATCGCGATCAGAAGCCTTAGGCTTTCTGGTTTTGTATCCCTTAGCAGGCATACCCCACGGTGAACATGGATGACGTCCACCAGAGCTTTTACCTTCACCACCACCCATGGGGTGATCAACAGGGTTCATTGCGACACCACGTACAGAGGGACGGATACCTTTCCATCGTGAGCGTCCGGCCTTACCTAATTTTTCACTACCATATTCGGTGTTACCAACCTGACCGATGCAGGCGCGGCAATCCTTATGGAATTTACGTACTTCGCCAGAGGGAAGTTTGACCAGAACCTGGTTGCCATCTTTAGCCATCAGCTGAGCGGAAGCACCTGCAGAGCGCACAAGCTGTGCACCTTTACCGATCTTCATCTCAACATTGTGGATGATGGTACCCAACGGAATGTTAACCATGGGCAGACAGTTACCAACTTTGATATCTGAGCCTGCGCCGGCTACAACCGTATCGCCAACCTTGATGCCTTTAGGCGCCAGGATGTAGGTCTTCTCACCATCGGCGTAGACCAGAAGCGCGAGGTTAGCAGAACGGTTCGGATCGTACTCAATGGCACTGACCGTGGCCGGAACCTGCTCTTTGTTGCGCTTCCAATCAATAATTCTATATTTACGCTTGTGGCCGCCACCTTTATGACGAGAGGTGACCCGGCCGTAGGCATTACGACCACCGGTTTTTTTCAGTGTAGCCGTCAGTGATTTTTCAGGTCCTTTATTCGAAAGGTCGTCCTGACGAATGGAAACGTGATGACGGCTTCCAGGTGATGTCGGTTTATGGATTTTAATAGCCATTTCTCTTCCTATAATCGCAGCAGACGAGTCTTAGTGACCGCGGGGATCAAAGCTCGTCAAGGAAATCGATTTTTCCTTCTGACAAGGTGATATATGCTTTCTTCCAGTTACTGGTGTAGCCAGCAGAACCTGCGCCAACACGTTTTTTCTTGCCGGTCATATTTGCAGTGGCAACTTTGGCTACAGTAACATCGAACAAGCTTTCCACGGCCTCTTTGATCTCGATCTTGTTAGCACGACGATCGACCTTGAAGACAACCTTGTTCTCAGTCTCTTGGAGAAAGTTTCCCTTCTCAGTCAGGCACGGTTTTTTGATAACTTCGTATATAACTTTCATGCCTGTACCCTCTCCTCGATTTTTGCAAGACTGGACTGGATAAGCATCAGTTTTGAATGTTTGAGAATGTCATATACATTCAGGCCTTCAACAGGCAGCACTGTATACCCAACCGCGTTACGGGAAGAAAGGCTGATCTGCTCGTCAACCCCTTCGGTGATAACCAGACAGTTATCAAACGCAAACTTGTCCATAACCTGAACAAAGTTTTTGGTCTTAACTTCGGGCAATTCGAATTTATCAACGACAACCAGATTGCCTTCCTGGTTGCGAGCGCTCAGGGCCATTTTCAGAGCCAGACGCTTTACTTTTTTGGGCATGCTGTAGCTGTAGTCACGCGGTTTGGGACCAAAAGCGGTACCACCACCACGCCAGACCGGAGAGGTCCGACTACCTGCACGGGCACGACCGGTTCCTTTCTGCCGCCAGGGTTTGGCGCCACCACCGCGAACCTCGCCGCGGGTTTTGGTGCACGCGTTACCGCTGCGACGATTAGCTCTCTGCATGCAGACGACTTCGTGAAGAATGCCGGTGTTGATTTCCACGTTGAAAACGGAATCGTTGAGCTCAACCTCGCCGACTTTTTCTGCTTGAGTATTTAGAATTTCACAAACTGCCATGAGAATCTCCTTAAAAGCAGTCCAGGATTACGCTTTTGAATAGATATTGACTACTCCGTTCTTTGCTCCTGGTACCGTCCCGCGAACGAGCAAAACGTTGTCTTCTGTACGTATGTCAACAACTTTCAGATTTTTTTGAGTAACTGTATCATTTCCCATCCGTCCGGGCAGTTTCTTACCCTTGACGACACGGGCCGGCCAAGCGCTGCAGCCAATGGAACCGGGTGCGCGATGAAAGTTGGAACCGTGTGTTTTGCGTCCACCGTGAAATCCGTGACGCTTCATAACACCTTGAAAACCACGTCCCTTGCTCTGACCGGTAATGTCGATCATTTCGCCCACGGAGAGCACCTCAGACAAGGTGATTTCCTGGCCAACTTCATAAGCTTCGGGATCAGCGATTCTGAACTCTTTAACGTGGTAGAATCCTTTACCACCTGACCGCTTAAAGTGTCCTGCTTCAGGCTTATTCAAACGCTCGGCTTTCTTTTCAAGAAATCCAACTTGGATAGCGTTATATCCTTCTTTTGCTACAGTTTTTTTCTGCAACACTGTGCAAGGGCCTGCTTCGATGACGGTAACCGGGATTGATCGGCCATTTTCATCATAGACCCGAGTCATTCCCAATTTACGTCCTAATATTCCTTTTGTATTCGGCATCTGTCTACCTGGAGTCAATTCTTAATCACTTATAGCGATTATTGTTTGATCGATCAGTTTTTGCTTAGCCAACCATCAGGGAAGTTTGATTTCCACGTCAACTCCGGCTGAAAGCTCAAGCTTCATCAGCGAGTCGATGGTTTGTTGTGTCGGCTCAAGAATGTCGAGCAGTCGGCGATGGGTACGCATCTCGAATTGCTCGCGAGATTTTTTATCCACATGAGGCGACCGCAATACTGTGTATTTTGAGGTACTCGTAGGCAGCGGAATGGGTCCAACGATGGTAGCACCAGTCCGTCTTGCGGTATCTACGATTTCTTTGGTGGACAGATCAAGGAGCTTATGATCATACCCTTTTAATCGTATACGAATTTTATCTGCAGGAATCATAACTCTCCTTTTATTCGATAATTTCGGAGACTACACCAGCACCAACGGTGCGGCCACCTTCGCGGATAGCAAAGCGAAGACCAACTTCCATGGCGATTGGTGTGATCAGCTCACCGGTCACATGCACATTATCACCAGGCATTACCATCTCGACACCATCTTCGAGGGTAACAACACCGGTCACGTCAGTGGTCCGGAAATAGAACTGGGGACGATATCCGTTGAAGAAAGGAGTATGACGTCCTCCCTCTTCCTTGTTGAGGATATAGGCCTCAGCTTTAAATTTTTTGTGCGGGGTAATGGAACCCGGTTTGGCCAGAACCTGACCGCGAACAATCTCTTCGCGTTTCACGCCGCGAAGCAGTGCGCCGATGTTATCGCCAGCCTGGCCTTCGTCCAGCAGCTTGCGGAACATCTCAACACCTGTACAGGTGGTTTTGGCGGTATCACGAATACCGACGATCTCGATTTCGTCACCCACGTGGATAACACCACGCTCAACACGACCGGTGGCAACGGTACCACGACCGGAGATAGAGAAAACATCCTCAACAGGCATAAGAAAAGGTTTATCGACCGCACGCTCTGGCTCAGGGATGTAACTGTCTACCTGCTCCATGAGGTCCCAAATGCATTTGGCTTTCTCTTCGTCTTCCGGATTTTCCAAAGCAAGAAGTGCTGACCCCTGGACAATTGGAATATCGTCACCAGGAAAATCATACTTGTCAAGCAGCTCACGAAGCTCCATCTCAACCAGCTCGATGAGCTCTTCGTCGTCTACCATGTCGCACTTGTTCAAGAAGACGACCATAGCCGGAACACCAACCTGACGAGCCAGGAGGATATGCTCACGTGTCTGAGGCATGGGGCCATCAGTAGCTGCTACCACCAGGATAGCGCCGTCCATCTGCGCTGCACCGGTGATCATGTTTTTGATGTAGTCAGCATGGCCAGGGCAGTCAACATGTGCATAGTGACGGCCGGGGGTCTCATACTCGACGTGAGCTGTCGCGATGGTGATACCACGCTCTTTCTCTTCCGGGGCTTTATCAATATCACTAAAGTCAGTAAATTGAGCCTGCCCTTTGGTTGACAGTACACGTGTAATCGCAGCTGTCAGTGTGGTTTTACCATGATCGATATGACCGATAGTACCAACATTGACATGCGGCTTAGTCCGCTCAAATTTTTCCTTCGCCATCTTCTGCACCTCAACTCGGGCTATACTCGTTATACGCCTTTAATTTTATGAATAATAGCTTCAGCGCTTTTTGCTGGTATCATCGCAAAGTCGCTAAAAATCATGGTAAATGTTGCTCTACCCTGGGTGGCGGACCGAAGGTCCGTTGAATAACCAAACAACTCCGCCAGGGGAGCTTTGGCATGAACCACCTGCCGGTTCTGCTCAGCATCGACGCCAATTACCTGAGCACGTTTTTTATTTAAGTCGTTGATTACATCGCCGAGGTATTCCTCCGGAGTAACCACATCCAGATTCATAACCGGCTCCATCAAGACCGGATCAGCCTGACCTACCGCCTTGCGGCAAGCCATGGTACCCGCGACACCGAAGGCCATCTCGGTTGACTTCTCTTCGTCATAAGAGCCACCGACCAAGGTGACAGTTACATCCATCATCGGATAGCCGACAACGGGACCACTGTCGAGACTGTCCAAGACGCCGCGCTTAATGGCTTCGATAAAGGGGGCCGGAATTTGCTTTTCATCCACTTTGGAGAGAAACGTTTTTCCACTGCCCTTCTCGCCAGGCGCGACTTCAAGTTCAACATGCCCGTACTGCTCTTTACCAGTTCCGAGTGACTCGAACCGACCTTCGGCATGTGCAGCCTTGGTAATTGTCTCACGATAGGCAACCTGTGGCTTACCGATGTTGGCCTTGACCTTAAATTCACGAATCAGTCGATCGACAATAATTTCGAGATGCAGCTCACCCATACCCGAAATAATCGTCTGCCCTGTCTCTTCACTTGCAGAAATCTTGAAACTAGGATCTTCCCAAGCAATTTTTTCAAGTCCTTCGGCAAGCACACCTTCATCAGCCTTGGTTTTTGGCTCGATGGCGATGCCAATGACAGGTTCTGGAAACTCTATGGCTTCCAGGAGGATGTTCTCGCCGTTTTCACACAGCGTATCACCTGTTCGTGTAAACTTAAGCCCGACCACGGCACCGATATCACCAGGCCCGATCTGATCGACTTCCTCACGCTTGTTTGCGTGGAGTTTTATTAGCTTCGAGATCTTCTCAGTTTTCCGTTTGCTGGGATTGAACACTTTGTCTCCGAGTTTCAGCTCACCTGAATAGACACGGATAAAAGATAAATGCCCAACATACGGATCACTTTGCAGCTTAAATACCAGGCCACAAAATGATTCGCTCCTCACTGGCTTACGGATAAGCGGCGCACCGTCCTTATCCATCCCCTCGACCGGGGGAACATCAACGGGTGAAGGCAGATACCATGTGATTGCATCCAAAAGAGGTTGAACCCCTTTGTTTTTAAATGCTGAGCCACACAGCACCGGCACCAAGTTCAGCTTAAGGGTTGCTGTCCGCAACGCCTCTCTGATTTCACCGGGAGCGATCTCTTGATCGTTTAAGTATTTTTCCATGACGCCTTCATCGAAGTCGGCCAACTTCTCGATAAGCGCCACTCTCGCGGCCGTAGATTCTTCCTGTAGTGCATCCGGTATATCTTGTTCACTGACAACTTGACCTTTTGAATCTTCATCAAAGGTCAGCATCTTCTGCTCGATCAGGTCAATGATACCTTCAAAGGTATCTTCAGCCCCGACAGGCAACGTCAGCGCTACCGGTGAAGCCCCTAGACGGGTTTCAATCTGCTCAAGACATCGCTGGAAGGATGCCCCGATGCGGTCCATCTTATTTACAAAAGCAAGACGTGGTATGTGGTAGCGATCAGCCTGCCTCCAGACAGTCTCAGACTGAGGCTCTACTCCACCGACTGCACAAAAAACAGCTACAACACCATCCAGAACTCGCAAGCACCGTTCAACTTCTACGGTAAAGTCAACATGCCCTGGGGTATCGATGATATTAATCTGGCAGTCTTTCCACTGGCAGGTTGTGGCAGCCGACGTAATCGTTATACCGCGTTCCTGCTCTTGCTCCATCCAGTCCATGACAGCGGTGCCATCGTGAACCTCGCCAATCTTATGCGATCGGCCTGTATAATATAGGACCCGCTCAGTGGTTGTTGTTTTCCCAGCGTCAATATGGGCCATAATGCCTATATTGCGCACCCTCGACAAAGGATCTGCGTCACCCACGGTCGGACACCTATATTATTTTAGCTTTTTCAATTTCTCACGAAAAAGTGACCGATGTTGGTAATCCAACACGGCCACTTTGTCAAGAAAAAAAACAGCCTCTCGTATATTTTTTCCGAACTACCAGCGGTAGTGAGCAAACGCTTTGTTTGCTTCGGCCATTTTATGCGTATCGTCTTTTTTCTTCACGGAAGCACCGCGGCTGTTGTACGCATCGAGCAATTCTGCCGCCAGTTTTTCCGACATTGCCTGACCGGAACGACTTTTAGCAAACGCAATAATCCAGCGAATAGCCAGGGCATTACGACGCTCGGGGCGCACTTCAACAGGAACCTGGTAGGTAGCACCACCCACACGACGGCTCTTAACCTCAACGCGGGGGCGCACATTCTCCATGGCCTCCTCAAAAATCACGAGAGGCTCCTGATCAGCAACTTTTGTCCCAATAATATCCATTGCATCATAAAAAAGACGACGAGCAACAGTTTTTTTACCGTCGACCATAAGGCCGTTGGTGAATTTGGAAACCAGCACTGAGTTGAACCGAGGATCCGGTGCGACCGGGCGCTTATCCAGCAGTTTTTTACGTGGCATATTTCTAACCTATTTGGCTTACTAACGGATATTATTTAGGACGTTTAGCCCCGTATTTAGACCGGCCCTGACGACGATCATTCACACCAAGGGTATCAAGAGTACCACGTATAATGTGATAACGTACACCAGGCAAGTCCTTAACACGACCACCACGGATCAATACGACCGAATGCTCCTGCAGGTTATGCCCAATACCTGGAATATAGGAAGTCACCTCGATTCCATTGGTCAGACGCACCCTGGCTACTTTACGCAACGCCGAGTTCGGTTTCTTGGGTGTTGTGGTATAGACACGTACACATACGCCTCGTCTCTGCGGACATGACTGCAGAGCAGGAGTATTGGTTTTTTTGGTCTGTTTCTTCCGTCTATTTCTGACGAGTTGATTAATAGTGGGCATGCAAGCAGCTCCTTTAATATATACGATCAAGCCCCACCCCATAGGGGCGGCCAAGCATGAAAGATTGAGTATTTACCCGATTCGACCTTTCAGGTCAAGTGATTATTTCGTTAGTTGTCCTCGTAAATCCGATAACGCTTCAATCCGGTACCTGCTGAGATCAAGCGCCCCATGATGACATTCTCTTTGAGACCGGAAAGATCATCGATTTTCCCTGCCATCGCAGCATTGGTCAATACCTTGGTGGTCTCCTGGAAGGAGGCAGCGGAGATAAAGGAATCCGTTGACAGCGATGCCTTGGTCACACCCAAGAGCAGCGGCTCAGCAGCGGCTGGCTGTAAGCCTTCTTTCATCATACGCTCGTTCTCTTCCTGGAACTTCCACCATTCAACCTGTTGATCCAACATGAAGCGAGAGTCACCCGGATCGGTAATGCGAACACGTTTGAGCATCTGACGCACGATGGTCTCGATGTGCTTATCGTTGATCTTAACACCCTGGAGGCGATACACCTCCTGGATCTCATTGACCAGGAAGCGCGCCAATTCCTCAGCCCCCTTGACCCGAAGAATATCGTTAGGCAGACGGATACCTTCCATCAGCTGATCGCCAGCCTCAACCCAGTCATTTTCGTGAACGGTGATGTGTTTGGCTTTGGGAACCAGATACTCTTTGGGTTCACCGATCTCCGGGGTGACGATAACGCGACGTTTCCCTTTAAGATCTTTACCAAAACTGACCCGACCATCGATCTCAGTGATGACGGCCTGCTCTTTTGGTTTACGCACCTCAAACAGCTCAGCAACGCGGGGAAGACCACCGGTAATATCTTTTGTTTTGGTGGTCTCACGCGGAATTTTCGCGATAACGGTACCTGGTCCGATGATGTCCTGTTCGTCAACGGTGATAATCGAACCAACCGGCAACGGATAGCGCGCAGCCAACTCACCATCGGAGAGTTTCATGGTGCGGCCCCGCTCGTCCTTAATGGTAACACGCGGGTTCATCTGCTTGTTGGAGCTGACCGTGGTAATAACCTTCGAGGCCTTACCGGTGATCTGGTCAACACGTTCCTGCATGGACTCACCCTCAACAACGTCACCGTATTTAATCTTACCACCGACTTCAGCCACGATGGGAATGGAGAAAGCGTCCCAGTCAGCGATGACGGAACCGGGATCGACCAATGCTCCATCAGGGAAGCGCAAAGTGGCACCGTAAGGAACGGGGAATCGCTCACGGTCAAGTCCCTGGTCATCAAGAACCGTAATCTCAGCATTCCGGTTCATGACAATCTGCAACCCATCCGCGTTGGTAACGGAATGCAGGTTTTTGTAGCGAATGTTACCACCACGCTGAGAGCGAACCTCGGCCTGCTCAACAGAACCACGGGCAGTACCACCAATATGGAAGGTACGCATGGTCAGCTGAGTTCCAGGCTCGCCAATGGACTGGGCTGCGATGATACCGACAGCCTCACCGATATTGACCATGTGCCCGCGACCAAGGTCACGACCATAGCACATGGCACAGACACCACGTTTGGCTTCGCAGGTGAGAACGGAACGGATCATGACTCGATCCACACCGGCTGCCTCGATTGCCTCAACACGGTCCTCGGTGATCTCTTCGTCCATAGCGACAATGATCTCTCCGCTATGGGGGTCGACCACGTCTTCCAGGGCAACACGACCAAGAATACGTTCACCGATGCGAACAATAACCTCACCCCCCTCAATCAGCGGCTCGGCCATGGTACCGCGCATGGTGCCACAATCGCGTTGTACGATGGTGGAATCCTGGGCAACATCGACCAGACGACGGGTCAGGTAACCAGAGTTCGCGGTCTTCAGTGCGGTATCTGCAAGACCTTTACGGGCACCGTGGGTTGAGATGAAGTACTCAAGGACATTCAGGCCTTCTCGGAAGTTCGCCTTAATTGGAGTCTCAATGATCTCACCGGAGGGTTTGGCCATAAGACCACGCATACCAGCCAACTGACGAATCTGATCCTTGGAGCCACGAGCACCCGAGTCGGCCATGATGTAGACCGAGTTGAAGCTTTTGATTTCCTGGACGGCGCCGGTGTTGTCGGCCATAAACTCGACCGCCATCTCGTCCATCATCTCTTTGGTGATCTTATCCGTAGCCTTTGACCAAATATCGATGATCTTATTGTACTTTTCACCGTCGGTGATGAGACCATCAGAGTACTGCTGATCAACATCAGCTGCTTCCTTCTCTGCCTCTTCGACAAATTCCTCCTTACGAACAGGAATTTTCATGTCGTTGATACAGATGGAGATACCGGCCCGGGTCGCGTACTCGTATCCTAAATCTTTAAGTCGGTCAGCAAGAATAACCGTCTCCTTGGTGCCACCATGGCGATAGGTATAGTCAATAAGGAAGGCCAGCTCTTTTTTGGAGAGCTCTTTATTGACCAGGGAGAACGGGATCACCTCTGGCAATAACTCTCCAACCAGGATACGACCGACCGTGGTATCAACCAGGCCATTTTTTAATCGAACCTTAACCTTGGCCTGCATGTGAGCAGCGCCGTGGTCGTAGGCAATGCGTGCCTCCTGGGGACCGGAAAAAATAAACCCCTCACCAGAAACACCGATACGTTCACGAGTCATGTAATAGAGACCAAGAACGATATCCTGGGAAGGAATAATGATCGGGCCACCGTTTGCCGGAGAGAGGATGTTATTGGTGGACATCATCAGGACGCGGGCCTCAACCTGTGCCTCAACAGAAAGCGGCACATGCACGGCCATCTGGTCACCGTCAAAGTCGGCGTTAAAGGCGGCACAGACCAGCGGGTGCAACTGAATAGCCTTACCCTCGATCAACACCACTTCAAAGGCCTGCATACCAAGACGATGGAGTGTTGGAGCACGGTTCAGAATAACCGGGTATTCCTGAACGATGGAATCAAGAACGTCCCAAACCTCTTTGGTTCCCTTCTCGACCATCTTGCGTGCGCTTTTGATGGTGGTAACGTAGCCCTTACGTTCGAGTTGGTTGTAAATAAAGGGCTTGAACAGCTCGAGCGCCATTTTCTTTGGCAGACCGCACTGATGGAGTCGCAGGTGCGGGCCAACGACGATTACAGAACGACCTGAGTAATCGACACGTTTACCCAAAAGGTTCTGGCGGAAACGGCCTTGCTTACCCTTGAGCATATCGGAAAGGGATTTCAGCGGTCGTTTGTTGGGTCCGGTGATAGTACGCCCGCGACGGCCGTTATCAAAGAGAACGTCCACCGCTTCCTGGAGCATACGCTTTTCATTGCGGATAATAATATCCGGTGCGTCCAGCTCAAGGAGACGTTTAAGACGGTTGTTCCTGTTAATTACGCGGCGATAGAGGTCGTTGAGATCCGAGGTGGCAAAACGTCCACCTTCCAAAGGAACCAGCGGACGCAGATCCGGTGGCAAAACCGGAATAACCTCAAGGATCATCCACTCTGGGCGGTTGCCGGAATCACGAAAGGCCTCGACAACATTAAGCCGCTTACCATATTTGGTACGTTTGGTCACCGAACCGGTCTCTTTCATCTCACGACGCAGCGTCTCAGAGAGTTCTTTGAGATCTAGCCCCATGAGCATCTCGCGGATGGCCTCGGCACCAATTCCTACACGAAACTGTCCCGGGTACTCCTCAAGTGCGTTGCGGTACTGCTCTTCATTGAGCAGGGAGCCGACAGGAAGCGCTTCGACCTCAGAGGTGACAACAGCATAGGACTCAAAGTAGAGAATCCGTTCAAGCTGTTTGAGGGTCATATCGAGGATTGCCCCGATTTTAGAGGGCAAACTCTTGAGGAACCAGATGTGGGCAACCGGGGCTGCGAGTTCTATGTGGCCAAGGCGCTCACGGCGAACCTTGGACTGAATGACTTCAACACCACACTTTTCACAGACAACACCACGGTGTTTCATCCGCTTGTACTTACCGCAGTTACACTCGTAGTCTTTGACCGGTCCAAAAATTTTGGCGCAGAACAGGCCGTCCCGTTCAGGTTTGAAGGTACGGTAGTTGATGGTTTCGGGTTTCTTCACCTCACCATGTGACCACTCTCTGATTTTCTCAGGAGAGGCCAGAGATATTTTTACCTTATTGAAACTGACGGGACCTTTCGGTTTTGCAAAGAAGCTAAAAAGTTCTTCCACGTATTCACCTATGCTCTATTCTAAATAAATCCGATTAATCGGCAGGAATCTCAATCACATACGGGGGTAAATCCCGATTCTTATTCCTGCAGCTCGATATCAAGGCACAATCCTTTCAGCTCTTTCACCAGTACATGGAACGACTCAGGCAATCCTGTCTCCAGGAAGTTATTGCCTTTGACGATCTTCTCGTACATGGTAGTTCGGCCTTCAACATCATCGGATTTTACAGTCAAAAATTCTTTGAGCGTGTATGCCGCACCATAGGCCTCCATCGCCCAAACCTCCATCTCACCCAGACGCTGTCCACCGAACTGGGCTTTACCACCCAGAGGCTGCTGGGTAACCAGCGAGTACGGGCCAGTGGACCGGGCGTGGATCTTGTTATCAACAAGATGGTGCAGTTTGAGCATGTACATCACGCCAACGGTGACTTGGTTATGGAACTGCTCACCAGTCAAACCATCAAAGAGCGTCGACTGGCCGACCTCGTCAACTCCGGCCTCAACCAGGGTCGAGCGAATCTCAGCCTCAGAGGCCCCATCAAACACCGGAGTGGCCACATGGATACCACGGCCAACTTTCCGCATCATATCGATGAGTTCATCATCGCTGACGCCTTCGGTGAGTTGGGTATACTCTTTCTCGGAGTAGATAGTCTTCAAACGCTCATGAATGAAATCAAGCTCCATCTTCTTGGCAAGTTTGCCGAGTTGTTCTCCCAGCCGCTTGGCTGCGAAACCGAGATGACACTCCAGCACCTGGCCAACATTCATACGCGAAGGAACACCCAAGGGATTCAACACGATATCCACGGTGGTTCCATCAGCAAAAAAGGGCATATCCTCTTCAGGCAGCAAGCGGGAGACGACACCCTTGTTTCCGTGGCGACCGGCCATCTTGTCACCCACTGAGAGCTTTCGTTTGGTGGCCACGTAAATCTTGACCATCTTCACCACCCCCGGAGGCAGATCATCCCCCTTTTCCATGCGCTCAACAATTCCCTGGTAGCGGCCACGAACGATCGAGGCCTGAGTATTGTAGCGTTTGAAAATGGCGTCGATTTCTTCTTCGTATTTAGCCTTCTCCGAAAAATCAAGATCATGAAGTTCGGCAAATGAAACCTGGCTGATGACCTCTGGAGAGAGCTGTTTTCCAAGTTTGAGGAGCACATTGCCCTGCTTATCGACAATATCGCCTTTGGCAACACGACCATCAAGGAGTACACCCAGCGCGTTGCGCACACCGTTGCGTAAGGAGTGGAGTTCGTCTTCCATATCGCGGTTGAGACGATCGATCTCCATTTCTTCGATCATAAGGGTGCGCTCGTCCTTATCGACGCCCTTGCGGGAGAATACTTTGGCGTCAATGACAACACCTTCAACACCTGGTGGTACACGCAAAGAGGAGTCCTTGACGTCTCCAGCCTTCTCTCCGAAGATTGCCCGCAGCAGCTTTTCCTCAGGCGAGAGCATACTCTCCCCCTTCGGGGTAACCTTACCAACGAGCATGTCGCCGGCGCGCACCTCGGCACCGATACGAACGATACCGGAATCATCGAGATTGCGCAGACCGTCTTCGCCGACATTGGGTATGTCACGCGTGATCTCTTCCTTGCCCAGCTTGGTATCACGGGCCATGGTCTCAAAGATCTCGATATGAATTGAGGTAAAGGTATCCTCTTTGAGCAGACGCTCGTTAACGAGGATGGAGTCCTCAAAGTTATATCCGCGCCAAGGCATGAAAGCGATGGTTACGTTCTTACCAAGTGCAAGCTCGCCCATTTCGGTTGAAGGACCGTCAGCCAGCACATCCCCTTTGGTTACCCGGGTTCCGGGCAGAACCAGTGCTTTCTGGTTAAAGCAGGTGTTCTGATTAGATTTTTTATACTTTTGCAGGTGATAGACACCAATACCAGTGTCAAAGCCATCTACTCCAGGCTCGTCATAACGGACAACGATCCGGTTAGCATCCGCCTCTTCGACGATTCCTTCGCCACCAGCTAATAAACAGGCACCTGAATCACGGGCCACGTATTTCTCAACACCAGTTCCAACAAGCGGAGAGAGGGTCTTGAGCAGCGGGACAGCCTGACGTTGCATGTTCGATCCCATGAGTGCGCGGTTAGCGTCATCGTTCTCAAGAAAAGGGATCAGAGAAGCGGCCACAGAAACCATCTGATTCGGGGCCACATCCATCATGGTAATATCTTCAGCAGGAACCATGGCAACCTCACTCTCCTGACGAGCAATGAGGTAGTCATCAGCGATACGATTGCCCTCGCAATTAATCTTCGCCGGAGCAATGGTATGCTCTTCTTCCTGCAGAGCAGAGAGATATTTATAATCCTCTGCAATGACCCGCCCATTCACATAACGGTAGGGGGTTTCGATAAAACCGTAAGGGTTAACCTTTGCATAGGTTGCAAGGGAGACAATGAGACCGATGTTCGGTCCCTCAGGTGTTTCAACCGGACAGATTCGCCCATAGTGCGTCGGATGTACGTCACGAACCTCAAAGCCCGCACGTTCGCGGGAAAGACCACCAGGTCCCAAAGCGGAAAGACGCCGTTTATGGGTAACCTCGGAAAGGGGATTGGTCTGATCCATGAACTGGGAGAGCTGAGAAGTTCCGAAAAATTCCTTGATCGCAGAAGTCACCGGCTTGGGGTTGACCAAATCATGCGGCATAAGGGTTTCGATCTCCTGCAGAGTCATGCGTTCCTTGATCGCACGCTCCATCCGGACAAGTCCCATTCGGAATTGGTTCTCACAGAGCTCACCAACCGTACGAACACGACGGTTGCCCAGGTGATCGATATCATCGCCATCTTTGAGCTCATCCTTGATACGAACCAGGTGTTTGACACTCTTGACGATGTCTTCCTGGGTCAGAGTGCGCACCTCGATGGGTGTATCGACACTGAGCTTGGTGTTAATTTTATAGCGGCCAACCTCGGAAAGATCATAGGTCGAGGCATTAAAAAAGAGGTTGTCAAAAAAGGATTGCGCGACCTCGAGGGTTGGGGGGCTTGACGGACGAAGACGACGATAGATTTCAATCAACGCCTCATCGGTATCTTTGATTTTGTCAAGCAACAGAGTTTTTCTAAAAGATTCACTGTAGTGAACACCATCGATATAAAGTAGAGAAAATGTGTTTACCCCGGCAGCGGCCAGAGACTCAAGGATGGTCGGGGTGATGGTGTCATTGCATTTAACAAGCAACTCTTCGCTCTGCGGATCAACGATATCCTGAGCGAAAAAGCGCCCCTCAAGCTCTTCTGCCTCAATGGGGAAAGAGGAGATGCCAAGGGTACCAATTTTCTTGGAGAGGGTTTTGGTGACCTTGCGACCTTTCTTGGCAAGGACCGAACCATCTTCAGGATTGATAATATCACTGTTGAGGCGCTGACCGGCAAAGGTGATCGGGTTAAAGGCGATAGTATATTTTTCACCGTCGAATTTGATTTCATCGGTGTAGTAGAACTCATTGAGCAACTGCTCGTCGTTATACCCCAGTGCCTTTAAAAGCACACTGACAGGAAGTTTACGCCGACGGTCAATGCGTACGTAGAGAACGTCTTTAATATCAAATTCAAAATCCAGCCAGGATCCACGTACAGGTATAATACGGGCAGAGTAGAGCCGTTTTCCTGAAGCATGGGATTTACCATGGTCATGGGTATAGAAAAGACCTGGAGAGCGTTGCAGCTGATTAACAATTACACGCTCAGTACCGTTAACGACGAAAACGCCATCACTGGTCATAAGCGGCAGCGCGCCCAGGAATACTTCCTGCTCTTTGATGTCACGGACGGTTTGTACTCCTGTTTCCTCGTCGACATCAAAGGTAATCAGGCGTACAGTGATTTTTAAAGGAGCTTCATAGGTCATGCCCCGCTCAATACATTCAGCTACTGTATATTTGGGCTCCCCAAAGCTGTAGCGAACAAATTCCAGAGAGCAGAGGCCGTTAAAATCAGTGATCGGAAAAATACTTTGGAAAATAGATTGCAAACCGTGATCCTTGCGTTCCTCAGGCGCAATATCTCGTTGCAAAAAGTGCTCGTAAGAATGCCGCTGCATCGCAATAAGATGGGGCGGTTCCAAAATCTGGCTAGTCTTAGCAAAACTCTTACGTACTCTTCTCATGATTTCCTCGAAACAGTCCACATCAAGCACTTTCATTCACTTGAAGCAGAACACTTTTTAATATTTCACTGTAATTACGAGTGAAATTGTATCAGAATCCGACCTGAAAATAGGAAAAACCTACAAACACAGGAACGCTACGGGGCTAAAAGCCCTATAGCGTTTCCTGTTTGGGTGATGTGCTGACGGGCTAATAATAACCCGGGATGACGAATGGTAGAGTAAATTACTTGATCTCTACGGAGCCACCAACGCCTTCAATCTGGCCTTTGATAGCTTCTGCTTCGTCTTTAGAGACACCCTCTTTCAGAGGAGAGGGAGCACCCTCAACCAACTCTTTCGCCTCTTTCAGGCCAAGAGCGGTGATTGCACGTACTTCTTTAATTACTTTGATTTTCTCGCTACCAGCTGCGGTGAGGATAACGTCGAACTCAGTTTTCTCCTCAGCAGCAGCGGCACCAGCATCGCCACCGCCTACTGCGGCAACAGCTACCGGAGCAGCGGCAGAAACGCCGAATTTCTCTTCCAGCTCTTTGATCAATTCAGAGAGCTCAAGAACGGTCATATTAGCAATGAAATCGATTACGTCTTCTTTAGTTGCAGCCATTGTTCATTCCTCCAGGCTTATGAGAGCATTGTCCTACGCAAGGCGCAGGTCTTTGTTTTTTAGTTATCTTTCTGATCTTTGATAGCAGACAATGCGTACATCATCTTCTGCGGCACTGCAGCAAGAACGCGGACAAAGTTGCCAGGTACAGCATTCATTGTACCCAACAGTTTTGCCAAGAGCTCTTCCTTGCTCGGCAGTTTGGAAAGCGCTTCGATATCACTGACCGTCAAGGCACTTCCCTCGAGAGAAGCACTACGGATGGTGAATTTATCAAAGTCTTTTGCAAAGGTGGTGAGAGCCTTTGCTGGACCAACGGGCTCGGTGAAACCTATGGCGATAGCCGTGGTTCCGGTGAACGAGTCAGCCAAGCCTTCGTATGGGGTGTCTTTGACAGCCAAACGAAGCAGGGTGTTCTTAGCCACCTGAATCTGCGCGTCACTCTGGCGCAGATCCTTGCGCAGTTTCTCCAGTTCCGACACTTTCAGTCCACGATAGTCAGCGACTGCCGCAAACTTGGCTTTGGAAAAGGTTTCGTTGAGTGCACTGACGATGTCAGTTTTTTGATCGCGATTCAACGCTTGGACCTCCTTAAATGAGCGGGACTGTCCTTCAGAGCAGAGAGAGGAATGAAGTTTAAACCGGCAATCCAATCATTGCCAAATCTGGCCTCGGCAGGTAGCGGCGAACCACTATTAAACTCCAGTGCCTGCTGTCTATGACCTTCCCTAGAAGTAAATAATTACGACAATATTAAAGCAATCTCCTGATAAATCAGGCAGATTTGATCAGTGAGCGAACCTGCAACGGATCAACTTTCACACCAGGTCCCATGGTTGTAGACAGGGAGACCGCGCGTAGGTAGATACCTTTACTAGTTGAAGGTTTCAACTGAATCAATTTATCGATAAAAGCGACGATATTCTCAGTGAGTTTTTCAGCGCCAAAAGAATGCTTTCCAATGGCAGCGTGAACAACGCCTGCTTTATCAACCCGGAAGTCGACCTTACCTTTTTTGATCTCCCCTACAACGCGGGCGATGTCAAAGGTAACCGTACCCAATTTAGCGTTTGGCATAAGGTTACGAGGTCCAAGAATTCGACCGATCTTACCGACCTCGCCCATCATATCCGGAGTGGCGATTGTTTTATCGAAATCAAGCCAACCATCTTTGATCTTGGCAACGATTTCATCAGAACCAGCGAAGTCTGCACCGGCCTCAAGCGCTTCCTTCTCTTTATCGCCTTTAGCGAAAACGAGAACACGGGCGGTTTTACCGGTACCGTTGGGGAGGATAACGCTGGAGCGGACCATCTGGTCTGCATGACGGGGATCAACACCGAGCCTAACGGCAATGTCCACTGATTCGTCAAATTTAGCAAATTTAGATTTCAGGACACAGTCAATTGCTTCTGCAAGTTCGTAGACCTTAGTCTTGTCGATCGCAGCAATGGCATTTTTGTAATTTTTTCCACGTCTGGGCATGTTCGCTCCTTATTCTCCCTGGTAAGCTGTGGGGGCTCACAGGTACGAATGACTCCGATTATTTTACGACGGTGATTCCGCAGCTACGTGCAGTACCGGAAACAATTTTAATAGCCTGATTGATGTCATATGCATTGAGATCCGGCATTTTGATTTCGGCAATCTCTCTGATTTTATCGAGAGAAAGTTCTGCCACACGCTCTTTTTTCGGGTTACTTGACCCACTCTTGAGGCCAGCTGCTTTTTTCAACAGAACTGAAGCCGGAGGAGTTTTGGTGATAAAGGAAAAAGAACGATCAGAGTAAACAGTTATAACAACCGGGATGATAGTATCACCTGCCTGCTGTGTCTGCGCATTGAATGCTTTGCAGAAATCCATAATGTTTACACCGTGCTGGCCGAGTGCCGGGCCAACAGGAGGAGAAGGGTTAGCCTTCCCTGCCTGGATCTGCAGTTTGATGTACGCTTGAATTTTTTTTGCCATTGCTCAACCTCCTCGTCTAACCGAGGGCTTAGTTTTTACTTACCTGAATGTACTCAAGTTCAACCGGAGTCGAGCGACCAAAGATGGAAACCATGACGCGTACACGACCTTTGTCCGGAAAAACCTCTTCGATGACGCCCTGAAAATTTGCAAAAGGGCCATCTATAACTCGGACAGGGTCGCCTTCGGCAAATACCACCTTAGGCTTAGGCTTATTGGCACCGTCGGCAATCCGTCCTAAAATTTTGTCCGCTTCCTTATCGGTCAAGGAAGGAATCTTTTTATAAATTTCTGTGTCAGAGCTCGCCTGGCTGACATTAACCCCTACAAATCCTGTGACTCGTGGGGTCTCCTGGACGGTATGCCAGGTATGCTGGTTCATGTCCATATTGACCAGGATATACCCCGGAAAAAACTTCCGTTCAGAAGTTTTACGTGCTCCTTTGACCATCTCGACAACCTGTTCAGTCGGAACGAGGATCTCGCCAAACAGCTCTTCCTGCCCAGCCATCTTGATCCGTTCTTCCAGCGTTGCTTTGACTTTATTCTCGAAGCCCGTATGTGTGTGTACGATGTACCAGCTTTTAGCCATGAAATCTTCCCAGGTAGTCAATCAGTTCAGCACGATTGATACAAGTTTCCCAAGAAGCAGATCGACCGAGCCGAGATACAATGAAATCACGATGACCAGCAAAATGACGAAGCTTGTCAATCCCGCGGTTGGTTTTACTCCAGGCCAAACAATTTTACGAAACTCTGACTGGACCTCGGATAAGAAAAGCTTGATACCCGAAGGAGAAAACGATACGCTTCTCTTCCGGTCACCAAGCTCTTTTTTATTCTCGCCGCCCTGTTTGCCTGATCTATTAGATTTTTTAGTCGACATTATGTGGTGCTGAGAACCTATGATCCACTCTACGTGGATGCGTGGCAGGCCAGGAGGGACTCGAACCCCCAACCCCCGGATTTGGAGTCCGGTGCTCTACCAATTCGAGCTACTGGCCTGTTTATTTGGTTTCCTTATGCGGTGTATGGGTCTTGCAAAAAGGGCAATATTTCTTCAGCTCCAATTTATGTGGAACTGTTTTCTTGTTCTTCGTGGTAGTATAGTTCCGCTGTTTACAGTCTTGGCAAGCCAGCGTAATATTATCTCTCATAATTCGCTCTACAGAGTGACAGCAGCCGGACTAACTAAAGCCCGGCTGCATATTCGTCAAAAAAACTACTCGAAAATTCGAGGGTTTTTATTCGATGATCTCGGAGACAACTCCAGCACCTACGGTGCGGCCACCCTCGCGAATAGCGAAACGGAGACCAACTTCCATGGCGATGGGGGTGATCAACTCACCAGTTATATGCACGTTATCACCTGGCATTACCATCTCCACACCATCCTCAAGGGTACATACACCTGTTACGTCAGTTGTACGGAAGTAAAACTGAGGGCGATAGCCATTAAAGAACGGAGTATGACGTCCGCCCTCCTCTTTATTGAGGATGTAGGCTTCGGCTTTAAATTTTTTATGGGGGGTAATGGAACCTGGCTTAGCCAAAACCTGACCACGAACAATCTCTTCACGTTTTACACCGCGAAGAAGTGCCCCGATGTTGTCACCAGCCTGACCTTCATCAAGCAGTTTACGAAACATCTCAACGCCGGTACAAGTTGTTTTAGCGGTGTCTTTAACACCTACAATCTCAATCTCATCGCCCACGTGGATAACACCACGCTCAACACGACCGGTAGCCACTGTACCACGACCAGAGATAGAGAAGACATCCTCGACGGGCATCAAGAAAGGTTTATCGATAGCACGCTCTGGCTCAGGGATATAGCTATCAACCTGATCCATGAGATCCCAGATGCATTTTGCTTTGTCAGCATCTTCCGGATTTTCCAACGCCAACAGAGCAGAACCCTGAACGATCGGAATATCGTCGCCCGGGAAATCATACTTGTCCAGCAGCTCCCGGAGCTCCATCTCAACTAGCTCAATGAGCTCTTCGTCGTCTACCATATCGCACTTGTTCAAAAATACGACCATGGCCGGAACACCAACCTGACGCGCAAGCAATATATGCTCACGGGTCTGAGGCATGGGGCCATCAGTGGCGGCTACAACCAAAATCGCGCCGTCCATCTGCGCCGCACCTGTGATCATGTTTTTGATATAGTCAGCATGGCCTGGACAGTCAACATGTGCGTAATGACGGCTAGGAGTCTCATACTCTACATGAGCAGTAGCGATGGTAATACCACGCTCTTTCTCTTCAGGTGCTTTATCAATTTCACTAAAGTCGGTAAAAGAAGCCTGACCCTTAGTGGACAGAACGCGTGTAATAGCAGCAGTCAGAGTGGTTTTACCGTGGTCAATATGACCGATTGTACCTACATTGACATGCGGCTTCGTCCGCTCAAATTTTTCCTTCGCCATCTCATGTCTCCTTGGGCAAAAGTTCAATTAGATTCAATCGATCCCTTTACCAATCGACTGATACTTTTGGAGCCCGCGATCGGATTTGAACCGATGACTTCATCCTTACCAAGGATGTACTCTACCCCTGAGTTACGCGGGCACATGAACGTTATGATCAGCTTACAGCTATGTGATGCTGCGCGAAAAATGGAGCGGGAAACGAGACTCGAACCCGCAACCCTCAGCTTGGAAGGCTGATGCTCTACCATTGAGCTATTCCCGCTTTTTCACGCTGCCTGCACAGCGCGAATGCGCTGCTGCTAAATATGGTGGAGGGGGAAGGATTCGAACCTTCGAAGGCGCCGCCGACAGATTTACAGTCTGTTCCCTTTGACCGCTCGGGAACCCCTCCACATATCATCAGAAGACAAAAGACAGAAAGCAGATAACAATTCTTTGCCAGCCGCTTTCTGGCTTTTGTCTTCTCATATCCACTGGAGCTGGCGATGGGACTTGAACCCGCAACCCCCTGATTACAAATCAGGTGCTCTGCCAATTGAGCTACGCCAGCGAGGAACGGGGCAAATATACTCTGTTTGATTTATATTGCAAGCTATATTTTAGCTTTTGAACCTTTTTTCTAAACGAAATAGCCTGGGAGGCTTTGCCTCCCAGGCTATTTCGAGGTCTTACGGATATCCGTTCTTACTGATTCAACGGATTTTTAATGTAAGAAGACTCTCGGTACCGCTCAAAGGCCAAGGCGAATGTACGGTAGACGATATGTGCAAATTTTGTGTACGGCATATAAAGAAACAACATAGCAACTGAGATCAGATGCAGGTAGTACACTACATAGCCCAAAGAAGGGATGCCAACCAGGCGCAGCAACTCGGCAGCAAAACCAGTCACACCTACACCCATGATCATCCAAATCAGGAACCAATCATAGAAGGTATTCTGAGCTTTGCCCTCAGCTTCCATTTTAGAACGGTTCATCCAGAGGATGCCGATACCAACGATCATGGCGATAGCTGATACGTTTGCCAACCATTTTACCGGATTCCACATGGACAACGGACCATGCATGGATGGCCAAATGATACCAAGGACGTCTTGGGTAAACAGCGAGTAGCAAGTTACAATAAACAGGCCGATAAAGGCAAACATCAGCGGCTGATGACCTTTAACCCGGTCACCATTGACCGTACACTCTTTGAAACGAGTGTGTTGCAAGATCTCGACAACAGCAGGCCAGAGGAACAGTTTGATAAACTGGGGAATGGACGGACGGTAGGCAACGTCATTTTTACCAAGGGATGCTTCCATATTTTTCCACATCTTGGAAATTCCCTTGAAGACCGATGTCACTGCGATACCGGCGGCTGTTAGCATTATGATATCAATGAACAGCACGTTTTTAGCCAGCAGGTGCCAATCCCAGTGTCCAAAGAACTGAGTGTAACCAGCTTTGTCAAAATGCTCAGCTGTAGGGATATGCATGCCGCCGGAAATAACCCACAGTACAAAAATTACCAGGGCAGGAATACCGATCAGCATGGGCAGGTTCTTTGCTGAAGAGCAAAGGTCTGCAAGGGCTGTGGGCCAGCCAAGGCTGCGATACGCATAGGCACGAATCGCACCAAGCACATCACCAGGACGAGCGCCACGGGGACACATCTCGGTACAGTCGCCACACTGGTGGCAAAGGAAGATAGAGGCATCATTGGAGAGCTGCTCACGCATACCCCACTGAGCCATTATCATCTGTTTCCGAGGAAAGGGATTATCATCGGTGGAGAGCGGGCAGGCGACAGAACACGTCGCACACTGGTAACACTGTTTCAAAGTGTCCCCACCCGCCTCCTTCATGGCTTTGATAAAATCAAGATCGGGTTGCACGTTCATAGACATTTATATCCTCCTGTCATGAAAGGTGGTGATCTACGCGCAGTCGGAGTGTATCACATAATATCGGGGTAAAACCGCCGCCCTTGATAAAAGAGCGGCGATAGGCAAATAACAGAATCGAAACTTAGAAGCCCTTGAAGGGGTTCGGTCCCATTTCGATAATTTCCTCGACAAACTCATCGATGATGCCAGGAACCTTGTCGTAGTCGGAAATAGCAATTTCACGAACCGCGCAACGCTCAGGCTCAAGACCAAGAGATCCAAGGGTCTCACCGATATTATCCATACGACGGTTAGCGATCTCAGAACCTTTGACAAAGTGGCACTGATAATCGTCACCGTATTTACATCCGAGCAGCAGAGCACCGTCCATACCGGAAGACATAGCGTCTTTAATCCAGACCATGTTCACGGAACCCAGGCAGCGTACCGGGATGAAGCGAACCAGTTTATTCATCTTGTTGCGATGCATACCGGACATATCGAGAGCCGGGTAAGCGTCGTTTTCACAGACGAATACAGCGATACGCAGTTTATCCTCGTCATCATCGGGTACTTCAATGGACTTAACCATAGAACCAATCATGTCGATGGAGTAGTCAGCGAAGTTGATGATACGCTCAGGACAGGCCCCCATACAGGTACCACAACGGCGGCAGCGTGTCGGATTAGGCAACGGTGTACCTTTCTCATCATCGTCAAGTGCGCCAAAAGGACATTCCTCAGTACAACGTTTACACTGCGTACAGCGAGAGAAGAAAAAGTCCGGGTAGGTCTGATCACCAGAACGCGGATGAACAGCTACACCACGGTTGGCTGACTCGATACACTGGATAGCCTTGAGGGCTGCACCGGTGGCATCGTCGATGGTCTCTTCCATGGTCTCTGCTTTACGTACACCACCGCAGGTGTAAACACCGGTACGACGGGTCTCGTAGGGGAAGCAGATGAAGTGAGAGTCGGCATAGCCGTCAAAAAGATCCAGATCCAGGAAGGCCGGTCCCTGACGATAGGCCAGGTTGATGGTGTTTTCGGCAGCAGTGGTCGGAACCATACCAGCAGCGAGAACGACCATATCAACTTCGATATCAAGATCATCACCCAGGAGGGTGTCAGCAGCGGAAACAACCAGACCGGAACCAGCTTCAGCAACACCGGTTACAGAGGCCTTGGTCATGAAGACGCCATCCTGCGCCTGCATACCTTTGTAGAACATCTCGGCGTTGCCGGGTGTACGCATATGCTGATAGAGGATGTAGGCCTGACCTTCCGGATTGTCTTCGACCACGTAGGAAGCCTGTTTAAGGGCAACCATGGATGTAACGGAGTTACAGTACGGAAAGTCTTTGTCGTTGTCTTTTCCACCAGGGCTCTGGATGAAAGCGACCTTAGCCGGAACCTTGCCGTTTTTAGCTAATTTCTCAAACTCGGCATTGGTCACGACGTTGGGCAGCTTACCGTATCCCAGGTGTTCGTACTCGGAGACATCGGCAGGTTTCCAACCGGTGGCCAGAACAACAGAACCAAAGGTCTCTCCGTCAGGATTCATCTCGGTGTATTTCTTCATCCCTTTATTGGGATCTTCCATCTCACCTTTGTTGATCAAATCCTGCTGATCAGCGGTCACTTTAGCCGGAGCGTCCCACTCACCCTTGGAGCCAGTCTCTTTGAAGGTGACGTTGAACTTACCGGGAGCACCAGCAATACGTGCAACCTCACAGCTGGTTTTTACAGTGATTTTGGAATCAGCTTCAACTGCGGCGATCATCGCAGCGATATTAGGCTCTTCCAGGGTATTGTAGGGATAGCTGGTGGGGAACATCTTGCGCCATCCAAGAGCCTTGCCACCAAGCTGTGCCTCTTTCTCAACCAGGGTAACTTCGTAGCCAGCTTTTGCAGCCTCAGTCGCTGCAGTGATACCTGCGATACCACCACCCATGACCAGGATGCGTTTATTGATGGTCTCCAGCAGATACGGCTCGGGCAGCTCGGTTTTCTGAGCACGGGTCACGGCCATACGTACGTAGTCGGTGGCCATTTCCTGAAGGAATTCGTCAACCTCACCTTCCTCGGTCAGAGAGCCGGTCCATGCAACCTGCTCACGGAGGTTACCGCGAACAGTGATGGTTTCTTTTCCGAAATCAAATTCCGGCTGCATAACCCGGGGAGAACAGGCACAAACGATAACGGTGTTGACACCAGCAGATTTAATATCGCCCTCGATAAATGCGCGCCCTTCTGCTCCACAGAGACAGGCATGCTCTTTCATCGCGACACCAGTCTCAGAGGCGGCATCTTTGAGACCATCTACATCGAGTACCTCGCCGATGCCACAGCCAGTACAGAGATAAGCACCATAAACTTTCTTCATTGATGTTCCTCCTACTGTCCGATCTGAATGGCTTTAAGAGCAGCTGCAGTGGAGGATTGTCCACTGGTGTATACATCGACGGCGGATTTGGCACAGCCAGCTGCGATCATACCATTCTCAGGCTCGGAAACGACGAATCCGTTGCCATCCATGGTCACGCCAAGAGCTTTACCCTGCTCGCCAAGAGCCGGTTGCATACCGGTGGCAAGAACGCAGAGATCAACTTTCTGGTTGATTTTCGCACCGGTCAACGCGTTCTCGGCAATTACGGTTACACCACCATCACGCTCGGCTGCGATGTCAGCAACTTTACCTTTGACAAAGGTAATGTTGGCATCATCAGAGAATTTCTCGCGGAAGTGCTCGTATTTACCTGGGGTACGCAGATCGATGTAGAACACGTAAACTTGCGCTTCAGGATACTGCTCACGGATATAGGAAATCTGCTTGAAAGTCGCCATGCAGCAGATGTAGGAGCAGTGATTGAGATGGTTCTCATCACGGGATCCGGCACACTGTACAAAGGCAAATGATTCAGGCTCTTTCTTGTCGCCGGGGCGAACAATCTTGCCTTGGGTCGGCCCATTGGGTGCAGCCAGACGCTCCATCATCATGTTGGTGATGATGGCGGAAGAAGAGTTGAATTTGAGGTTGGTGATCTTCTCGGGATCGTAGGGATTCCAACCGGTGGACCAGATAATGGAACTGACCTTCAGTGTGAAGGTTTTGGGCTGCATATCCAGATCAACTGCATTGTATTTACATGCAGCTTTAACAGCTTCGAGGCTAGCAGCTGAGCAAGCTTCTTTCTTCAGCACGTAACGACGCGGGAAAGCCATCTCGTGGGGCAGATAAGCGGCTTTTGTTTTTCCCATGCCAAAGTTGAACTCGTCATCAATCTCGTCGGTGCAAGCTTGGGCGCAATCGCCACAGGCGGTACAATTGGAGTTGATGTAACGAGGGGCAGTCTCAAGCTGAACCTCATAGTTCCCTGGGCCGCCACTGATTGATTTCACAGTGGTGAGAGAATAGGTTCTGATCTTACGATTGTCCTTGATGCGCTTGAAGTTGATCTCAAGGCCACATGTGGGGGGACAAAGTTTGGGGAAATACTGATTCAGTTGTGCTACCCGACCACCGAAATAGGGATTTTTCTCGACGATGAAGACATCGCTCCCGACCTCAGCTGCTTCGAGTGCTGCGGTAATACCACTGATACCGCCGCCAACAACCAGTATTGCACCATTGCCTGCAGTGTCACTCATGCCAAACCTCCATAACTGCTGGTATTGATGAAAGGTGATTTCTGGTTCAATTGATACGAAATGAGAAAAGCTACTTCATCTTTCGAATCAACTCAAACAAAATCACAGTCTATACAAAAAATCTCCAGACTCCACGAGGGGAGTCTGGAGATTCGTACTAGACAATCAATGTCTTATCGAAATCAGATCCAAGGCTCTGTTTCGATAATGTTGATGCACGGAACTTTCTCGCATTTCCACTCTTTGGTGCTCGGATCAAAGGTGGAGTTAACGAAGCACTTCCAGTTCTCGTCATCACAGGTCGGGTAGTCAGAGCGATAGTAGAAGCCCGGGTAACGGGACTCTTTACGGAACTCGATGTGACGGATGTGGGTCTCTACACACCAGATACGATGGTAGTTCTCCCAAGCACGCATCAGCTCATGGAGGTCAGCAGCAGCCATCTTCTCTGCATCTTCACGCATCATCTGGAGCAGATCCAGACAGATGTTGAGCAGTTTGCCAGAGGTCATGTAGTAGGTAGCAACACCACCACCGTACTCATCGGTGGCTTTCATCAGACGCATCATCATACCAGCAGGTTTGATGTAGTTGGGGTTAACGTCTGCGGCGGTAGATGCATCTTTGAACTCTTCGTAGAGTTTAACCGGTGCGTAGATCTCGTCAGCCAGCTCTTGAGCGGTCTGAGCCAACTCAGGGGTGAAGTCTGCGTTATCGCGGCAGTACTTAACCATCTGTTTTGCACAGATACGACCCTCAGCATGGGATCCGGAAGAGAACTTATGACCGGAAGCACCAACACCGTCACCAGCAGTGAACAGACCGTTAACGGTGGTCATGCGGTTATAACCCCATTTGTACTGGTGAGAACGAGGACCATCTACTGAAGGTACCCAATCCTCTTCCGGACCAGAAGTCCAGATACCACAACAACCGGAGTGAGATCCGAGCATGTAGGGTTCGGTCGGCATGATCTCAGACCCTACTTTCTCAGGCTCTACGTTAGCACCGGCCCAGAGACCAGCCTGACCAACAGACATATCGAGGAAGTCTTCCCAAGCCTCAGACTCGAGGTGTTTCCAGAATTTCTTAACAGCCTTCTCGTCTTTACCAGCTTCACGCTGTGCATCCAAGAATGCATTCAGAGCAACGTCGGTAGCCATGTAGATCGGACCACGGCCGGCAGCCAGCTCGTTGATCATGAGATGGTTACGCAGACAGGTAGGGGTAACTGCAGACTGACCGTACGGCATGAACTTGGAGAGTTCGTCTTTGACTGCATCGCTGTTTGCGTAGAACTCGCCCAGACCGTTCTGTACTTTAGCTTTGAACAGAAGGAACCATGCACCAACCGGACCGTAACCGTCTTTGAAACGTGCGGGGGTGAAGCGGTTTTCCATCATGGTCAGGGTAGCACCAACCTGAGCACACATGGTGTAGGTGGAACCAGCGTTCCATACAGGGTACCAAGCGCGACCTTTACCCTCACCAGTGGAGCGAGGACGGAAGATGTTAACAGCACCACCACAAGCTACGAGAGCAGCTTTGCAGGTGAAAACGTGAACCTTGTTCTCACGAGTGGAGAAACCAACAGCACCGGCGATGGTGTTCTCTTTGTTTTTGTCGAGCAGCATCTTGACGATGAAAACGCGCTCCATGACATTCTCTTCGCCCAGAGCTTTTTTAGCAGGCTCAGCAACGATGCATTTATAAGACTCACCGTTAATCATGATCTGCCATTTACCGGTACGTACCGGGGTACCACCCTCGCGGAGGGTAGGAGCAGGCTTGGCGCCGTCGAGGTTCTCACCTTCAGCGTTTTTCTTCCATACGGGCAGACCCCACTCCTCGAACAGCTTAACAGACTCGTCAACGTGACGGCCGAGGTCGTAGATGAGATCCTCACGAACAACGCCCATCAGGTCGTTACGTACCATCTTGACGTAATCTTCGATGGCATTCTCGCCGATGTAGGTATTGATAGCGGACAAACCCTGAGCAACAGCACCGGAGCGCTCCATGGCAGCTTTGTCGCAGAGGATGATTTTCATGTCTGCGGGAGCCCATTTTTTGATCTCGAAAGCGGTACCACAAGCGGCCATACCACCACCAACGATCAGAACGTCACAGCTATGCTCAACGATTTCCGGATTGACAACGGCGGCAAGCTCGCCTTTCGGCTTATTCGGTAATGCCATGTTTTCTATCTCCTCAGAATAATTTTCAGAATAGAAGTTTATGTAATTCCCAGTTCACCAACAACCTAAATTAGGCAAGTTTGGTGGGTGTCGGCAGATTGCTCTCAAGCAGCAAGCACTCGTCATCCAGGTTTGCACCAGTCTGACCGGCGTACTCGTTGGATGCACCCTCTGCGGTTGTACGGATCGGGAATTTGAAACGTTTGATGTTACCGTTACGGAATTTGACCGTCCACATGATGGAATCGGAAGAACGCATCGGATGAACCTGGCCGCCCAACGGTACGAAGTCATCATAACCGCGAACGAAGATAGCACCCTGCGGGCAGATCTTAACACAGGAATAGCACTCCCAGCATGCATCCGGCTCCTGATTGTAAGCTCTCATAGCCTCAACATTGAGAACCATCAGATCGTTGGGGCAGATGTACATGCAGGCAGTCTTATCTCCACCCTTGCAACCATCACATTTTGAAGGATCTACGTAACTTGGCATTAAACTACCTCCTCACTTGGATTTTCCTTTATGGCGCCCGTTTTTGGGCAGCCAATAACCTCTAGCTTCTTGCTTCAAGAAAAACAAATACTCAGATCATGCAGCCATCCGTTTTCCACCATAACCGAATTTTGCAACATGCTCATATAACACGTCTTTTCAGACGAATATTATCTTTTAAAAAAATGAACAGCCACTCATTCTGGTCGTGATGATCTTTTAATTTGTTGCCCGGGGTATGTCAAGAAAAATCGTCGAAAAAACAAGGCTGAACACTAAAACTTAAGCAAAGTATCAGAATTATGGATATATACTTATCACCTACGCCCATTGTAGGATTTGGAGCCCGTAAAAAAGGCGGTTGACAAAGGGGAGAGATGAAGGAAACAGCATTTGAGCTTTGAGAACAAAAGAATGAAAGAACAACGCGAAGAGAGGGTAAGAGGAGGTCTTTTTTGCATGCAGGAGATCACACCAATGCGGCACAGGTGGTCGACTGGGGACGAGGTCATACACATATACCTTGAGCATGTTAAAGGGAGGATGCTCCTTTCCGAACAGAGAGCTTCCCGGAAAGGGAGAGTGAGTGGAATGTACGCCTAACCCTGGTTAAAATGCAAGCAGTTATAGTTCCCCCCTGCTCTTTCAGTGTTGACTTTACTTACAACTGCCAGATCAATGCTGATTAATATTTATTCCAGGGTACTCTTTTTACAGTACCTTTTTTCAGTTACGCCCCATAGTCAGGGACAACCTCTTCAGCAAAATTATTTTTTTGACCATCCCCCTCTATGCGCTCATTGTGCAAAATGTTCTCGAGCACCCTGGCTCCACTATTTTGCTGAACGCATTGGTGTCAAGTTCCGTGCTGGCGAGTGGCTGCGACTATAAATCTTCTTCCGAATAGGATGAGCGCACCAACACCTCTCGTGGCCGAGCGCCGTCTGCCGGACCGACAATGCCTTCGCGCTCCATGATCTCTATCATCCGCGCTGCACGATTGTAACCTACTCGCAATCGTCGCTGCACCATGGAGATGGATGCCTGACCAGTCTCCGTCACGATGGCCACAGCTTCGTCATACTTCTCGTCATACTCTTCTTCTCCGGTCTCAACCATTTCCGGCTCTTCCTCTACCACCTGGAGCACACTCTCGTCGTACTCTGCACTGCCCTGCTCCTTCAGTTTTGTGACAAGTCGCTCGGTTTCCTGTTCCGAAATGAAGGCACCATGAATACGCTGTAATTTTGCAGCCCCAGGAGGAAGAAAGAGCATATCCCCCATTCCCAGTAAATGTTCTGCACCTGAACCATCGAGAATGGTCCGCGAGTCGACCTTAGAGGAAACTTTAAAAGAAATACGGGTGGGGAAGTTTGCCTTAATCAAACCGGTGAGCACATCGACAGAAGGACGCTGGGTAGCCAACACAATATGCATACCAGCTGCGCGGGCCATCTGGGCCAGGCGGGCAATGGAGGTCTCAACATCTTTTGAGGCAACCATCATCAAGTCAGCCAGCTCATCGACGATGACGACTATATACGGGAGTTTATCTTCCGCGACCTTGTTGTAGGAAGCAAATGATTTCACCCGGAATTCTTCAAGCAGCCGGTATCGGCGCTCCATCTCCCGCACCGCCCATATTAATGCCCTCGAGGCCATTTTAGCCTCCACGACCACAGGATGGAGCAGGTGAGGAATATCATCGTAGACAGAAAGTTCGATTCGTTTGGGATCGATCATCAGCAAACGCACTTGATCCGGGCTTGCCTTAAAAAGGATGGAGGCAATAAAGGCATTAATTGCAACCGACTTACCAGCACCTGTTGCACCAGCTATGAGCAGATGGGGCATTCTCGCCAGATTAGCAACCACGGGCCTTCCAATAACATCAAAGCCAAGAGCCAGACTCAGCTCGGATTTGGCATTTTCATACTCAGGGCTTGAGAGTATTTCACGCAGGTAGACGGTCTTTCTGACCGGGTTGGGGATTTCGATTCCAATGGCCGCCTTCCCGGGAATGGAGCCAACAATACGCACCCTATCTACCTTGAGCACCATGGCAAGGTCATCGGCCAGAGTGACAATTTTATTGATTTTGACACCAGGGGCGGGCGCAAATTCATAAGTGGTGACCACTGGACCGGGTGAGATACCAGCCACCTCCCCTTTCACGCCAAAATCTTGCAACTTGGAGACGAGGATATCACTGATTTCGTAGTAATGTTCTGTGCTGACTTCTGAATCGTCGATGGGTTTCTCATCGAGCAAATCAAGGGAAGGAAGCTCGAAATTATTGAGAGAAACGGGCTGCGCGTTTTGATTGCGGCTGACTGTCTTGGCTCGTTTTTCAACCACCGGCTTATGGATGACTGCGGGTTTGGCCGCTGCAGTCTCATCCCTCTCCTCTGCGTTCCTCTCTATTTTTTTTGTGGTGTTCAGCTCTCCCCGCTTGCGGACGGGTGGGGAGCGCACCTCCGGTCGATCGTCTTCAAACTCCTGGCTGGACATTTTGGGGCGTCGTCGTATTACGGCAAAGAGCGAAAAGCGCACCGAGGCCATCAGAGAAAAAATTAACACCAACACCAACACCAGACTGGTTCCCACGTCGCCAATCACACCGTGCAGCAGTTGCCACACCAATGTCCCCAGATATCCGCCAGGCTCAATAAACCCAGGAGGAAGCCAGAGTTCTTTGAAAGCACCAAAGAGCCCGGAGGAGCTGATCATAATCCCGGATAAACCGATAACAATTGCGGGCAACCTGTTCGAAGCAGGCCGGGACAGCAATACGGAGATCATGGCATAGCCAAGAAGACAGACTGGAAAGACACCAATCATCCCCAAAAATGAAAAGAGATAATGAGCGGCATAATACCCAAATGAACCGCACCAGTTGGCTGCGGGTACCTGCCAAACTGGCGTAGGCGCTAGCAGTGGACGGAGATAACTGATTTGTGCCAAAAGAAGAAAAAGTGCCAAAAACAACAGCAGCAGCGAGGCGACCTCCTGGCTGTGTTTGGGACTGGCATGGGAATCCGAAACAGTCATGAATGATCTTCTAGTTAGTCCGGCAAGCATGGCCGGGAGAAATAAAAATGAGAGGACGACAAACAGCGCTCGCACCGCAGCAAGCTCACAGATGCACGACAAAGACGTGCCGCACGCGAACAATCGGTTTGAGGGCTCCTGGTCAAGGGTCAGGAATACACCGCACCGGCCTTTGCCTTTCACCCTGGTGGGCAAAAAGATCAAAGGCCTTTGTATGTGTACACTATTTTTACTAAAAACGCAAAATCAGCCCTGAGCTAGGGCAACAGAGGGGGGAGTACTTGAAAGGATTGCCGCAAGCTGGGCAATCAATTTGGGGCTTGTGAAGACAGAGTGCGAGTACCAAGGTATCCCTTTTTATGGCTGCAGCGCGTCCTGAACTGCATCCAAAATACCGTTGATAAAGGCCACGGACTCTCCGATGGAGTAGCGTTTGGCTATCTCCAGGGCCTCGTTGATAGCCACCTGCGCCGGGGCCTCGTCACAGTACTGCATCTCATAGACGGCAATACGAAGAATATTGCGATCTACCAGCGACATACGCTCCACTCGCCAATTATGCGAATGGGCGGAAAGTAGAGTATCGATGTCCGAAAGGTTTGTGCAGATGCCGGTAATGAGCTGCTTGCCATAGGCAATTGACTTCTCCCCGGCCTCGAAAGACTGACAGAAGGTATCGATATCCTGGGCCACATCTTCAGGGGCACAGGAGGCCCCCTGAAAATCGTGGCTGAACAAAAACTGCAGGGCAAATTCCCTGGATTTACGCCGTAATCCCATGCTGTATCACAAAAACAAGGTGAACGGAGACGGGCTGAAGCCAAAGGCCATCAACCAACGTTCTCCAAAAGATTGATCATTTCCAGGGCGGCGATAGCCACATCAGAGCCTTTGTTTCCGGCTTTGGTGCCAGCACGCTCGATGGCCTGTTCAATTGTTTCCGTGGTCAGTACACCAAAAAGAACCGGTACTCCTGTATCAAGCATCACCTGGGCGGTACCTTTGGCAACCTCACCTGCAACATAGTCAAAGTGAGGGGTTGCACCACGAATCACTGCTCCCAGGACGATAACTGCATCATACTTGCCCGATTTGGCCATCTTCTGCGCGACCAATGGAATTTCAAAGGCCCCAGGAACACGAGCAACGGTTACATCGTCACCGTTGACACCGGATCGAACCAGGCTATCAAGCGCTCCTTCCAAAAGTTTTTCGCAGATAAAGGAGTTGAAACGGGCCACGACAATGCCCAGTTTGCGCCCGTTCCCCTGTAAATTTCCTTCAATATATTGTGCCATGTTTTTTCCCTAAAAGTCTATCACGGATCTCTGGTGACCGAACCCATCGGCATATCGCCGTACAGCTCGAGGATATGTCCCATCTTATCCCGTTTGGTTTGCAAATACTTTTTATTTTCTGCCTCAGCCGGGATCTCGATAGGTAAGCGATCGACGACCTCCAGCCCATAGCCTTCCAGCCCAATGATTTTTTTGGGATTATTGGTAAGAAGCCGCATCTTGCGTACGCCGAGATCGCGAAGAATCTGGGCACCAATTCCGTAATCGCGCAGGTCCGGTTTAAAGCCGAGGCGAATATTCGCCTCCACCGTATCCAGACCATCGTTATCCTGGAGGTTGTAGGCTTTAAGCTTATTGACAAGCCCGATGCCCCGACCTTCCTGACGCATATAGAGGACCACCCCGCGCCCCTCCTGCTCAACCATACGCATGGCTGCATGCAGCTGCGGCCCACAATCACAGCGGGCGGAACCAAAGACATCACCGGTCAAACATTCGGAATGAACGCGAACCATCACCGGCTCATCGGTGCTGACATCGCCCATGACCAAAGCAACATGCTCCATGTGATCGACATCGTTCTGGTAGGCGATAACCCGAAACTCCCCGGCATGCTGAGTGGGTAAACGAGCTTCAACAGCTGCACGGACCAGAACGTCTTTGCGCAACCTGTAGGCCACAAGATCAGCAATGGTTGCGATTTTCAGATCATGTTCTTTGGCAAAAACTTCCAGGTCCGGCATACGGGCCATGGTGCCGTCTTCTTTCATGATCTCGCAGATGATGCCGGCAGTACGCATGCCCGCCAGACGCGCCAGATCAACCGATCCTTCTGTCTGTCCGGTACGCACAAGTACCCCACCGCCACGTGCACGAAGTGGAAAGATATGGCCGGGGCTGATGATATCACGCGCAGTTGCATCAGGTGCCACGGCAGCTTCAATGGTGCGGGCACGGTCGGCGGCCGAAATGCCGGTGCTGACTCCTGTACGGGCCTCGATGCTGATGGTGAACCCGGTCCCGTAAGGGGACTGGTTATTGGAGACCATCATTGGCAGACCTAATTGATCCACGATATCCGGACTCATGGCCAGGCAGATGAGCCCACGGCCATGGGTTGCCATAAAATTGATAGCCTCCGGTGTGACCATTTCACCGGCCATGCAGAGATCGCCTTCGTTTTCGCGATCCTCGTCATCAACCAGGATAACCATTTTCCCGGCCTTGATATCCTCTATTACTTCCTCAATTGAACTGACTGCCATACCAAGCCTCTCCAGGCTGTCGCCTGTGGCGAGAGCCCCCTTCGTTGCCAGACCCTTCCTCTTGCAAGAAGAGTCTATAATTATATCTGTTCGCGCCGCAGGCACGAATGCTTTCCCTTAAGTTGGGTCCAAAACGAACGAATCCTGGCCCTGCACCATCTGGTGATCAATCGACGATCTTGCTTACAGAAACCCGTTTTCGGCTAAAAATCCTGGATTTATTCGACTTCCTGCGGTTGCACGAGCCGCATCTGTCGAGAGCAATTTTTCGACATATTTGCCGATGATATCTACTTCCAGATTCACCTTATCCCCCTGGCGTAACAAGCCAAGAGTTGTCACCGACAGGGTGTGGGGAATAATGGAGACCGAAAATTGATCACGTTCACAACTGTTTACAGTAAGACTGACCCCGTTAATCGTGATAGATCCCTTTTCGACTACATATTTCGTCAGGGACGCATCTATGGAAAAGGTGAACAGGGTGAAATCTCCAGCATTACGCCGCTCCCGTACCTGACCTTGGGTATCGACATGCCCAGAGACCAGGTGACCACCAAGTCGATCACTTAAACGCAGTGCCCGCTCGAGGTTAACCCGACTCCCAGACTGCAGAGTTCCCAGTCCGGTGCGCCGAATACTCTCTGGCGAGACATCGACATAGAACCGGTTTCCTTTGATATTCCGAGCAGTGAGACAGGCACCATTAACAGCAATGGATTCGCCCTCTTCTGGATCAGTCAGATCGAAATCGGCTTCTATTCCGAAGATCATCCCGCCGCCAGCGGGACGTTTTTCAAAAAGCGTCCCCAGCCCTTGAATGATCCCGGTAAACATTTATCCTTCCTGCGCAAGCTCAGCAGCCCGTTTGGCAAACTGCTCAGCAATGCGCTCATGTTTGAATCGCTTGTGAATACTCGCAACTGAACGATAGGCATCGGCAGCACTTGCCTTATCGCCCTGCTCGTTGTAGCTCTCTGCGATAAGCGTCAAGACTTCAACCGCCCCTTTGGGGTTATTGGTGAGGCGATAATGCTCAAGGATATCAAAGAGCATTTCTTGCGCCTTATCGTGATCACCAAGTTTGCGATAAGCTGCAGCCATCTTTTTATTGATGGACAAAGCTGAAAAACTGTCGTCTTCCTTTTCACAGATGGCATGCGCCTGTTTGAAATTCGCCAGCGCCATGGCGTATTCGCCACGAGCCAGACAGGCATCGCCCAGTCGATCGGCCGCATTGGCCACACCGATCTGGTCACCTTTCTCCTCGAATCCGCGCAGAGCGTTGTGAAAAGATATGGCAGCCTGGGCATACTCCCCTTCCTGAAAGAACTTACGCCCCTCCATATAGTCTCTTTTTGCCGGATCTTCGAGATCAGGATCTGAAGATTTAGGAGCCGCACCGATGGATTCAAGCGGTTGGAGGTTATCAGTTGCCATTGGAGTCATCCTTATGAATGTTTCGGGTCGCCTCACCGCTCAATGCGGCCACGGTGGTTTCCACGGGCAGCCCTTGTTCGTAAATAGTGATGGGGGTTGTATCAAACTGCAATCCCATGATCTGCATCTCAGCCTCTTTTGCCTGAATCCTGCCCAACAGTCGCAGGGCAAGACCGCGCAACTCGGGAATAGTGTGATTCAGCACCGGAAACAAGGAGTAAAACGGGGTGGATTTGCGAATGAGCTCTGGTTTAACCGCTGCAATTTCACACAGGCCCCAAAGAACGCCTTCGCGGGTTCCTGGATCTCCCATAAAGTTGAACAGATGTCGGGTAAAGGCACCGTAGATATCAGGCCGAGCTGCAATGATTGCACCGATGGTCTCAACCATCCCCCAGGAGCTCGAAGCAGAATCGGTGCTGGACTCAAACATACGATGCAAGAGATCTGCAACCGCTCCCGGCTCACGGGTTGCAACCCGTCCACAGACCTGGCCGATAACCCACGCATGTTGAAAACGGGCCCCGGGGGTCGGGTCGTACAAAAGTCGCTGCAGATAGCGCAGGACCTTGCTGTCATCAAAAAAGAGATCGACCAGGGCGTTGATGTCGCGCGCCTCCGCAAGCTGTTTCACGATCCTTTTATCTGCCCGTTTTTTCTTGCGTTTAGGATCACGCTCCGGTTCTAGCGCAGGGCTAGCAAAAGGAGTCGTCACCTCGGCTGGGGCTGAAGCAGCTTGCGATTGGAGTGCGGCTCCTTCACCTAGAGCAGGCTGCTCAGACTGTTTGTTCTCAAACCGCTCAACCAGTTCGGCCATCTCGCGATGGAGCCGGACAAAATAGAGCACCCCGCGCACGGCGCGACCATCAAGGTTACGCTTAGGGATGACCTGATGGGTAACCTCGTCATAGTCCTCTATGATGCCGGTGAGATAGTCATCTTCCGGAATAAGTTCCCAGGCAAGATCCCACTCATCGTTACAGGCAGAGACCAGACATTCCACCATGGCGGCACCGATGTTATGACCCGTTGCCTCGCTGACATACACAGCTCCACACTCGCAGGTTCCCTGCGCGAATTCACGCATTCGCCGCTGGGTGGCCATCGTCGGGCGGCCAACATCCATCCCGCAAAACGGGCACCAGGGCCTGAGCAATTCTTCCGCCTTGCTGCTCATGATCAGGCCAGTTTTTCTTTGAGCGCATCGGCAAAGCGGGGATCAACGCTGTAGCCAAGCTCTTTCGCTTTTTCCATGTTCCGCAGCGACTCTGAAAAGTCCCCTTTGAAATACAGTGCAACAGCTAAATTGTTCCGGGCCATGGCCGAATCGGGCTCTAAGGTCACAGCCTGACGGGCTGCATCCACGGCCTTGTCATCTTCTTCCAGCATGGTATGTGCCGAAGTCAGATTGATCCATGCTGTCAGCAGTTTAGGGTCGACCTGCAGCGCCCGGTTATAACTCTCCACAGCCTGCTCTACCTCACCACGATGCTGACGGATCAGACCGATATTGACATGGGCTTCAGCCATATCCGGAGAAACCTTCAGGGCTCGCTCATTAAGCTCAAGGGCGCGCTCGCTATCCCCCTGATCAAAAAAGATGGCCCCCAGGTTAATCATGGATTCCATGGACTGGTTATCCAACTCAATAGCTTTTTCCAGCTGCGCCACAGCTTCTTCAATACGGCCCACCTGACGATAAATCAGACCGAGATGATGCCGGGCCATAACATTGTTGGGCTTCTGCTCGACAATTTTTTCAAGCTCTGCGATAACAGCCTGGGTGTCGGCTGTTTTTTTTGCATCCGTCATATAAAAACCTTTCTCTTTGCTGGTTGAACCCTTTGGGGCGGCTGACCGCATCATCCCAAGGGAATATTAATGGCAACATACAAAGTCAGAAAACCAGGAGCCCCATTCCTCAACAGATACCGTTGAGAAAGGCGTCTCTTGTTTTCAGATCTTACTGGGCTATGAAGGTGTTCATAGGTTCATTGAGTGGCATATAGTATAGACATAATTATGGGTGACGCAAGGTAACGACTTTGTGAAAATTAATGGACCTCGCAAAACCTAAATACAGGAAGCCGTCTTGCTGAGGGACTTAACCAACTCAGAAGCTCGTCGCTTGCTGATAGCTGATCAGTCTTCGTTGTCGCTCCTGGGCCAGGACCTCCTGGGCCACCTGAATATCACGCCTGATCTGAGCGGCCAGGGCATCAATGCCGTCAAACGTGATCTCGCCTCGGAGATGACGCAAAAGATTTATTTTAAGCGGACGCCCGTAAATATCTGCGTTAAATTCAAAAATATGTGTTTCAGCTACCAGCCCGGTATCACCAAAAGTTGGATTATAGCCAATATTGGAAACGCCGCCATATTGCCGACCATCATAAATAACCTGGGTGACATATACACCCCGTTTCGGACAGAGGTCCTCCTCAGAGAGGCTCAGATTCGCCGTGGGAAAGCCTAACAGCTTGCCCCCACGTTGACGCCCCCATTGGACATCACCGCGAATCTGATAGTATCGACCAAGCAGACGACGGACGTCGCGCATCTTGCCTTGGGCCACCAACGCACGAATTCGGGTGCTCGACACCAGGCTTCCCTGTTCATAATGCGCAGGCACAACAAGTACGGAGAATCCCTCTTCCCTACCCTTTTGTTCCAAAAATGCCGTATCTCCTTGTCGCCCCTTGCCCATGGCATAATCGTACCCTACAACCAGATCACACATACCCAGGCGATCAAGGAGAACCTGATCAACAAATTCTTCTGCGGTCGTTACCGCCACCTCAGGACTAAAGGGAATAATGACCAATACGTCGATGCCCGCCCGTTCAATTAACTCAATTTTTTGTTCGGTGGTAGAGATAAGGCGAATGCCTTTGGGGCTAAGCACCTTTAAAGGATGCGGATCAAAGGTGACTGCAATACTGGTACCCTGGTCCTGCCGAGCCCTGGTGACCACATGCTCAAAGAGCTTCTGATGCCCGAGATGAACACCATCGAAGTTACCGATAGTGACGTGGGCACGGACGAACGGATGTTTTATTGCGCTGAGATCTCTATATATTTCCATGGAAGTTGCCATCACAGGGGATGGTTCCTCTCGATTCTGAATTCTGAAGGCCTCGTCTCAAGGCTAAAACCTGAATTATCCAGGTAGGTAATCAGCCTCTCACCAAGATCAAACCGTCATTCTCTGCATGCGCCTGACGAGCGACCATTCTTTAAACATGGAACTGAGTTCAAGTTCCAACTCGCCAGCACGCGCCAACCTTTCAACGCTTGCCACGGCTATTCCACCTGATTCCTGTCCAAATTCTATTGGTTTGAGCGTGTTATTCTACATCAGTGGAATTCCATATTTGAACGTGCACGAATCCAGATACAACACAAACAGGGGATCCCGTTACCTTGGAAAACCCCATACGACCATGAAAAGGGGATACTTACCCTAAATCGACTAAACAAGCAAACAGTTCATGTTTGGGCAATGCTTGACACGCAGCAGAGTCCTTATGCGAAGAGGTTTTCATCACAAAAATCAAATTTGCCGATTCAACACAAAAGAAATTCTTGACACTCCTCATCAAAACCTGTATATTTTCCAGCGCAGTGCCGAAGTGGCGGAATTGGTAGACGCGCTAGGTTCAGGGTCTAGTTGGGGTTTCCCAGTGGAAGTTCGAGTCTTCTCTTCGGCACCATTTTATTATCCATGGACTTCCATGGAAGTCTTTTAACCCCGGAAAATCATTTGGTTTTCCGGGGTTTTTTTGTGCCTTTTTGTCCGTACCCCTCCATTTTAGCCCGTTTACTTCCGTGATTTTTCCGGGTATAACACCGGGTATATAAGACGTTCCACGAATACCCGCTTTTTCTCCTCTTCCCCCTGACAGAGAGGCGATCCCCACATGCTTACCGCAATAGAAGTTCGCAACGCTAAACCCCAGAAGAAAGCATACAAGCTCACCGACGGTAAAGGCCTTTACCTGTACATAGCCCCCAGCGGCATGAAAACATGGCGCTACCGCTATACCGTTGCAGGAAAAGAAACTTCCTATGTCATCGGTGAATACCCCACCCTTTCTCTTGAAGCCGCCCGCAAAGAACGGATGGCACTTCGAGAGAAGGTTAAGGCTGGAATCAACCTTGCCGAAGAACGCCGCCAACAAAAGCAAGCCGTTATCGAGACCCAAGAAGAAGCAAAGAAGCTGAAGATCAACAGCTTTGAGACTGTTGCTTGTGAGTGGCACCACCACCGTCAAGCCCGCTGGTCAGCCGGTTACGCCAAATCAAACATGAACAAGCTGCGAAACAATGTGTTTCCAGCCATTGGTACCGCACCAGTTGACCAGATAACCCCGCCCATGGTCTTGAAGGTAATTCGAGAGGTTGAAGCCCGTGGAGCTGGCGAGACTGCAAAAAAATGTCTTGAGATCATGAACGGTGTTTTTCGCTATGCCATCCAAACCGGCTTGGCAACCTACAACCCGGCGGCCGACATGCGGGGTGTACTCAAAGCCCGCAAGGTGAAGCACCACCCCATGATAAAGCCGGAAGAACTACCAGCTTTCCTGCAGGCCCTCACAAAATCTGACGTACACACCACCACCAAGCTTGCTTTACAATTCACCATCCTGACCGCCGCCAGATCCGGCGAGGTACGCGGGGCCACTTGGCTTGAAGTTGACCTTGAGAAAAAGCTGTGGATCATCCCCGCCGAGCGCATGAAGATGAAAGCGCCTCACGCTGTTCCCCTCTCCAAGCAGGCCATAGCTATTCTAAACCGGCTCAAAGTTCTGCATGGCAATCAGCCACTACTTTTTCCCGGCATTCACTACCCGGATAAGCCCCTCAGCGAAAACACCATGCTCTTTGCCCTGTACCGCATAGGCTACCACTCAAAGGCAACCGTGCACGGCTTCCGGGCGCTGTTCAGTACCATAGCCAATGAATCAGGCTGGGACCCGGACGCAATCGAACGCCAACTTGCCCACAAAGAGAAGAACGCCATCAGGGCCGCCTATCACCGAAGTGAGTACATCCAGGAGCGAACAGAAATGATGCAATGGTGGGCCGACCACCTGCACCACTTGGAACACGGTGCGGATATTGTGCCAATAGGAAGAAAAGCAGTAGCCGGAGAATAAGACTGGCACCGGGAATACAGGCACGGATAGGCGAGGACTGATCATTTTCGCTGAAAACCGCTTCCTCTGGCGGCTTCCGTGTTTGTTCTCACAGAGGATCATTTGAAAATTGAGGATCAAATGGAACAATGGTTAAGCACGGATGAACTCTTACAAAAGCAAATATTCTCCGAAACCAACCTTATTTACCTCGTAAAAACTGGTTATTTAACGGCTTACGACAAAGAAAATTTTACCCCTTTCGACTGGACCAACCTTGAAAAACAATTCAGAGACCTGGGTGAGGCCTTAAAAAAAATTCACAAAGAGCCCTCATGGATATTAGGAAGGGGGCGAATATCCCTGGGAGGTAACCACAAAGGCCCACCACCCCCAGACATCGAGGGAAAGATACCTTTTAAAACCCTCTTGAGAATGGCCACCGTAAAAAGCCCATTCAATATATCATGGGAACAATACACTGAAATTAAGGAAGGATGGTCAAGCACACAAATTCAAGAATGCTTACAAGACGCCATTTTTATAGAATCGGACATCGAGACCTTAACCAAAGAGACCAATACAAACGGCCATACTATCCAAGCCCAACAGCATGTTGAAGATATTGGCGACTCAGAACGATTGACCTTAATCAAAATTATAACCCTACTGTCACACATCCTCGCCCTTGAGTGGAAAGGCGACCCAGACTGTGACATTTTAAGCAAAAAAGGCCCACTCAAAATTAACCCGGAAAAGCTCGCAAAGATTTTAAAGGAAAGGTCTTTGGAATTATTCCCAGAATCAAAAGACCCCTCTCATCGGCTAGGAAAAACTAAACTCAGAGAGATCCTTAAAGCTGCAGAGGAAAAGCTAGAGCCAGATACCACCGCCTTTCTATCTACCCAGGAATAACCTGGAACTTTCCACGTGGAAAGTTCCAGGTTCCACGTGGAAAGTTAAATTCTCCATTTGTTCGTACAGTCCTCACAAATCCAAAACGCTCCGCTCAATTGTGGAGCAGAAGTCAGGAGGACTGTATATGCACGAAGATCGTATTTTTAATGAACTTCCCAAAGAACTAAAACAGCAATTCCCCCAAACCACACCCGACCGACTATTGAGGCTCACGCAGGTTGAGTCAATTGTTGGATACAAAAAATCCTGATTATTTCGAATTTAGGGGAGGGGATGCTTTGACATAAACAACCATTTGATTATTATGGGAAAATTTGATTTCCACGTCAAAACCACCCTGATAACCTATGGTACGTATAGATGGCCAAAACATCCCCAAGAAACAACCGTACAATATGTACACCCTTTTGCAATAAAACCTATGTCGATACTGTAGAGTGCCCTCAGAAATTTCGTGCTCAATTAGATGATATGATAGCCAGATGTCCGGAAATTTTTCCGCTTGAGATCCAGCATGGCTATCGGATGAAAGACAGTTACGTCTCAATAAGGCTCAACATCCGGATACGACGGATAGAAGTGGAAAATACGAATTTTACCATACGTCCATCATTTGTGATGCCCTATCAAACAGCATTCACCAAAGATATTGACAACGCCCTGTTTCTACGAAAATTTGATATACCGTTTTGGGCACTTGCACATGTTTTCGGCAGAAATGCATCGTTTTGGTATCGGCTTGAAAGCCACTTGGGACGATTCAGTATCGTCGGGACTACCATTAAGGAACCGGCCAAACTGCCGGCGCATCTCGTTGCCGACGAAAAGCACACGAAAATACGGGGCAAAAAGTGCTATATCCCAACAACTGTGGCTGAAGGCTGTATACTCGGTGTCGCCGTTACCGAAAAGGCAGACAATGCCGACCTTGAGCGAGGCTACAGCACCTTCAAGCAAGAGGCTCTGGATCTAAAACCGAAGTACTCCCCAAAGACTGTGAATACAGACGGCTGGGCAGCAACCAAAAATGCATTTGGCAACCTTTTTCCATCGATATGCATCTTGTCCTGTTTTCTGCATATTTACATTAAGATACGCGACAGATCCAAGAAAAAACACAGGGAGCTATTCATCGAGGTGGCAACAGCGCTTTGGGAATGTTTTCAAGCCCCCACAAGGCGTTCATTTTCCCAAAAAATCAGAAGACTTGTGGAAGCAGCACAATACGAATCGTATCCTGATGTGATTCTAGCCCCTTTGAAAAAGATCAAGAGCAATATCGTTGATTATTCAATGACATACAAGCACAAGGGAAGTCACAGAACAAGCAACATGCTTGACCGGTTAATGCAGGGAATGGACCGCCACATGTACAATACGAGATATTTCCACGGTTCCCTGGAAGCAGCAGAGCAAAATATTCGGGGCTGGGCGCACATCAAAAATTTTGCTCCGCAAAACCCGAAAACGGTGAAACAACATGCTGGATTGAAAAGTCCATCCGAACAGTTGAATGGCCGTCGATATCACGATTGCTGGCTACAGAACCTTTTGATTTCCTCCTCTCTTGGAGGATTTCGAGGGGCTCCCCTAAATCCGAAATAATCAGAAAAAATCTAAACTGTACGCACTTATCAGTGAAGGCCGATTCCCCAAGCCGGTCAAACTATCTCCCCGATCTGCTCGCTGGAAAGCAAGCGCCGTTTATGCCTGGATTGAAAGCCTCCCTACCACCGACGTTTCCGAAGGGGCAGCAGCATGAAAGACTTGTGTGCATCAATCCAACGCCACCACGGACAGGCTGATTTTGCCCCGATAACCCGTGTCGATCTCCTCACCCTGGGAAAGACTCTCGCCATTAACGGCGAGGACCCGTCACCATCAATACCTTGCCATGAAATTGTAACGCAGTTATTCCCCAGATCAGCACACAACATAACAGCCATGTGCGGTAAGGAGTTACAAAACGGCAACCTACGCCTTGTTTACCTTCTCCCCGACAATAGGCATATCCTTGCAACCATCACCC